>NC_015717.1:2212000-2528000 GCF_000253295.1 Hyphomicrobium sp. MC1 | reverse complement strand
ATGACGGTTTATGCGCCGTCATGGCTGCGACGCGCGCTCGCTGCGCAATCTCGAAGCGTGCGCATCCCGCGATGAAACGGGGCATGCTGAGCGCCTTGTTCTGGATCAAGAGAACGAAGCATATCTCCTATTCAAGTCAGTACCAAAACCTGTCGTGCGATCTCGAAATCCGAGCCTAACGGATCGAGATGACAATGCGTACATGTCTGCAAGAGCGGTCGCCAAGATGACGTCGCCAAGACAACGAACAGAATATCGAGGAGCAATTCGATGTCCGCATTTCTAAAGGTTTTTGTTGCAGTCGCTGCACTGACTGCAGCTTCGAGCAACCTCGCTTTTGCGAGCTATGAATCAAACCAGGTCTGTCAGGATCATGCCTATACGCACTGCCGTTAAGCTTTGCGTTTGATGGCGACCGCCGCCGTCACCGCGATACGAGCCTCAGAAACATTGCAGCAGCAGGAAACGAAATCCTGCTGCAGGACGAAGATTGACTTGTCGCTGAGCGTGGCAAGTTACGAGGATCGGCCGCGAGATGTTCGGCGATTGAAGCTAATTCGAATGGCTAGAGCCAAAGGCCACTACTAAGGAACAATACCAATGACCAAAACATTCAAAGCAACATTTGTTGCGCTCGCGTTTCTCGTCAGCGCCACCCCGGCGACGATGGCGTTCGCCGCTACGGGCGGAAACGGTACGTATCAGGCGTGCGAGAACCACGAATATACGCCTCACGGCATCTGGGACTGCCGTTAATCGTCCCGCGGAATGATGGTGCGTGGACACCATAAGTTCGAAGACGTTGCAGTGATCCAATCGCGCGACAAAGACGTGAGGGACGCTCCCAAAAAGTAAAATGATGCTGCACGCCGATCATTTGAGATTGGCCGTCAGCGGGGAGCGTGACTTGCGAGTGTGAAAGGACTGCGAGGCATTCGGACGTTTGACACTAATGTCAACTCAAAGGACCACGCACATGTCTAAAGCTCTGAAAATCGCCGTTGCAGTCTTTGCACTGTCCATCAGCGCCGCTCCGGCCACCGTCGCATTCGCGGCTTCGGCTGGCGATCAGGCCTCGTGCTCGTCGAGCCAGCCCACGCCGCACGGCGTCTGGGACTGCCGATAAATTGTTGAAATTGGGTGGCGCCCGTTTTTCGGGTGCCATCCGATTGTCCCGGACTGGACCGGGTGCAGCGCATCGTATAGGACGGCCCCACAGTTACGACCGTGAAGGGGCCACCCGTGTTCGACATCAAGTGGATCAGAGATAACGCCGAGACTTTCGATGAGGGTCTGCGTCGCCGTGGACTCGAACCGCAAGCCGGGCGCATCATTGCGCTCGACGATAAGCGCCGCGCACTGCTGACATCGCTCCAGGAAGCACAGTCGCAGCGCAACGCCGCCTCCAAGGAAATCGGTAAGGCGAAAGCCGCCAAGGACGATGCCACAGCCTCGCGGTTGATGGCAGAGGTCGCCGCGCTTAAGGATACGATCGCCAGCGGTGAAGAAGAAGAACGCGTTCTCGATGCTGAGATCCGCGATGTCCTCTCCGTTATTCCCAATACACCGCGCGCTGACGTTCCCTACGGCACGGACGAAACGGGCAATGTCGAAGTTCGCAAGGTCGGCACGCCCAGCACGTTCGATTTCGCGCCGAAGCAGCACTTCGAAATCGGCGAGGCGCTGGGCCTCATGGACTTCGAAGCCGCGCAGAAAATTTCCGGCGCGCGTTTCGTCGTACTGAAGGGCGCGCTCGCGCGATTGGAGCGCGCCATCGCGAGCTTCATGCTCGATCTGCACACGGGCGAATTCGGCTACACTGAAGTCAATCCGCCGCTGCTCGTGAAAGACCAGGCCGCCTACGGCACCGGCAACCTGCCGAAGTTCGCCGAGGATCTGTTCAAGACCACTAACGACTTCTGGCTTATTCCAACCGCCGAAGTCTCGCTGACGAACCTCGTGCGCGAGCAGATCCTCGATGAGGCACAACTGCCGATGCGCATGACGGCATGGACGCCATGCTTCCGTTCTGAAGCCGGCGCCGCTGGTCGCGATACGCGCGGCATGATCCGCCAGCATCAGTTCTCGAAAGTCGAGCTTGTCTCCGTCGTCACGCCCGAGACGGCGCTCGAAGAACATGAGCGCATGACATCATGCGCCGAAGAAGTTCTGAAGCGCCTCGGCCTGCCGTTCCGCACGATGCTTCTGTGCACGGGCGACATGGGCTTTGCCTCGCAGAAGACGTATGACATCGAAGTCTGGTTGCCGGGACAGAACGCCTATCGTGAAATTTCTTCGTGCTCTGTCTGCGGTGATTTCCAGGCCCGGCGTATGGACGCGCGCTATCGACCGAAAGACGGCGGCAAGCCCGTCTACCCAAACACGCTGAACGGTTCGGGTCTCGCGGTCGGCCGCACGCTGATCGCCGTGCTCGAAAACTACCAGCAGGCCGATGGCACCGTTGTCATTCCCGATGCACTTCTCCCCTATATGGGCGGATTGGCGCAGATCCAGAAAGCGTAGTTCTCTGAGGACCGACGAGTGCTTCGCCCTTACGACATTGTTGTCGTCAATCAGGATGTTGATGACGAAGACATTCGCTGCCTTGAGGGCTATGTCATCGGCGAAGTGTCGCCTGAGCAAATTGGCGTCTTCGTGTATGAACGAGAGCGGGTCTGGTGCCTCCATCCATCCAGCGTCCGTGCTACAGGCGCAAGCGACGAAGGTGCACGGCATGAACGTGGAACTCCGCTTCGCGTGAATTCAAAGGGCGAAATCATCGGCTGAACAATGCGCATCCTCATCACCAACGACGACGGCATCAACGCTCACGGGCTTGAAATTCTAAAAGCGATCGCGCTGGGAATTTCGCCCGATGTCTGGACGGTTGCGCCGGAGACAAATCAATCCGGCACGGCGCACTCGATGACGCTGCATACACCGCTGCGTCTGCGCAAACTTGACGAGCGCACGCACGCAATCACCGGTACGCCGACCGACTGCGTGATCATGGCCGTTCGCCATATCTTGCTCGATCAGCCGCCGGATCTCATTCTGTCCGGCGTCAATCACGGCTCGAATCTCGCCGAGGATGTGACCTATTCGGGCACTGTTGCTGCTGCGATGGAAGGTGCCATTCTTGGCATTCCCTCGATCGCACTGTCGCTGATGATGGGCTTCGAAGAAGGCGCCCGCCGCGCGCTATGGGATACGCCGCTTGCTCACGCGCCGTCGCTGATCCGGAAGCTTCTTGATGAAAAGTGGGATCTAAAGACGCTCATCAATATCAACTTTCCGGACGCTGCTCCCGATGAAATCAAGGGCGTGGCCGTTACTTCGCAGGGCGTACGCGATCAGGGGCTGCTCGATATCGACAGCCGGATAGACCCCTGGGGCACGCCGTACTTCTGGTTCGGTTTCGAGCGCCGCATGTCGACGCTCGTTCCCGGAACTGATATTGCCGCGATTGCCGAAGGCAAAATTTCCGTCACACCGCTGAGCATTGATCTCACCGAATATCGTGCGTTGGACGCGCTGAAGGGCAAGCTGGCCTAAAGCGCTCGCCTGCGGCGATGCCACTTCAAGCGCAAAAGCCGCGGGTTTGACGAAATCCTTCCGCGAAGTGAGCGCAATTGTCATCTAAGCAGAGAAAACTCGGAAGCGGTGTGCAATGCATCGGTTCCGGCGTCTTCGACTTTTCCAAACGGGCCGTTCACTCTGTGGGGCAGGGGCGGATGGTTCTCAGCACGATACGACAACTCGGGGCATCGATTTAAAATCGCGCGGCGGTGTTTACCGCCTGTTAACCGGTTAAAGGTTAATAGATAGTGCGAGTAGAGGTGCGTACCATGATGAGTTGTTTTGGCGTTGGCCAGTGCGGTCGCTTGTGCCTCAAGTCCGCGACGGCTTTTTCTCTAATATTCGCAAGCATTTCCATGGCCGGTTGCAGCGCGGATATCACGCGTTTCGACAGTACGTCATTTGCCCTTAACGATCCTCCGGAAACCGGCAGCAATCCGGCGCCGCGAGAATCCGTATACAGTAATTCACTTAGCGATAACCAACCCGTCGAAGGTTCGACACCGCGCGGCCCCTATGGCGCAGGCGCTTCGTCCGTCCAGGTTGCTGCTCTTCCTGATGCGAACAACGACCGCTCTTACGCGCCGCCGCCAGCGTATCGTCAACCGACGTATCAGCAGCCGGCATATCAACAGCCTGCCTATCGTCAGCCGACCTACAACGCGAAGCCGTCTAGCCAGACGCGCAGCGCCAGCGTGCCGTCGCATGGCGCTCCGATTGCCAAAGGCGAAGCTATTGAAGTGCAACCGGGCGACACGCTTTACGGTTTGTCGCGTCGCCATCACGTCTCTCTGGCGGAGATGACGACCCTCAACAATCTGAACAATCCGAACATTCATCCGGGCCAGAAGCTTTATCTTCCAGCCGCCGATGGCGGCGGTTACACACCGCGTTCGAGCGCTGCTGCCGCGAGTGCGGCGGTCGAAGCTGCGCGTCCGGCACCTGTTCCGCTTGTCCAGGCGACGCCCGACGTCGCCGTTCGCTACAATGCGAGCTACACGGTGCAGCCGGGTGACTCTCTCTATGGGATCTCCCGTGCGCACGGCGTGAAATTTTCCGAGCTGCAGCAGGTCAACGGCATCAGCGACCCGCGTCGCGTAAAGCCTGGCACCGTCTTGCGCATTCCGGGGCGCGGCGGCAATGAAGCACCGGCACGCATAGCCGCCAACACGCCGCCGGCGCCGCCTCTGCCGCCTGCCGCGTCGAGGCAACCTGAGCCGACTGCGCCACCGCCGCCGATCGCCGATGCGCAACCATCCGAACCGCAGCGCTATGGCGACGCGACGACGACGCAGCCGACGATCATCAA
This sequence comes from Hyphomicrobium sp. MC1, assembly GCF_000253295.1. Taxonomy (NCBI): domain Bacteria; kingdom Pseudomonadati; phylum Pseudomonadota; class Alphaproteobacteria; order Hyphomicrobiales; family Hyphomicrobiaceae; genus Hyphomicrobium; species Hyphomicrobium sp. MC1. Next base: position 2,523,112 of record NC_015717.1, on the reverse strand, counting down.
TGGCGAGAAGCGTGTCGCGTCGCTCTCGAACCAGACGAACGACGCATCTCCCGTCGTACCGCCCGTGCAGCCGTCGCCGCCTGAGCGGAAGCCCGAAGCGGCCGCGCAACCCGTTGCGCCTGAGCAGAAGGTCGCCATCGCAGCTCCGCCGCCGTCATCCGGCCCGGCGACCGTCGATAGCGTCAAACTGCGGTGGCCCGCGAGTGGCAAGATCATTGCTGGTTTCGGCAGTCGCCCGGACGGCACGCATAACGACGGCATCAATCTGCAAGTGCCGCTTGGAACGGATGTTCATGCCGCCGAGTCCGGTGTCGTCGCCTACGCCGGCAGCGAGCTCAAAGGCTACGGCAATCTCGTTCTGCTTCGTCACGACAACGGCTGGGTGACCGCCTATGCCCACAACGACGAGCTTCTCGTGAAGCGCGGCGACAAGGTCAGGCGCGGACAGGTCATCGCGAAAGCCGGCAAGACCGGCTCGGTTGATCGGCCGCAGCTGCATTTTGAATTGCGTCAAGGTTCGAGGCCGGTTGATCCGATACCGTATCTCGAAAAGCTTTGACGCCACGATCTAGCGCGGGGGCAACGCGCTGGCACAGAGGGAAGCATGGGGGCCGGGTCGCAAGATCCGGCTCTCTTTAATTGATTGGCGCTTGCGACTCCGCTGCGCGGAGCCGGCCGCAAGCGCCGCTCGCTGCTGCATAGTCCGCGCTCGGCGGCCGGCGCGCGGAGCGTGTCGCCGAGCGCCAACTAACGAGCGCCAACTAAATCGACGTCTTGTTTCGACCGGCGAGATCCTGCACGTACTGCCAGGCGACACGGCCCGAGCGTGCGCCACGCGTCGTCGCCCATTCAAGCGCGTCGCGTTCGAGTTCTGCGTCGCTCACGTTGATGCCGAAATACTCGACATAGGCGCGCACCATCGCGAGGTAATCGTCTTGGCTTGCGTTGTGGAAGCCGAGCCAAAGTCCGAAGCGATCCGACAGTGAGACTTTCTCTTCCGTCGCCTCGCCCGGATTGATCGCCGTCGCCCGCTCGTTATCGATCATATCGCGCGGCATCAGGTGCCGTCGGTTCGACGTCGCATAGAACAGCACGTTTTTCGGACGGCCTTCGATACCGCCATCGAGCACGGCCTTGAGCGATTTGTAGCTGGTGTCGTCGTGATCGAACGACAGGTCATCGCAGAACACGATAAACCGGAGAGGGGCCGCCGCCTTAAGCAGCGACAGGCACCTCGGCAGCGAGGCGATATCTTCGCGGTGAATCTCAACGAGCTTCAAACCGCCGCTGATGGCGAGAGCATCTGCATGGGCGGCCTTGACGAGGCTCGATTTGCCCATGCCACGCGCTCCCCAGAGCAACGCGTTGTTGGCAGGAAACCCGGCTGCGAACCGGCGGGTGTTGTCGAGCAGGATGCCGGCCGTCCGGTCGATGCCTTTCAACAGCTTAAGCGGCACGCCGCTAACTTCCGGCACCGGCTCGAAACTGTTGCTCTCGGCCTGCCAGATGAACGCGTCGGCGGCATCGAAGCTGACGGCGCGCAGCGGCGGCGGGCTCAATCGTTCCAGGGCATCTGCAATTCGCTCCAGAAGCGGGCGGTAGGCGTCGGCATCAGACATCAGGAAATCCAGAAAGGCGAAAACCCGGCTCGCTAGTGGCCGGAAAAACCGTGTTTAATCACTATGAAAGGCCGTGCCAACGCCATTTTGCCGGGGTTTGTGTGGTTGCAAATGGGCCTCGGACCACTATAGTCCGCCCGAATTTGAGGGGCTCTTTCCCCCGGCCCATTGGGTTTCGGGGCGGCAGTGCTTATTTCAATCGCATCAAGAGGACGTTCCTTCGCAATGTTTACGACTCCCGCGTTCGCACAAGCCGCAGGCGCTTCAAGTGCCATGGATCCGCTTGGCGGACTTCTGATCCCCATGCTCCTGATGCTGGCGATCTTCTACTTCCTGTTGATCCGCCCTCAGTCGCAGCGTGCCAAGCAGCTCCGCGAACGCCTGAACGCCGTCCGTCGCGGCGACACCGTCGTTACGTCCGGCGGTATGGTCGGCAAGGTGATCAAGGTCTCCGACACCAGCGACGAGATCGAAGTCGAACTCGCAGACAACCTGAAAGTCCGCATCGTGAAGAGCACCTTGATGGAAGTGCGCTCCAAAGGCGAACCCGTCAAAGAAGGCTAAATCTGTCAAAGTCGCAACGTGATCGCGATCGGTCCGTGTGCGAAAAGTAGGATGCGCCCGGTGTGCGGCTGTTGATCCGCACATCGCCTAATGCACGAGATCCGTTTCCGATGCTGCACTTTACCCGCACCAAAGTTTTTCTCATCCTGCTGACCTGTCTCGCCGGGATCTTGGTCGCGATGCCGAACCTCTTCTCGAAAGAGACGGTTGCGTCGTGGCCCTGGTATATCCCGCATAAGCAGATGCCTCTCGGCCTTGACCTACAAGGCGGCGCGCACTTGCTGCTTGAGATGGATCAGAACGAAATCAAGAAAGATTGGCTGAACAATCTCCGGGATGAATCGCGCAAAGTGCTGCGTGACGCGCGGATCGGGTTCACCGGCATTGGCGCTCAGGGTTCACAGCTCGTCGTGAAGCTTGCAAAGCCTGACGAGCGCGACAAGGCGATCAAGGAACTCTACAAGGTCCGCCAGACGATCGGCAGCGCCGTGCTCGGAACCGGCGGCTACGATGTTGATGTCAGCGAAGGCAACGATCCCGGCACGATCATTATCAAGCCGACCGAAGCCGGTTTGCGCGCCCGCCTTTCGAATGCTGCCGCTGCGTCGATCGAAACGATCAACCGTCGCGTGAACAATCTCGGCACCTCGGAATCGACCATTGTCCGGCAGGGTACCGATCGTATTTTGATCCAGTTCCCCGGTCTGAAAGACACCAAAGAACTGAAAGCGCTTATCGGTGAAACTGCGAAGCTGACGTTCCACGAAGTCAATCCGTCGATGTCCGCTGACGAAGCCCAGCAGACCAGCATTCCGACGGGCTATAAGATTTATCCCGCCGACAAGGACGACGGCGGTCCGCGTTCCTATTTGTTGCGCGAAACGCCGGTGGTGCAGGGTGAAGACCTCGCCGACGCCCAGCCGGGCTTCGACAGCCGCACCGGCGAACCCGTCATCAACTTCCGCTTCAATCAGGTTGGCGCGCGTAAGTTTGCGAACTTCACGAAAGACAATGTCGGCCGTCCGTTCGCCATCGTGCTCGACGACAAGGTTCTCTCTGCGCCAGTCATTCGCGAGCCGATTCTCGGTGGTTCCGGCCAGATTTCCGGTAATTTCACCGTCGAAAGTTCGACCCGTCTCGCCGTTCAGCTCCGCTCGGGTTCGCTGCCCACGAAGTTGACCATCGTTGAAGAACGCACGGTCGGCCCGTCGCTCGGCGCTGACTCCATTGCCGATGGTAAGCTGGCAGGTACGATCGGCGGTATCGCGGTCGTTATTCTGACCGTTCTTGCGTACGGGACGTTCGGTATTTTCGCCTGTGTCGGCCTCATCGTGCATTTGATCATGACGGTGGCGTTGATGACGCTCATTGGCTCGACGCTGACGTTGCCCGGCATCGCTGGTCTCGTTCTTGGCGTCGCGATGGCCGTCGACGCTAACGTTCTGATCTATGAGCGTATCCGCGAAGAACTGCGCACCGGCAAGACGCCGGTTGCAGGCATCGACGCCGGCTTCCAGCGCGCCTTCGTGACGATCGCCGATAGCCAGCTGACGACGCTGGCTTGCGCCATCATCATGTTCTGGCTCGGCTCCGGTCCGATCCGCGGCTTCGCCGTCACGCTTACAATCGGCATTCTGACTTCGATCTTCGCGTCTGTGACGGTCGTGCGAATGCTCATCTGGTTCTGGCTCAGGGCCCAGCCCAAGGGCCGCATTCAGACCGTTCCGGTCTAGGAGACGCCTTCCGTGTTGATGAAACTCATTCCCGTCTTCAAGGGCGTCGACTTCTTCCCGCACGACCTTCGCTTGCCCTTCATGAAGTTCAAGGGCCCGGCGCTCGCGGCGTCGATCATCGCCATGCTGATCTCCCTTGCGCTCTGCATGACGCTTGGCTTGAACTATGGCGTGGACTTCAAGGGCGGCTCTCTTGTCGAGCTGAAGACGAAATCCGGAAAAGCCGATATCAGCGCACTGCGCGAGAAGCTTAACGGCCTCGGCCTCGGTAACGTGCAGATTCAGGAGTTCGGTACACCTGACGACGTTCTTGTCCGCCTGGAAGAGCAGCCCGGCGGCGAAGCCGCGCAGCAGGAAGCCCTGAAAAAGGTGACTGCGGCGACGGATGCCGACTACGTGCAGAGGCGTGTCGAAGTCGTCGGTCCCGCCGTTTCGAGCGAACTGCGCATGACCGGCTTCATCGCCGTTGCAGCAGGCATTCTCGCTATCGTCGCTTATGTCTGGTTCCGGTTCGAATGGCAGTTCGCGCTCGGCGCCGTGGTCGCGTTGACGCACGACGTGCTGGTCACGGCGGGCATATTTTCGCTGTTCCGGTTCGAATTCGATCTGTCGACGGTGGCCGCGCTTCTGACCATTCTCGGCTATTCGGTGAACGACACCGTCGTCGTCTCAGACCGCATCCGCGAAAACCTGCGCAAGTTTAAGAAGATGGAGCTCAACGAGCTTCTGAATCTCTCGATCAACGAGACGCTGTCGCGCACGATCCTGACGGGTGCCACTGCGGTCGCAGTGTTGCTTTCCCTCTATATCTTCGGCGGCGAGGTAATCCGCAGCTTCAACCTTGCGATGCTCTTGGGCGTCGTGATTGGCACCTATTCGTCGATCTTCATCGCCGCGCCGCTGTTGGGCTACCTCGGCGTCAAGCGCGACTGGAGCGATGCTGCCGCAAAGGCGATGGCTACGACGAAGTCGAAGGCCAAGGCTTAAGGTCGAAAGCAGGGCGGCGCCGTCATGACTCGCGACGTCGCCCGCTATCCCTACGAGACGCCGATAACGGCGTACGGCAACGGCGGCTTTCGGTTCGCCGATATGAGCCATCGTGGCTCAGTCCTGTGTCTGCCGTCGGGTGTCTGGGCATGGCCTGCGACAAGCGTCGATGCGCTGACCGACGGCGATATTGCATTCCTTCTGAACCTCGTCGAACCGCCGATCACCGTGCTGTTCGGCACGGGCGAAAAGCAACTCTGGCCCAAACCGGAAATCTACGAAGCGTTCGCCAAGGCGGGCATCGGCCTCGAGCCGATGTCGACAGGGGCAGCGGCCCGCACCTACAACATTCTGATCGCCGAAAAACGCCCGATCGCAGCAGCCCTGATCGCCGTTCCCTGAGACGTCTCCATCATCCGGCCGCGCAGAGATTGAGTCAGGATGCTATTTACGTCCCGTAGTTTCCATCGAGCGAAAGCCACAGCGTGACCGACGCCGTAGCAACGACAGCATCCTTCGACACGGTGCGCACGAGCGCCCGCACCCACGCGCCCGACCGCTTCTATGCGGCGCTTTTTGCGCCTGCTGCCGCCCGCGATGACTTGATCGCGCTCGCAGCCTTCACCGGCGAAATCGAGCGCATCTCGCGTCAGGTGAGCGAAGCCATGCTCGGCGAAATCCGTGTTGCGTGGTGGCGCGACGCCTTTCTTAGCCGCGGCGAAAGCGGCCGTTCCGGCAATCCCGTTCTCGACGCCTTCGCCGAGGTCATCCGCCGCCGCTCCCTGTCGCTGGGGCGGATCGAGAGCTATCTGGAGGCCCATGCAGATGCGCTCTACGCGGAGCAACCGGCGTCCGACGAGGATCTCATCGCCCGCCTACGCATCATCGACGGCACGCCGTTTTTACTCGCGGGCGCGATCCTTGGCGTTGACCTTGACGAGGCGCTCGTTGATGCCGCCGCCCGCGCGTCGGGCTTTGCACGGCTCGGGATTGAACTGCCCTATGCACTGATGCACGGCCGCGCGCCCCTGCCGATGCCCAGATCGCCGAACCCTTATGATCAAAAAGAGGTGACCGACTGGCGGCCGCAAATCGCCTGGATGGCGGCAGAAGGCAGGCGTGGACTCGCCAACGTGCGGCGTCATCTCACGGGCAAACCAAGGCTATTTACGACCGCCCTTTTGCCGCTTGCCCTCGTCGAGCCCTATTTTCGCGCTTTGCAAAAGCCTCGGCATGAGCCGGCGCGCGAAATCGTGGACGTCGCGCCGATGGCTCGATTGTGGCGTATCGCACGCGCGCAGTGGTCCGGCCGCATTTGACGGCCGACGAAGAGGGCTGATGGCATCGATGTTGAAACGGGGGCTGCGAGCGATCGCAGCGGGGCTGTTCCTTCCGCTGGCTTGCGTCATTGCAGGACTTGCAATGCCGAGCCGCGCCGAGGCTGCACCTACGATTACGTGGCGTATCGAAAACCCGTTCCGCTTTTTCATCGACCCGAACGACACCAACGCCCATCGCGAGACCTACCGCTCATTAGGCCCGCGCGAAAAAACGACGCCGATCCTCTCGGAAGAGCATTCCCTTCAGCGAGACGATCGCGACGGCTGGGCCGCGTCGATGTTCGACAAGACCTGCTGGAGCAACAATCGCTTCAAGTGCAAAGCCTACGACGATTACATCAATCCGACTCATCATGCCGTCATCGCCAAAATTTCCGGCATCGATAGCCCGTCGATGCTGTCGTGCACATGGCTGTCGGCGCCTCGCGGCGATACCAAGAATCCGCGCGGGGATGCCATCACGCAGCCGTGCAGCGAGCCCGCGCGCTTCGTAGTGCCGTATCCGGGCGGCGCAATGGTGACTGTCCAAATCGGCGGCCGTCAGATCGCGCAGATCGACATCAAGGTGCGGGACATCCTGATCGCCGGCATGGGCGACAGCTTTGCATCGGGCGAGGGCAATCCCGATATGCCGGTGCGTTTCTCACGCGAACGCACGGCCGATTACAGCACGCTCGGCATGTACGCCAGCTTGACGGGCTATCCTGCTCGTATCGGGCCGTGGAAAGAGTTGGGCGACGCCGCCTTCATCAAGGAAAATGCCCGCTGGCTCGATCAGGCCTGCCACCGCTCGCTTTATTCCGAGCAGCTTCGCACGTCGCTTCAGCTCGCCATCGAAGACCCGCATCGCGCCGTCACCTTCGTCGGCGTCTCTTGTGCCGGCGCCGAGATCACGGACGGCCTTTTCTTGCGTTACAAGGGCAACGAATGGGTGCCCAACCCGCCACGCTATTCGCAGCTTTCAGCCGTCGCCGAAGCGCAATGCGGAAAGAGCAAAACCCAGTTGGTCAAGCTCACCGAAGCCTACGACCAGAACGGCGCGGTGCCGGATCTGCAGGATCTGATCATGCATCAGTGTCCACAGGATTCCGCCCGCAAGATCGACCTCGTATTGCTCTCCATAGGCGGCAACGACATCGGCTTCTCTCGCATTCTCGCGAACACGGTGCTCTCGAACGAGTCCCTGCTGCGCGAGCTTGGCGGCTGGCTCGGTGAAATTCATAGCGACGCCGAAATCTCGACCGCGCTTCAGAACCTCGGACCGCGCTATAAGGCGCTCAATCGCGCCATCCACGCGCTGCTCTACGTGCCGTGGGAGGAAAGCGATCGCATTTTGCTCGTCGCATATCCGGGCCTCGCGCTGCAAGGCGACGGTAGTCAGATCTGCGCCAGCGGCAATGCCGGCATGGACGTCGTGCCTGATTTTCAGCTCGATCGGACGAGGTTGAAGCTCGCGATGTGGTTCGCCGACAAGCTCAATCGTCAGATGCGGGATAGCGCACAAGAGTTCGGCTGGACCTACGTCGAAGCGCATCGCCGCGAATTCATTGGCCGCAGCATCTGCGCGGGCCTCAGCGTCGAAGGCGTGAGCGAAGTCGACGATCTGCGCCTTCCGCGCAAGCTAGATGGCATGTGGACGCCCTACAACCCGGCTGACTATCGGCCCTATGCCGCCCGGCAGCGCTGGTTCCGCACACCGAACGATGCCTTCATGACTGGTAACTTCCACGCCGCCGCCGGCTTCCTGACGAACTATCTGAAGATCGAACCGTTCGCGCCGTTCCAGGCGATCCTTGCATCGACGTATTCAGGCGCCTTCCATCCGACTGCGGAAGGACAGGCTGCCATCGCCGACGCTGTGGCGGACAAGGCGAGGGCCATTCTCGCGAAATACGGCGACGGTCCTGACGCTGCGACGGCAACGGGCTATACCGTGCCGCCGCCAGTAGTCGCCGCACCGCCTGTCGCCGAGCCGAACGTCGAGATCCCGGACGTCAAATCGGTCCTGTCGAAAAGTCCTGCTGGCAGCGGAGGCGCGGTCACTGGTGCAATTCCGCCGGGCACGGCTGCACCCGCGCCGTTCGACGACAACGACATCGGCGCACCCGATCCCGAGGATACGCCGAAACCGATGGAAACGATTGGCGTGACATCCGGGCCGCCGGGCAGCGAGCCGCCTCCCGCGACCACTCCGAGCATCGGCACGCCAAGCATCACCGTACCGAGCACCGCCGCCGCGACGCCCGCCGAAGTGCCTGGCCAGGCCATCGAATTGCGACGCTCCGCCATTCCGGCTCCGGCGGCACCAACGGCTGCGCCGCCGAATGCACCCGCTCCTGTCGCAACGACGGCGACGCCCGCGGCCGGTGCGCTGCCACCTGTTGCTGCGCCTGCCGCGGCCCAAGCTCCCGCTGTCTCGCAATCGCCGCCGGCTGCTGTCGAAAGCAAGCCGCTTGCGCCGCCCGCTCCGTCAGCGCCCGCCGCCGATGATGAGTTCGCGCCCAAGCCGTTCGCGCCGGCAGGCCAATAGTAGCCGCCAATTCCCCCCTTGCGGGGAGGGGGCAGGGTGGGGGTCGCCTCGATAAGGAAGACGGATTTACGCCGACTTTTTCACGGCCGCATCGTCGCCGAGCCACAGAGCGAGATCGGCTAGCGCCCGTCGCGACATGAGCCGCTTCTTCTCGCGTCCGCGCTCAGGACCTTTGAGCTTCTGTCCGCTCTTATCGTGTGTCGGATTGGCGTCGAGATCCGGCAGCAGGCCGTAGTTGATGTTCATCGGCTGGAATGATCGCGCCGCGCCACGCTCGCCGTCATCAACGCTAAGATGGCCGCCCGTGATGTGATCGAGCAGCGCCCCAAGCGCCGTCGTCGGAGGCGGCGCAGCAGCGGCGACGCCGACTGCATCGGCTGCCGCGAACCGCCCAGCGAGCAAGCCGATGGCAGCGCTCTCGATATAACCTTCGACGCCCGTAACCTGTCCCGCAAAACGCAGCCGCTGCATCGCCTTGAGACGCAGTGAGCGGTCGAGCAGCTTCGGCGAATTGAGATACGTATTGCGATGCAGCCCGCCGAGCCGTGCAAACTCGGCATTCTCCAGTCCGGGGATCATCCGGAAGATGCGCACCTGTTCGGCGTGCTTCAGCTTGGTCTGGAAGCCGACCATATTCCACAGCGTGCCGAGCGCATTGTCTTGCCGAAGCTGTACGACGGCATACGGCCAACGCCCCGTACGCGGATCATCGAGCCCGACCGGCTTCATCGGCCCATAGCGCAGCGTATCGCGTCCGCGCTCGGCCATCACTTCGACGGGCAGGCAGCCGTCGAAGTAGGGGGTCGAAGCCTCCCACTCTTTAAAGACCGTTTTTTCGCCCGCCAGCAGGGCATCGACGAAGGCATTGTACTCGTCCTTCGACATCGGACAGTTGAGATAGTCGGCGCCCGTGCCCGCCGGTCCCGCCTTGTCGTAGCGTGACTGGAACCACGCAATCGACGTGTCGATGGAATCGCGATGAATGACCGGCGCGATGGCATCGAAGAAGGCGAGCGAGTCTTCTCCGGTCAGCTTGCCGAGTGCTGCGCTGAGTGACGGCGACGTCAGCGGACCCGTGGCGATGACGACGTTTTCCCAATCATCAGGCGGCAACCCTTCGATCTCACCGCGTTCGATGGTGACGAGCGGATTGGCCGAAAGCCTTGCCGTGACTTCCGCGGAAAATGCATCACGATCGACAGCCAGCGCGCCACCGGCAGGCAGCTTGTGTATGTCCGCTGCCGCCATGATGAGCGAGCCCGCGCGGCGGAGCTCTTCATGTAAAAGTCCGACGGCATTGTTTTCCCAGTCGTCCGACCGGAACGAGTTCGAGCAGACGAGTTCGGCGAAGCCGTCCGTTTTATGGGCTTCGGTCGAGCGCACGGGCCGCATCTCGTGCAGCACGACAGGCGTGCCCGTCGCTGCGATCTGATGGGCGGCCTCCGATCCGGCAAGCCCGGCGCCAATGACGTGAACAACAGATGAGCGAACGGTCTGCACGGCGGTCCTTCGGACGTGGAATGAGGATGGGTTCGTCGGCCGAGGGGGCAGGGTAGCCCGGCATCGTCAGCCCGACGCGCCTTCTTACGCGTGGCCGCGGCGCAAGGCAAATCACGCGCAATTAGCCCACGAAATAGTCGTAAACCAGCTTCGCGTTAAGAATGACGATGGTGGCCGCAATCACGACGGCAACGGCCGTCAGCCAGCGCGGCGCAACGAGGTTGCCGAGCTTGCCGCGGCTCGCCGTGAATTGCACGAGCGGGATCACGGCAAACGGCAGCTGCAGGCTTAGGACGACCTGTGTCAGGATCAGCAGTTTACCCGTCTCCGCTTCTCCATAGAGCAGTGTCACGCCCGCGGCCGGAAGCAGTGCAACGGATCGTGTAATCAACCGGCGCACCCAGGGCGCCAGCCTGATGTGCAGAAAACCTTCCATTACCGACTGTCCGGCAAGCGTTGCCGTGACGGTGGAATTCAAACCGCAGCAGAGCAGCGCAATGCCAAACAGCGTCGGCGCGATGGCCGAGCCGAGCAGGGGATGCAGCAGTGATTGCGCTTCGCTGAGTTCGACCACGTTCGTCTTGCCGGCCGTATAGAACGCCGCGGCCGCAAGGATCAGGATCGAGGCATTGATGAGCAGCGCGAGACACAGTGCCAGCGTCGAGTCGATCGTCGCAAACTTGAGGGCTTCATGCTTCTGCTCCGACGTCGTGCCGTAGTCGCGCGTCTGAACGATCGCGGAATGCAGATAGAGATTATGCGGCATCACCGTTGCACCGATGATGCCGAGCGCGAGATAGAGCATCTCGGGGTTTTTCAAAATTTCCGTCGTCGGCGCAAAGCCGCGGATCACGGCGCCCCATTCGGGATCGGCCATGGCGATCTGCACCGCAAAGCAGATGGCGATAACGCCCAGCATCGTGATGATGAAGGCTTCGAGATAGCGAAAGCCGAGCCGCTGCAACAACAGTACGACGAAAACGTCGAGCGCCGTCAGCAGCACGCCGATTTCGAGCGGTATGCCGAACAGCAGGTTGAGGCCGATGGCCGTACCAATGACTTCCGCTACGTCGGTTGCGATAATGGCGATCTCGGCAAACAGCCATAGCGGATAGGCCGCCCACTGCGGATAGCCATCGCGGCAGGCCTGCGCGAGATCACGCCCCGAGCCTATTGCAAGGCGTGCGCACAGCGACTGCAAAACAATCGCCATGATGTTCGAAAGCAGCGCAACGAAAAGCAGGGCATAGCCGAATTTCGAGCCGCCCGCGATCGAAGTCGCCCAATTGCCCGGATCCATGTATCCGACGGCGACCATGTAGCCGGGGCCAAAAAACGCCGCGAGGCGCCGCCAGCTGGTGTTGTGGTCTGAGACACGGACAGTGCGAAAAACATCCGATAAGGATGGATCTTTAGCCGGACTGCGCCATGTTCCCTGATTGGGACGTTCAGATACTGTCGATGACGGTTGTGTGCGGGCGTCCACGATCCATCCTGCTGTTGTCGCAAATGACAATCATTTGCAACTAGAGTGGTCGAGAAGCGTGGCCCCGTCAAGGCCTGCACAACTCCCCATCCTGTGACAAATTTGAAAATAAGAGCGAAATTGCGGATAATTGCAGCGAGCGTCACGCAACGACCGGCAACCACGAGACTGCCGCACTCTGGTCAACGGATTGTCGGCGTGCTCTTCAATCTCATAGCTAAAACGTATGTCGCTCCGGTGAAGAGACGAAATGTGGTCCCCTTACAAAAGACGCCTTCTCCGCGATCTTGATCGTTGGCAGTCGAACGGCTGGCTGAGCACCGAAGGGCGCGCGGCGATCGCTGCGGATGTCGAGAACGGTGCGCACGCCTTCAATCTGGCGTCGGCGCTTGGAATTCTGGCGAGCGTCCTGTTCGGCTTTGCGGCGCTGTCGTTCGTGGCGGCTCACTGGGAGGACGTTCCGCGCCTGGCGCGCCTCGCGCTGCTGCTGTCGTCGATCTGGGCGGGCTATGGCCTCGCCGGTTGGTTCAGCAGGCGCGGACAACCCTACCTGGCAGACGCGGCCGTTCTGTTTTCCGCGGGTATGTTTGGCGCCAGCATCATGCTTGTCAGCCAGATGTACCACATCGCCGGCGACCCGTTGGACGGCCTTCTGCTGTGGTGGATCGGAACGCTCGTATCGGGCGTCGCGCTGCGCTCCAATCCGGCGCTGGCCCTGACGATGATCCTCGTCTGTGTCTGGTCGTCGATGCATGTCGCGGCAAGCGGCGACGTGCACTGGCCATTTTTGATCGGCTGGGGCTTGGTGACGATGGCGTTCGTTTGGCAGCGCTGGTGGCCGGGGCTGCATCTGTCTGCTCTGACGCTGACGGTCTTCATCGTGTCGCTCGGCTACCTGATGGGACACGGGCATTCGCACGATCTCGTCGCCATCGTCGGCGTGCTGGCAGCGCTAGGTTTCGTCGGCCTCGAAAAAAGCAGGCCCGATCTCGGACACATCGTAGCGCCCTTATTTGTCTATGCGATTGCCATCACCTTCGCCGGGCTGTTCGCACTGCAATTTTTTGAAAGTCCATCGGTCGGGCGGCTTATCGTGCTCGCGATCATCACGCTCGTGCTGCTGATCGCCGCCATTTCGCATGCGCTATCGACGGGCAATCGCGGTGCGCTTTGGCTCGGATACATCGCGTTCTCAATTGAAATTCTGGCGCTCTACGGCCAGACAGTGGGCTCAATCCTCGGCACCTCGCTCTTCTTCTTGATTGCGGCCCTGATCGTCGCGGCGCTTGCGTATGCAGCACTCCGCTTGGCCCGCAGAAGCACGACTGGAGGCCTGCCCGCATGATCGCCACCGGCAAATGGATGTGGCCGCTGCTCGGCGGCGTCGCGCTTCTTCAATCGGCGGCGCTCTTTAACATGATCTACGAGCGCGACCGGCTTTTGAAGTCGGGCCGCGAGGTGACCTTGGCGGTTCAGCCGCTCGACCCCCGCGATATCTTCCGCGGCGATTACGTGACGCTCGGCTACGAAATCAGCCGGATCAAGACGTCAAGCACCGAAAGCGATCCCGAGTTTGCGGGCTTCGTTACGGGTGGCGACGCCTTCGTGACGCTGTCGCCAAAGCCGGAGGGCGGATGGCTCGTAACCCACGTCGGCAGCGTCTATCCCTCGAAAGTGACGGCGGGAGACGTGGTGCTCAAGGGCACGGTGCAATCGGCCTGGACGACGCAAAACCCCGCCGAGACCAACGCCAGCGTCCGTTACGGGATCGAGCAGTACTTCGTGCCCGAAGGTACGGGCATCGATCTGGAAAAGAAGGTCCGAGACCACAAAATCGAGGCAATCGTCTCAGTCGGCACCGACGGCACAGCGGCGCTCAAAGGTCTCGTCATCGACGGCGAGCGGCACGAAGACCCACCGCTGCTTTGAGGCTTCTGGCCGGAGCGGGCGCCTGCTATGAGGCGCCGGCAATCCATCCGCATACAGGAGACCTCAAGTGACCGTTACCCGCTACGAAACCTCCCCCGTCTATTCGAAGGTCACGGAGGCCAACGGCTTTGTCTTTACCGCTGGCGTCATCCCGACCGACCTGTCCAAGGACGTCGAAGGCCAAACCGCCGAAGTTCTGGCCGAAATTGACCGCCTGCTGGCGCTTGCCAGTACCGGCAAGGCAAAGATCGTGCAGGCGACTGTCTGGCTCAGCGACATCCGTAGCCGCGACGGCATGAACAAGGCCTGGAGCGCATGGCTCGGCGGCGAAGGCGCTCCGGCGCGCGCTTGCGTCGAGGCCAAGGTCATCGACCCGCGCATGCTCGTTGAAATCTCGGTCGTCGCCGTGAAGTAAAAGACACCCAAACTCGGGCGCAGAATTAGAGCTTGTCCAAATTGCGAAACGCGTTGGCGAGTTAGGACAAGAAAGCTGTGCCCGGATTGCCTCTCTCCTCCAATTTCTTTTCTCTCCCTTCGACAAAGCTTTCTGAACGGCTGTTGAATCTGCGAAATAGCCGGAATGGGGGAACTAGCCCTCCATTAGTCTTCGGAGACGGGAACAGATGAATCGGTTCGGATGGGTGAAGTCGGCGCTCGCCGCCGCTGCAGTTGTGGCCTGCGCAGTTCCTGCGCTCGCGGATGAGACGGGATTAGCCGCAATTCACGCGCAGCAGCGCGAACGTGGCAACAAGACATGCTTCGTTGATCACTACCACTACGGTTCAAGCTCGGGCAGGGCCACGAAAAAGGCGGCAATCGCTTCCGCGATCAAGTCGTGGGCCGATTTCACCGATTTCGAATACGGTTCCGACTGGGCGCATTGGGGGTTGGCATCGAGCAAGACCGTACAATGCTCAGGTGAAGGGTCGAGCTGGGGCTGCGATGTCAACGCTCGCCCGTGCCGCAAGGGCCGCTAACACTTCTGCATTTCGCGAATCTATCAAAGGGCCGGCCTTCAGGGCGGCCCTTTGCATGTATGGGGTCGCTCCCTGCGTTAGCGCCGACTGGGTGCGCCCGCCAAAAACCGGCGGACCAGCGAGACGATCCAGCGAACAAGAAACAGCTTGATCATCGTCCCGACGACGCCGCTGTTTGAGCCGAGCAGATTGCCCAGGATCGACCGGATGACGGTCTCCAGCGAGCCGCCGTCCGGGCCCGGCACGCGCTCGCCCCCGCGCCGGACGATATCGGGCAATCGGCTATACGGATTATCGTCCTTACCCGGTTGGGGGTAGCGATTGCGACGTCCGACGCCGGGTATCGTGTCGCCAGGTACCGGCAGCGGATTGCCGGCATCGATCGGCCCGCGTGACGCGCCGGATGTCGGTCCGCTTGGCAGATCGTCAGACGAGGAATTGGAACTCGCCCCCCTAGGCGGGAAAATATCTCCGGGTAGCGGCAAGGGGCTGCCGCCGGCACCGCCAAGTCCCGGAAGACTTCCCGCGACCTTGGCGATCGCCGGACCCGATTGCCGCTGCAATTCGCCGACCATCAAATTGGCGACCACTGGCAGCAACTTCTGGACCGTTATCGGATCGAGCCCAGTCATCCGCGCCGTGCGCTGGGCGATGCCCCGGCTCACATGTTTGCTGCCGATAAGCACGTCGAGGATGTCATCGCCGTCCGCTGCGACGCCCGAGGTGGCAAGCGCATCAGGACGCGTAAGCGCCCGCTGCGCTGCTGGAGCCGTCACCAGCGAGACGACATCGGCTACCCCCCCGCGGGACAGCATGGCGCGCTGGATCCGAGCGCTGAGCTCATCGGTAAGCAGCTGTACAGCCTCGGCCGCCTTTTGTTTGTCGATACCGAAAGCTGAGGCAACATTTGAGATGAGCTGCTGTCCCTCGGCACTTCGCAGACTGTTTTCGATCGTCACGCCCCGCCTCCGGTCGCTAAAGCGAATATCGAGCTTAACTATCACGGCTCGCGCTGGCTGACAGCAGGCGCAGAAAGACCGTGCGACGCACAACGAAAATGCGATCAGACATTCATCGGCTGTTCACAACAAACGGAACTTAATCCTCCTCAGGTCTAGACAATTGCGATGTGTCTGTGAGGTTCGTGAAACGTGCGCGAACTCACGAGCGTTTGAAGTTCGCCGGCCCTGGGTCGATCCCATAGCCGTCCGAGGGCGACTGTCCCTTATGGAGAGACCAATGCGAAAACTTGTCATGAGTTTATCCGTTCTCGCCGGACTCTTTTTTGCGGGAACACTTCCGGCTTCTGCCAACGCTGCAGCCGGCTTGACGGCCATGCATGTCGACAAGGCCTCAAGCGTTGTCACCAAGACGGGCTGGCGTCGTGGCGGTTGGGGCCATCGTGGCTGGGGGTGGCATCGCGGCTGGCGCCGAGGCTGGGGTTGGCGCGGCGGCTGGGGCTGGCGTCGTCGCTGGTGGGGACCCGGCTACTACGGATACGGCTGGCCCTATTATTACGGTGGCTACTACCCGAGCTATTATTACGGCGGCTATTACGGCGGCCCGTATTATGGCTATCGCCGCTGGTATGGGCCCGGCTGGCGCTATCGCCATTGGCGTGGCGGCTACTACTGGGGTCATCGAGGCTACTGGCGCGGCGGGCGCTGGGGCCATCGCGGATGGCGCGGCGGCTGGGGCCACCGTGGTCATTGGCGCCGCTGATTCGTTAGCGTCTGCTGCTAGCGCCTGAACAGGCGAACGTTCGAATGCGGCTCGCGCGGGTCTCCCGTCCGGGCCGCTTCTTTTTGGGACGGGAGTACGCCTCGCACGAGTTGCAACCCTGCGACACTTTTGGCATGGTCCGCCGACCAAAACCGATACTGCAACAATCACAGAATAAAGAGTCGGGGCGGAAAAGCTGTTTCGGCAGCACCTGGAAGCACCGGCGATAGGGGCCCGATCAAAACGGGCCTCATAGGAAGCGTGCCAAAAGGGACCACTCATGACCAACATACTTTGGGCGATCATCGCCTGCGGGGCGTTGTCGATCCTCTACGCTGTCATCACTGCGAATGCGGTGTTAAGTGCCGACCAGGGCACCGCCCGTATGCAGGAGATCGCAGCCGCCGTTCGTGAAGGCGCGCAGGCCTATCTCAGCCGGCAATATCGCACGATCGCGATCGTCGGCGTCGTCATCTTCATTCTCGCGTGGCTGCTGCTCGGACCTCTCCAGGCCGTAGGCTTTCTGATTGGTGCAGTTCTTTCCGGCGCCGCCGGATTCATCGGCATGAACGTTTCCGTTCGCGCCAATGTCCGCACAGCCCAGGCGGCGACGATCTCGCTGGGCAAGGGCCTCGACATCGCTTTCAAGGCCGGTGCCATCACCGGCCTTTTGGTTGCGGGCTTGGCGCTGCTCGGCGTCGCCGTCTACTACACGGTGCTGACAGTCGGCCTCGGCAAGGAAGCGGGCAGCCGTGAGGTTGTCGATGCGCTGGTGTCGCTCGGCTTCGGTGCGTCTCTCATCTCGATCTTCGCGCGTCTCGGCGGCGGTATCTTCACGAAGGGCGCTGACGTCGGCGGCGATCTTGTCGGCAAGGTCGAAGCCGGCATTCCCGAAGACGATCCGCGCAACCCTGCAACGATCGCCGATAACGTCGGCGACAACGTCGGCGACTGCGCCGGTATGGCGGCCGACCTGTTCGAAACCTACGCCGTGACGGTCGTCGCAACGATGGTGCTCGCCGCGATCTTCTTCGCAGGCCAGCCGAACCTTGCGGCGCTCATCACGTATCCGCTCGCGATCTGCGCCGCCTGCATCGTCACGTCGATCGTCGGTACGTATTTCGTAAAGCTCGGCAGCAACGGCTCGATCATGGGCGCACTCTATCGCGGCGTCATCGCTTCCGCGGTGCTGTCGATCCTCGGTCTTTACGTTGCCACACAATACGTTCTCGGCGGTTTCGGAGAAGTCGGCACCGCAGCTGGCCAGACCATCACCGGCGGCAACTTGTTCCTGTGCGGTATCGTCGGACTGGTGCTGACAGGCCTGATCGTCTGGATTACCGAATATTATACCGGCATCGGCTATCGCCCGGTGCGCTCGATCAGCCAGGCGTCGGTGACGGGCCACGGCACGAACGTCATCCAGGGGCTGGCGGTTTCGCTTGAAGCCTGCGCCCTGCCTACGCTTGCGATCGTCGCCGCGATCATTGCTACCTACCAGCTCGGCGGCCTGTTCGGCACCGCCATCGCCACGACGACGATGCTCGGTCTCGCGGGCATGATCGTCGCGCTCGACGCCTTCGGCCCGGTGACGGACAACGCGGGCGGCATCGCTGAAATGGCCGGATTGCCGAAGGAAGTCCGTCGCTCGACCGATGCGCTCGACGCGGTCGGCAACACCACAAAAGCCGTCACCAAGGGTTATGCCATCGGTTCGGCTGGTCTCGGCGCCCTCGTGCTCTTCGCGGCCTATAACTACGATCTGCATCACTTCATTGATGAAGCGAACAAGGCAGGCGCCACGGGCTATCAGTTCTTCAAGGGCGTCGAAGTCAACTTCGGCCTTGAAAATCCCTACGTCGTTGCCGGTCTGCTTCTCGGCGGCCTCATTCCGTATCTGTTCGGCGGTCTCGCCATGACGGCCGTCGGCCGCGCAGCGGGATCGATCGTCGAAGAGGTGCGCCGCCAGTTCAAGGCCGATCCAGGCATCATGAAAGGTACGTCGAAGCCCGACTATGCGCGAGCGGTCGATCTGCTGACGCGTGCCGCGATCAAGGAAATGATCGTGCCGTCGTTGCTGCCGGTGCTGTCGCCGATCGTGCTGTTCTTCGTCGTCAATGCCATCGCAGGCAAGGGTGCTGCCTTCTCCGCGGTCGGCGCGATGCTGCTCGGTGTGATCGTCACGGGCATCTTCGTCGCAATCTCGATGACATCGGGCGGCGGCGCATGGGACAACGCCAAGAAGAGCTTCGAAGACGGCTTTGTCGATAAGGACGGCGTCAAGCATATGAAGGGTTCGGAGGCCCATAAGGCGTCCGTTACCGGCGACACCGTCGGCGATCCTTACAAGGACACGGCCGGTCCCGCTGTGAACCCGGCGATCAAGATCACGAACATCGTTGCGCTGCTGCTGCTTGCCGTGCTCGCACACATGGCGTGACGATCACAGACGGACCTACAGACAGAAAAGGCCCCGCGGTCGTTCGCGGGGCCTTTTTGCGTTCAGCACACTGTACAGATGTTTATCCGACGAGCTTGGGATCTTCGCTGTCGTGGACATGACCGATCGCGGCCAAAATGCGCTTGTCGAGAAGCTCAGGCTTCAAGAGCACCTTTTGCGAGTGCACGTCTTTCACCGCCGATAGCGGCACGACGAATTCACCGGCGTTCTCGACATAAAGCACGAGTGAGGTCGGTGTCACTTCGCGGATCGCGCCGATACCGTCTTTGCCGTCCACGAGAAAGGCCATGAAGCCCGCTTGGATTTTTTCGGTCATGGAATACCTGGATTTGTTGCGTTGGCCGACGTTTGGCCTGCGCGCCGGCCATCCGTTTCATTTGCTGCCGGCTCACGTTTTTTCAAGCGCGACCCGGCGGCACCCATCGCGATATAGCAGGTGCTGCCGCGCGAAACGAGCCCCCGGCACGGAGCGAAGTAAACGTCAGCCGCCGCCGAAGAGCTGTTGCTTGCCGAGATTGCGGAAGAGTCCTTTCAGAATGCCTTCGTCCTTGCCGCCCGGCGCCGGTGTCGTCCGGCTGATGAAGTCGAAGACCTTGCCATCTTTCAAACCATAGTTCGCGATGTGGTCGACGGTCGCGCCCTGGTTGAAATAGACTGCAACTACCTGCCGGTTCTCTTCCGTCGGCAAGAAGAACGACTTTTCAGAGTCGGTACTGGAAATATAATAGAACGCGCTGCCATCACCCAGGACCGCCGTTGTGCTTGGCGTTCCGAGCGCGCTCCGCACTTGGTCCTTGCTCATGCCGGACTGGATGGCCTGCAGATCTGTCGGCCGAAATTCAATGCCGTGCTTGGTGATCGTCGGCGCGCCGCAGCCTGAAAGAACAGCTGCTGAAGCCAGCAGGCTCAGCAGAAGCGCTCCTGCTCGATACTGGCGCCTGGTCCCGTTCTGTTGCATTTGTACTTTCATTAGCGGGAATCACCTCGCCCTTTCGGCCACGCGTGTTTAGATTGAGTGCCGAAAGGCAGCAACTGCGCGCCCCCGTGGCCGCACGGCATGTTCCCCAGAATTCACTGGGTCACGCCGCAACCCTCTAGCTTATTAACAGTTGCCCCCAACATGTTGCGATGGCTGAACAAGCGGACGGAAACCGGGCGCAGAGCAAAAGAGCTTTATGGCAGCGTCGTGACCGCTGCGAGACAGCCGGACTTTTATGGTGCGATTGGCGTTCCGGACACACCTGAAGGTCGGTTCGAACTGGTCGCACTGCACCTTTATCTCGCCCTGGAGGGATTGCGCGGCACCGTGCCCGATGCCGCGGGCCTCAGCCAGCGCATGATCGAAATTTTCGTCGAAGACATGGACGATTGCATGCGCGAAATGGGTATCGGCGATCTTGCGGTGCCAAAGAAGGTTAAGCGCGCCGCCGCGGCATTTTATGAACGCGCCACGATTTACCAGAGCGGCGTCGCCGACGTGGAAGATGGCCGCTTGGCCGCCAACCTTGAGCATTATGCATTGCCCGGCGCCGCAAAACGGCAGGATGCAGAGCGCGCGCTGGCAAACTATGTTCGCGCTGCGTCATCGGCGCTAGCCGTGGTGCCGTTTGACGTCTGGGTGCAAAGCGGTGCAGCTGCGCAACTCTTGGACGCGAGCGCTTCAATGATCGGCCAGCACTCAATGATCGGAAAGACTGAGACGTGACGGACACTTTGGATTGGACCGAAAAAACCACCGAAATTCCAGCGGGTGGTTTGAACCGCACGCGAGAGGCGACGGCTGATGAATTGCAGGACGTTGCGAAGGGCCTCGACATCCTCGGTGTTGCGAGCCTGTCGTCGCGTTATCGCATCGTCTCGATTGCAGGCGGCGCGTACCGCCTTTCGGGGACACTCTCTGCGCGCGTAGAACAGGCGTGTGTCGTCTCGCTCGAACCCGTCGCCGGCAAGGTCGAAGCGGCGTTTGACGTCGAGTTCTGGCCCGACCTCAAGTCCGAGGAAAGTGACGAGGATTCCAGCGTTCTAAGCGGCAGCGATGTCGAATTGCTGGAGCATGGGTTGATTCCCGTCGGGCGCATCGTCTTCGAAACGCTGTCGGCATCCCTCGATCCCTATCCGCGGCGCGAAGGCGCGGAATTCTCATGGGAAGATCCGAAATCGGGTCAGGAAAGCCCCAGCAACCCGTTCGCCGCCTTATCGAAGCTTAAGGATAAGCGCTGAACCGCGCGTTTGGTAGCCCCGGTCCGCACCCGGTCAGGCCAAGCTTACGAAGCCGTAAAACGGCCTCATGGCGCTATATGCGAATGAAAAGTCAAGGTAAAGTACTCAGATGTGAGTGGTTCTGTCACGAGGTGCGATTTCGCCTTGTGGGCGGGCTCCAAAAGGATATGGTCTCGCCGAATTTCGGGGACTGATAGGGCCGTAAAGCTGAGTCTGGTGCAGGTGCGCCGAACGCGGCGTTCGCGGCAATCGACAAAGAATGGCAAGCCCAAAGACGATCGCACTCGATGCCATGGGCGGTGATCACGGTCCTGAGGTCGTGGTCCCTGGCGCCGCGCTCTCACTTGAGCGCCAGCCCGCATTGAGCTTTATCCTTTATGGCCAGCAGCCGCGCATCGACGCAGCGCTTGCGCAGCATCCGGCGTTGCGCGCAAAGAGCCGTGTCGTCCACACCGATCTCGTCATCTCGATGGATGAAAAGCCGAGTCAGGCGCTGAGGCGCGGCAAGGGCTCCAGCATGTGGCTGCCGCTCGAAGCCGTGAAAGCCGGTGAGGCAGACGCTGCCGTGTCGGCGGGCAACACCGGCGCGCTGATGGCGATTGCGAAGCTGGTGCTGCGCCCAATCGCAGGCATCGAGCGTCCGGCGATCGCGGCCCTGTGGCCCACAGTGAAATCCGAATGCATCGTGCTCGACGTCGGCGCCAACATCGGCGCGACGGCCAGTCAGCTCGCGGACTTTTCCTTGATGGGCGCCGCGATGGCGCGCGCCGTCTTTCACATCGAGCGGCCGTCTGTCGGCCTGCTGAACGTCGGCACCGAAGAGATGAAGGGCAACGAGGACGTCAAGTCCGCGAACGCGCTTTTGAAGTCGGTCGATGTTCTGCCGCTCGAATACAAGGGCTTCGTCGAAGGCGATCAGATCGGGCAGGGCGCCGTTGACGTTGTCGTTGTCGAGGGCTTCGCCGGCAATATTGCGCTGAAGACGGCTGAGGGAACTGCCAAGCAGATCAGCACCTATATCCGATCTGCGATGATGAGTTCTATCGTCAGCAAGATCGGCGCCTTCTTGGCGCAAGGCGGCTTCCGCGTCCTGAAAGAAAAAATGGACCCTCGCCGCGTCAATGGCGGCACGTTCCTGGGCTTGAACGGTATTGCGGTGAAGAGCCACGGCGGCACCGATGCCTTTGGATTTGCGAGCGCCGTCGATCTTGCGTACGAGATGGCCGATTCCGGCCTGATCGCGCGCCTCACGGCCGACATTGACGGTTTTCACCATAGGCTTTCGGCTGCGGTTGTCAGCAGCGCGGCTCCTGCGCCCCGCGACACGACCGGAAGTTTGCTCGGAAAGGCATAGATTTGGCAATTCTCCGCTCTGTCATTCGCGGCGTCGGCGCACACCTTCCTAAGCGCGTAGTGACGAATGATGATCTCGCGAAAATCGTCGATACAAGCGACGCGTGGATCCGCGAGCGCTCTGGAATTGTCGAACGTCACATCGCCGACGAAAAAGAGCTGACATCCGAACTCGGGGCGGCTGCTGCGAAGCAGGCGTTGATCCGTGCAGGGATCGACCCTGTCGAAATTGATCTCATCGTCTGCGCGACGTCGACTCCCGACCGCACGTTCCCCGCCACGGCGGTGAAAATCCAGACGATGCTCGGCGTCACCAAGGGCGCCGCATTCGATGTGCAGGCCGTCTGCTCCGGCTTTGTCTACGCGCTTACCATCGCCGACAATTTCCTGAAAGCCGGACAATCCAAGCGCGCTCTCGTCATCGGCGCCGAGACGTTCTCGCGTATCCTCGATTGGTCCGATCGCTCCACCTGCGTTCTATTCGGCGATGGCGCCGGTGCGGTCGTGCTCGAAGCGCAGCCGCAGCGTGGCATGCGCGACGACCGCGGCATCATCTCGACGCTCATTCGCTCCGATGGCCGTTTCGAAGAACTGCTGTATGTCGATGGCGGCCCCGGCTCGACCAAGACCGTCGGTCATCTACGCATGAACGGCCGCGAGGTTTTCCGCCACGCCGTTCAGAAGATCTCGGGCGTCATCGAGGAGACGCTCGTTCAAACCGGCTATACGCCCGATGAAATTGATCTCTTCATCCCGCATCAGGCGAACAAGCGCATCCTGGATGGCATCGCCAAAAAGCTGAACGTCGCGCCCGAAAAAATCGTCATGACGCTCGATAAGCACGGCAATACATCGGCAGCCTCCATTCCGCTCGCTCTGAACGACGCTTTCGAGGCTCATCGCATCAAGGAAGGCAGCCTGATCCTAATGGAAGCGATGGGCGGAGGATTTACCTGGGGCGCCGTCCTGGCCCGCTGGTAGGGCCCGTTTTGGTGCGCTGCAGCGTAGAATATCGTTCTTTATCAGACGCTTGTTGCAGCGTACCCAGTTGACCCCGCGGCGAACCGCCGCTACCATCCCCGGCCGAAATGATGTTTCGAGATCATTTTCAAAGTGATGTTCGGCTGGGAGGAATTGGGATGGTGGGCAAGACATTGACGCGGGCTGATCTCGCGGAAGCCGTCGTGGAAAAAGTCGGTTTGCCGCGCAACGAGAGCCAGGATCTCGTCGAGCGGGTGCTCGAGGAAATTTCCGGCAGCTTGGCGGGTGGCGACGCAGTAAAACTGTCGTCGTTCGGCTCGTTCGGCATTCGTCAGAAAGGCGAGCGTGTCGGCCGCAATCCCAAGACGGGCGAGGAAGTACCGATTACGCCGCGCCGTGTGCTCGTGTTCCGTCCGTCCAACATTATGAAGGATAGGATCAACAAAGGCCACGCGAGTCGCTAACACCGCTGTTGCAAGTGCGCGAAACTAAGCGTTCAATTGCAAGGGGTTGTTGGGAACGCGAGGGGGCGAGCCATGAACAAGTCGGCGGAAGCATTTCGCACGATCGGAGAAGTGGCCGACGAGCTCCAGATACCAAAGCACGTGCTGCGCTTCTGGGAAGGACGCTTTCCCCAGATTCGCCCGATGAAGCGTGGCGGCGGTCGTCGTTATTACCGGCCGGAGGATATGGAGCTGCTGCGCGGCATCCGTGCGCTACTCCATGCGGAAGGCTATACAATTCGTGGCGTGCAGAAAATTCTGCGCGAGCATGGCGTCGATCAGGTAAAGGCCGCAGCCCATCGAGTCGCGGCACCTCAGCCAGCACCTACGACCGCTGCGACAGGTCGCAAGCGCGGCCGCAAGCCGATCGCGAAGCCTGCGCCGTCCGTCGTGGCGATCGAGCCGCCGGCGAAAGCGCCGGTTGATTTTGCTGCCATTACGAAAAGCCAGATCCAAAGCGCAATCCGCGAGCTTGAAATCGCCTGCGCTATTCTTCGCGGCCAGCCTATCAATCCGGTCGCCGCACCCGACGATGTGAAGAAATCGCGTGCAGGGCGAACCTAAATCTCCTGCCAACCTCGCTCCGATCTCCGGGATGCGCGAAGCACCCCCCGATATCCGGATATTCTTCGTCGATCTCGACAGCGCGGCTGCTGGCCTCGAAGTCGAGGAGGAACGGACGCCCCGGTTGTCGGCCGCCGATGTCGAGCGCGCGGAAGCGATGAAGAATATCGAGGCACGTCGTCTTTGGCGTGCATCGCGCATCGCAACGCGTATCGCGCTCGAGCGCATCGTCGGCCCTGGGCTGCGGCAAATTCCGTTTGAAATCGAGCCGGGCGGCCGACCGGTTCTACCTGGAAGAGTGGCGCACTTCAGCATCTCTCACACCGGCAGCGCCGCGCTTATCGCGGTGTCGACAAGCCTGCCCCTCGGAGTCGATCTGGAAAGACGCGCCCGGCCGCTAAAGATGTCGCCCGATCGCCGTCACCGCATCGTCGCGGCCGCCGGACGTCTCGCAGCTCAGCCGTCGCTTTCAGCGGATAACAACGATGCGGATGTTATTGCTGCATGGGTCCGGCTCGAAGCTGCAGCTAAGGCGTTGGGCATCGGCATCGGCCGTTTGCTGACGCAGGAAGGAGTCGTCGGCGGCGAAGAGGTGAAGGAAACGGACACCGCGCGGCGCGTGGCGGTTCGAGATCTCACGATTGATGCGGAGCATGTCGGCGTCGTTGCTGCCGAATGCCTTCCCGAAACGCTCGCCGTCGAAATGTTCCCGCATACGACGCTCGACGCGTTCCTGCGCGGCTAAACGAGATCAGCCGCGGTTTCAGCTCGCTGGGCTTATGGATGCAGCCGCGTTTACGGCCCGAAGAGCATCGGAAAGAAGGAGTTGTCGACCGACTTCTGCTTCCGGTACCGATAGCGGCGCTTCGCAGGCCTGTCGGCCGCCGTTTCCGCCTTCCACTTCGAATTCCCCGACGCGCTAGTCTTGACGACCGGCGGTGTCGTCTCATTGAACGCAACCGCAGTCTCGTCCTTGACGGCGAGCAGGACATTCGACTCCGCCGGCCGCCAACGATACCCAAGGCTGAAGTCGATCGGAGTTGTCTTGTCCTTCGCGAAAACCTCATTCAGACGCGCCTGATACTTTCCGGCGAAGAGGCTGATCGGCCCCGCGTACCGCCCATAGGGGTGAAGCTGCCAGCCCTTGGCGAAATAACGGATTGGAATGCCGGAATCGTCTTCCAGCAGCGACACGCTATGCTCCAGCAAGTATGTGCGTACGGTGGAGAAGTTGTCCTCGTGCATGAGATAGGACGCGCTCTTGACGAAGCTGTCACCCTTGCCGAGCGTGTCGCAGAACGTCAGGAAGCCGCTCGACTTCAAGCCGCCATCCGAAAGATCGGTGCTGAAATAGTAGAGCGTGCGCTTGGCGCCGACGCTGGCATCTCCGAAGGTGATCTTGACGCCGCGGCCCGTAGGTTTCGCAATCTTCTCATCAACGGAGTGCAACGTCCCATCGCTCGCCAAATCAAACAGCTCGGCGTCGTAGATCGTTTTGCCGGAGCGGGCGAGGAACGTCATCAGCACGGGCGTCGTGCCGTTGAGCTTGGCGCTGCCAAAGTCGATCCGCATGGAGCGCGTGCGGAAGAAGCTGTAGCTCAGCAATGAAGAAAGCGACGCACGAAGCTCACGAAGCGCGCCAGCCATCTCGCCACGCGAATATTTCCGCAGGTCCGGAATTTGTCCCGGCGGCTCCAACCCTGCCATCACGTAAGTCTTGGCCGACGGAAAGAAAGCGTCTGCGTAGAGATAGTCGGCGCCGCTGAAGAAATAGAACAGCGTCGGCTGCGGATTTTTGAAATCGCGCGACACGAGCATCCGGATTTTGCTCAGTTGACGTTTTTCCAGACCGTCCCAAGCTTGGTTGAAGCCCGCCGCGTACTGCTTCCAAAAGCCATCGTTCGTGTAGGTCTTGAGCGGCGAACCGTCGGACGGCTGCATGCCCGCGATGAACTTGGCGGTGTCGTCCAGGCTTGCGCGAGGTTCGGCACGTGCGGGAATCGACAAAATCGAAACCGCGAGCGCCGCGAAGGCGATCGCTGCGGTCACGCGCATTCTAGCCATGTTGGGTCCTATCGAGATCCTGACCGAGCATCGGGCGCCGCTGCGCATAAGCATACACGGCTAAACCCGTCATCATAATGACGAGACCAGCCAGAGACTGCAGAGGACGCTCTACGATGAGGTGATACATCATGAAGGCAGTTACGCCGAGAAAGATAAACGGCGTGAGAGGGTAACCCCACGTCTTATATGGCCGCGGTAGATTGGGTTCTTTCCAGCGCAGGATGATGACGCCAATCACGGCGAGGAACGAGCAGAGCGTCAGGCTGAATTGAATCGTATCAAGCACAGCTTCGAAACTCTGCGTCATCAAAAGCACGCTGACGATCGCGAGCTGTAGCAGGATTGCATACGTCGGAACGCCGTTCTTGCTGGTGAGAGCCAAGGCGCGGAATAGCGCGTGATCCTTGCCCATCGCCATCGTGACGCGTGGCCCGATCCAGACCATGGCGCTGATCGAGGAAATGAGCCCGATACAAATGAGCGCGCCGACGATCATTCCGCCGAGCTGACCGAAGATGTGCTTGCCCGCGATCATCGCAACGTCGATCTGGCCCGCCATCGCTGAGATCGGCGTGGTGTACAGAAAGACGGCATTAAGCGCGACGTAGCAGCTGATGACGATGACGGTCGCGGCAATGATCGAGCGTGGCAGGCTGACGGCAGGCTCGCGAATTTCGCCTGCGATATAGGTCGCGGCATTCCAGCCCGAGTAGGCGTACATCACGAATACAAGGCTAACGGCGAATGGCGCGCTGGCGATGTAATTGAAGTCCGCCGCTGAGGGCGCAAACGAGATCGGCTGCGGCACGCCATAGGCAAGTCCTGCGACGATCAACGCGATGATCAGCGTCCCTTTGATGATCGTCGAGATATTTTGGAATTTGCTCGAATGCTTGATGCCGCTCAAATGGATGAGCGTCACCGCCCAAACGACAGCAAGCCCCAGAAGGAGCGGGGGTGCACTGGGAATGATCCCCTCGAAATACACGCCGAAAGCCATCGCGGCGAGCGCGATAGGCGCCGAAAAACCGAGCGTCGCCGAAATCCAGCCCGCCAGAAACCCGACGGCGGGATGATAAATGCGCGATAGGAAATTGTATTCCCCACCCGAACGCGGAAATGCGGCCGCCAATTCGGCATAAGCCAGCGCACCGCAGAGCGCAGCAATTCCGCCGACGACCCAGAGCATCAGCACCGAAAAGGCTGACGGAATGGTCGCGACCTGAAATCCGAGACTGGTAAAGACACCGATGCCGATCATATCGGCGACGGCGAGCGCGGTGGCGGTGACCGTCGAAACCGTGCGGACATCAAGTCCGGATGTTACGGAAGACGGTGCACTGATGGATGCGGCAGTTGTCATGATTGAGGCTTAACCAAGGCCAGCTTGCGGACAGTATTGACTCGCTAACGTTCCAACAACTGCCGCAAAAACATGTTAAATCCGAGTTGCCAAAATACATCTAAGAGGCGAGTGCAGAACGTTTTTCGAGCACGATTATGGCAATTGCCAAATCATGGTTGCCGCATTGGTCGGCTTTTGCCTCACGAATTGAACAATTTTGGACTTTAGAGCGACACATTCGTTTTTGCGGCGCGCTCCGCCCACTATTCTGTCAGAGGGTAAATGCGATTCGAATGATGGCCGTATCGAATGCGGGGGCGCTATGGCATCGCGCCGGCGGCAATGAATAACGGACGCAGGCAATTCCTCGCACGCACGCTCGGTGCAGGCGCCGCCTGGACGCTTGGCCTCGCTTCGGCCGACGCCAGCCAAGGAAAGCCGCGCCCCATCGTTCCGTCGAAGACGCTGGTTCAGTCGCGCAGCCGGCCAACGAAAGTCGACAAGACCGCTCTCGTCCATTTCGATACCGCCCCGTTCCCCTACCACGGCATGCTGCCCGGCACGAACGTGCCGTTTCTCAACGTCAACGAGAACGGCCGCTTGGGCCATCGCACCAATTCAGGGCGACTGTACTGGGAAGATCAAACGTACGACGACAACCGGGTGCTGCTGCACATTCCGAAAGGCTTCGATATCCGCCGCCCGGCGCTGATGCTGGTTTTCTTTCACGGCCACGGCGCGACGCTGCAGCGCGACGTCCTCGCACGCCAGAAGGTCCCGGCGCAGATTACAGCATCGAACGCCAACGTCGTTCTGGTCGCGCCGCAACTTGCCGTCGATGCGCGCGATTCGAGCGCGGGGAAATTCTGGCAACCCGGCGCTTTCGGCCGCTTTATCGGCGAAGCGGGTCAGCATCTGGCGCGCATGTTCGGCGACCGCCGATCACTGCGCACATTTGCCAGCATGCCGATCATCGTCGTTGCCTATAGCGGCGGCTACGTCGCGGCCGCGTCGGCCATCGAGAAGGGCGGTTTGAAAAAACGCGTGCGCGGCGTGGTGCTGCTGGACTCGCTGTACGGCGACCTCGACAAGTTCGCACATTGGATCGAAGCCGACCCGTCGGCGTTTTTCGTCAGCGTTTATCTCAGTTCGACGCGCAATCAGAATGCCCAGCTTGAAGACATCCTGGCTGCGCACGACGTTGATGTCAGCGGTCAGATCAACACGCGGCTCGCGTCCGGCGGCGTCGCCGTAGTTCCCGGCGGCGGGGGCCGTCACCGCGATCTCGTGACCCACGCCTGGGTCGATTACCCCATCATCGACCTGCTGCAGCGCCTCCCCGAGTATCGACGTTAAAGCATGCCGCCTTTCCGCAGGAGCGTCGCAAAACAATGAGCGGCCGACCGACGCGGCGGGGGAGGACACCGCATCCGTCCTTGACGTGCGGATGTGTTCCGGGTACCCAACCGGCAGACCGGGACGGTCTTCCCATGCAATTTTGAGTTGCGGCGGCCGTCAAGATTTTCCAAATCGGAGCGTAGCGCAGCCTGGTTAGCGCACCAGTCTGGGGGACTGGGGGTCGGAGGTTCAAATCCTCTCGCTCCGACCATTCTTTTCAAAGAGTTGCGAGATCGTCTGTCGACGTTTCGCGTTTTTAGGTAGCGCATAGGTAGCGCAAGACGTGCGCTTGGTCCGAAAAGCGAAGGGCGCACCTCGACCTCGGACGATCTCATTTCACACGACTGTTGCGACATGTTTGCCCTTTGAGACGCTGTCGTCACGTTTCAGCTTTCCTTCCCTCATCAGAAGGCCCAGGACGCTCCAGGCAAGGTAGTCCTTGGAGCCGCCGCCATAGTCACTCTGAAGCCCCAGAGCTTTCGAGGCGTCTGAATTCGTGACGCCAGCCTGATTAGCCTTCGCGAGTTCAAGGATAGCTTCTTTTAGAAGAGCTACGCCGATCTGCGCCTTTTCTCTGACGCCCGTTGGCACGTTTAGAGTCTCTCTTACCCGAGTATGTATTCCTGAAGGCACTACAGCGTTGGTTAGGAGCCCACCAGTTGCTTCGGTACCGAATGCTGCGATTAGCTCGGCCTCGAGTCGCACAGCCTGCAACTCGCTCAGGTCTTCAGCCAGTATGGTCACCAGAACATTCAATCCCTTGTCGAGGATCGAACGTATTCTCAGACCCTTCGGCGTTGCGTCAGGCCGTACGAGGTGGTCGTATGCTCGGGTGCCGGTCCCCTTGCCAATGTAAAAAGCGCGCGCTGGGCGAAGAGCAGGATCCTTGAGCGCGTAGACGTAGTAGTCCCCCATCCATATCACCCATCTAGACCCAGGGTTCTCATTTCGGTCTAAGCTCTCTCAAAAATGCAGCTTTCGAGTGCCTTGTAAACGCTCGTGGCTGGCGTGATTAGGGCAGCAAGATCGAGTTTGAATGCATCAGTTCCGTAATTGATGTCCACGCCACACAGCACCTTTATGGCGTTCGCATGCATCTTAACGTCGTCGTCTGCGATGTTCGGAATCAGCGCGTCGTATGCAGTCTCATCGAACGACCTGCCATGTTTGGTGCAATAGGCGATCAACAACTCCTTATCGAATAGGTAGTTCTCGATTTCCCATCTGAGAAGAATGCGAAGCGACGCGTCGCCCTTTGAAAGAGCGTCTTGGCGTTCTGCCTCGGAAATAGATTTTCCGGAACCGATGTCGCGGTCCTTTAGGACCCAGATTTCAAGCTTGGGCAATGCCTTTGAAAGGACACGCAGCGCAATGGACCGACGCTGATCTAATTCAGTGTTGCCGCCGCTGGATACGAACAGAGTCTGATCCTGCAACTCGCCAAAAACTAAATTGTATACTCTCGCATCCAGTCCAAGCTCTCTTCCGCCTGAGCCAGGTACATCGCGGCCTTCGCAATAGATGAGGCGCTGAGGGCTTAGTAGCTCTGTGAGATCGTCAAGAGCGGTGGAAAAAATGGTCTGCCACACTGCGGGAGAGGGTTTCAGGGGAACAAGGTCTATGCGCTCTGCGGCGTATCGCTTGTTGGGAGGGAAATAGATTATCTGGCTCTTATCGCGCAGATCTTCCTGCAATGCGCGAAGGAAGCCAATGCTGTGAGTGGCGAGCCAGATCTGACAATTGGGTCCGATGAGGGAGTCAATTTCTTTTAAGAGCTTGCGCTGGATCGCGGTGTTGATGTGCAACTCAGGCTCGTCGATAAGAAATATCGTGTCGTCGTAGTCTGGCTTGCGAAGGTAAAGATCAACAATGATATCGACTGCTTCCTTCTCTCCAGCAGAGAGATAGTTGAATTCAATAGGTGAAGGGTGGTCCGCTTTTTTAAAATATAACGTCCCCTGATTGTTTTCGACGATGCCTAGGTGATCAATTTCAAGGTCGAGACACCGGTTGAGCGAGTTATTGATTTCGCCAATGATGTGAGCGGCTGCGTCCTGGAACGTCGAATTGCTCTCTCTAAGGTACTTGTTAAATGCTCCGAGAAGGCGTCGGTAATTATCCTCCATCTTCTGATCAAGGTCAGCTGTTACCGATGCGCCATACTCGTTCGCCCCGATCGCCGGCACAGCCCTGGTTTCGCTAATCTTGACCTGAGAATTATAGCGATAGCAGCTTCTGAATGAAAACAGCGTGTTGTGCTTTTCTGGGCTTAAAGCGTGTTTTTGTCCAACGACATCATTGAACGTGCCTTTGTCAAAATCCACCACGATTGAAGAGGCGGCTGCGTAAGCTCCACCAGTCATCGAGTGATACTCTGTGGGCCTTCCTTGCCTCCCAATCATCCGCTGTTGGTTGGTGTACCTGTAAAGCAATGCATCGAGCACGCTGCTCTTGCCACAGCCATTTGGGCCAACGAGCGCGATTATGCGCTTTGGCGACTGCCCTAGGTCGATAGTTAGATGATGGAAACGCTTGTATCCATCTTTGATTTCAACACGTTTGATTAGCAAAACCGGCCCCCTTTTTATCGGCACTTGATTCAAACGATGGTATCGCCGAAGCCTGTTGGTGTTGCTCCCGTACTTTTTGGAAACTTGGGGTAAAGCCCCCGTCACCGCTTAAGGTGTGTCAGGCTCGCCATAGGAATCAAATCGACTATGCCTTGCTAATCAATCTTGAAGGCAACATCGTCGACTCTTGGGAAATGCGATATGTTAGATCGTCAACTCGGATTTGCACTACTCGCCCTTTTCATTGTGGCGCCCATTTGGGCCACACGTGGCAAGGCAGAAGATAAAGTTCCGGCTGAATATTGCAATTGTTTCGCCGGAGCACCATTGCCGCCAATGATGACGCATGTGCGAACTCCCCAAGAGCTAATCGCAGATGGTCAAACCAATCTCGCTAATCTCGGGAAATGGCAGAAACAATGCCAGAATCGTATGACGCGCCAGTGCGCCGATGATCGGCAAAATATCGCTTTCGACTTCGATCATTACAATTTCCCGATCTCGGGTCCGATTAGCTGTAAGATCATTCAAGTTGATCCTCCTCGCGGCGTTACTTGCGTAACGAATGAAGGCAATCGAATCCACGTGGGAAGCGGCATTGAAGAGCCGCTATATGTCGATGACGTGATCACGGTTGAATCACCAGTCATGCGAATGACAGCCGGTAATACCAATGATAAAGGTCAATGGCTCATTGATTTGGATGTCGGGGGTGAATTTGGGAAGGCCGTAACGGTCAAGGTGCAGAAATGAGCAATAATCCAAATCGCTTAAGACATGGGCGCCGCTCGTGTGAACTCTACGCATGGGCCTCCCTAGTACTTGGATTGAAGCTCAAAAAGAAGTCGATCGCCGATAGTGCCAATCACCTGACAGTTCGCATTAACCCGCGGTGCTTTCCCGGCTAAGAGCACCCCTCGGCCGTCATTGATGATTGGACCTTCGACGTGATAGCCAAATTGGCCGCAGCCCTTTCTGAATATAAAGGCCTGGCCAACGTAACGATCCCCGATTGCCTCGCCCTCGAACAGCAAACTGTTTGGAGATGCGCCTGCCTCCAGCATACCTTCCCGCGGCTTTAGGTAATAAAATTCGCGTCTTTTCCCTTCTGCTTCGAGATAGACGACTGAGCCGTTGTGGTTCCAATAGGTGGTGGGCAACGCCTTGGGTAAATCTGTGGCCGTGCCATACTCCTTGATATTGGGAGATCCGAACTCTGGCAGTTCTTTAATATCGCTTGTGAGTATCCAACCTGAGACGCCGTTGGCGCATCGCAGTCCCAGCCACTCGTCGTAGCCCTCTTGGGCACCGATATTTTTGGAATTTGAGATAAGGTCTTGATCGCCCAAGTAATTGATGTTGCCAAATCGGAATAGGAATTCACCTTCTGCTCCATAGAACAAGTAGGACCATCTATCACCTTCTGTGAAGTGGATGCTGACGGTACTCTTGTCCGCCTCCAATTGCGCTTGAGCTGTGAAGGCCTTCTCTATCTCGTATGTCGCGATTTTCGTGAAGGACACGAACTTCAGCTTGTCAGACTGAACACGGGATTTGTTCCACTCGTGATAAGTTGCGCCTTTCTCAAGTAAACAGGCGATATTTTTGGGGGATTCTCGATCGAGTTCCGATCGAATACTCAACGTCACGTTTGACTTTACGGTGAAGCCGAAGGGGTGTTCACCGCTCCAGGAGGACTCCTGGTGCCACGATGCGTCGTATGGTTCTGCGAAGGTTGCGGAAGTCAAAACAGCAAGCCAAGGGATCGTGGCGAGGCATTTAATTGGCCGCGAACAATCCAAAAACCTACTCAAAAACATGTTCCACCAATTGTTCACCCAGTGACCGACTAGCAAAGTGGTTGCCTCGAAATGCCCGCACCTAACGAAGTTGCTTCTGCGCTAGTGCGTCCCTGACTTAGCGAGGCTGCCCATGGGCTGAGTTGGCTAGTTTATCCTTGCAGGACCCTTCGGAATCTATTGGCGCCTCCACGCTGTTACCGAGTTGATGCAACTGTGTGCCATTCCACTCGTAAAAGTCGATGTAGCATTTTTCGCCGTTGGCCCATTGGCTAAGCAGCAACCGACTATCTTTCCTAAACGCATAATCATGATCGGGCCACGCTCCCGGCAGCACGTCGAACCATTTGACCCGTCCAGTGGCGCTCTCAACTATCGCGATTTGAATTCCGCCGGTCACGGTAATGTCGACTAGATTGTAGCTTCCAGCGAAGTTCGATCTCGGTTGTTCTGCGAGCCCTTCTCGTAAGCGTGTGCGGTATTCGCGATAATCTCGATCTCTGCCGTCAAAATCGGGCATCTTTGGTTTGCCCTTGTAGGTCGAGCTTGCGGGAAATTGCTCAAACCCCGATGCAGACGTTTCGCCGTGCGCAGTCGTCGTCATTATGGCAAGGAGGACGAGTGCTGAGGCAGATAAATGATTGATCCCACGCATAAGGATGGTCCTGTCGCAGTTTGCGATTCAGAATATGAAGGGCACATTTAATTCACGTCTGCTGAGTCGCATTGAGCATTTAGGATTGGCTGCGTTGCGCCTTTAGGTATCACCTCGATACTACCAATCCCTTGTGTGGCGCCGCAGAATACGGCGCTGTAATTCCCATCCTCAGCAGTCCAGCCATATTTGGCGCAAACGTCTATGTCTGCGATGCTTGTGATACGAAAAGTTTCAATTGCACCGCGTTCGATAGGGAATTGATCAGTGTCGCTCGGTTGATTCTTTGCCATCAACTCAATACTTCCCTGGCGCAGAGCCGTATTGCCCGCTTGATCAGTATATGACTCTTCTACAATTTTGAGGGCATAGCGTCTGGGGTCGGCCCCCTCGCTAGTGCAGGTCCAGTGAGATACGTACGGGGCAGTGTTCGATGCGTCGTTCGACGCGGAGGTGTCGACGGGGTCGACCAATTCTTTCAACCGCTTCGTATACAGGTCGGAGATGCACGAGGCATCGCATCCACAGTTTTTTCGTTGTTGAATCCAGAGCCTTTGTTCATCGCGTAGGCCGACTGCTGCTCTGGTTGATGAATTCCGCATTCGGAAGTCATAGTTGCGCGCAAGCAGATCATCCTGCTGGGAGAGGACTGATGTTTCGCAGATAACCGCTTCGGGGCAAGCCCTGACTTTCATGTAAGGGCGACAATCAAAGCTCGCTCCCATAGCGGCGCCCCCGACAAGGTGCAGGGCTACGACTGAAACACCGAACGTCAAGAATTTCGCGATCATTCCTTAAGTCCCTATTCAGGACAAAAATCTCTTGTCGAGGGCGAAGTGTTTCTGCGTTTGGCTCAACGTCCTTATCTCTATGCTGATTATCTCAGGAAGCAGAGTGTGCCCACTGGCTAAGGGGCGATTCAATCTAATTTGGTAAACGGCGTTGTGTGATCGCAGCGGGGTAACGTGGCGGAGGCATAGAGGACTTAGGCGAAGACGATCGTTATTCTTCGAAGGGCGCACCCCTCGATGAGCGCTAGACAAGGGCACTACTTTTGTGTCCCCAGCCATTGCTCACTGGCGACTTTTGAGCGATTTCATAATGTCCCGCGCCTTCTTCTTCATCTTTGGATCGCTGCCTGCGACTTCTAACAGCTCTCTCTCAACCTCGTGGAGCGAGTAGTAACATTTCCTCGCCAAAAGCACGCCCAGATCAAAGAACAGTTGGTGTCTGCCGCTGGTCATGGATCTCAGCTTGTTCTTGGCTGACTCGATATGCTTTCGGGCCTCAGGGCTGTCATCCTTGCCCCTTTTCGGATGTGGGGTCTGGGTGCAAGGGAGAGGCTCAGTTCGCGGAAGCGTAACCTCGTACGCTTCTGGATCGATCGCATACCTATCAAACTCTCGCGTCTGCGTTCCATACGCGCGAATGAACGCTTGGTCTTTGTGCTGTCTATTCGTGCAGGGTAGGTAGTAGGACTGCGTGACCTTGCGGCTATTTTCGTCGAGTTTTGATTCTGCCTTTGGGTAGCCCGCTTGCTCAAGGCGTAGGGCGACGGCGTCGAAAATGGCCTCAAAGACCTTGGCATCGGTTACAGGCTTCTTGAATGGCATGATGACGCGGAAGCGATTGGGCTCCGATGCCGTGCGTGAGAACGTATTGCAGATTATAAACGAGCGTTTCCCACTCGATCCCGCGCTGTGCCAGAAGATGTTTTCAAAGATTTCTGGTGACAGTGCCCCGCCATCGAAGTCGAGAACGAGGCACGAGGAAAAGGCGAAGTTGTCGTTTGCCCTAAAGCCGCCTTTGGGGTTCTCTTTGAAGATAGATGGAATGAGTAAGGGAAGCTCGTCTTTGCGGGAAATAGGCGTTCTTGAAGCCACTCTAAGGAATCTGACGAAATCCTGGGCAGGTAAAAGGTTTGCTGCGTGCTCGCTGGCGCCAGTAGCCGTAACGGTATCGTGTAGAGTGAACGAAATTCCAGAATTCAATCTGTTCGTTGCCGCTAATGATCCATTCGCAGCAAAATAACTACCTTTCTTCATATCCTTTAAGAGAAAAGGTAGCGAAATCGCCGAATCAAGCTTCTCATCGTCGTCGCCGCTCGAAATGTTCGTATTGCGTCCTATCACCAGCAACGACTTAAATAGCTTCTGGAAATCATGGCGCCGATCTTTGTCTTTTTGGGTATAGGGCAGGACCCCATTGAGGACGATGTTTCCAAGCCTGGAAATATTCGCGCAGCCCAAAATATTTCCAAGCTCTTGGGCCGTCCATTTGTCGGGAACAATAATTTCGACGGCTGCTTTTGAGGATGGATCACGCAGTGCTGTTCTCATAACTGCCTGATGAACAGCTTCGACAAGGGTTGCCTTTTGAATGGTATCCCCGGAAAATCCTACCTCACGCAGCAATGATAAGTGCTTTGCATCGCGGTTCAAAGCGGACAAGAACACGATGCGCGTGTAGTTCTGGTAGCAGTTGAGACCTTGCGGGCTTCCGCTCAATCGTTCGGCATTAGTGGCCTTGGTCAGGCTTCCTTTGTCGTCTTTGTTGGCGACCAGCAGGAATTTCTCCCTCCCAAGATGGTTCAGTATTGTATCGTCGATTGCTGGCTTGACCCGCTTTGCATCTGAGGTGAACTTGTCTCGAAGCGATTTACTGTACCGCTTGCCATCAAGCAGGTATCTGATGTGCGCGCGTTGGCCAACGACCTTAGGGTATTGCTGATAGCGCAGCATGGCCGTTAGTTCCTCATTTGGCACGACGATTTTCTTATTGCGCATGAGAAGGTCGTACAGCATTGACTCC
Organism: Hyphomicrobium sp. MC1; assembly: GCF_000253295.1. Lineage (NCBI taxonomy): Bacteria > Pseudomonadati > Pseudomonadota > Alphaproteobacteria > Hyphomicrobiales > Hyphomicrobiaceae > Hyphomicrobium > Hyphomicrobium sp. MC1. The sequence goes on along the minus strand of NC_015717.1, from coordinate 2,485,998 downwards.
TCGAAGTTCGCTGAGAGGAAACAGCAGCCGTCGAAGATGTCAGGATTTATGACCGCCAGCAGCGGTAGCGAGAACTCCGGATCAAAATTGGCCCGTGTTGGCTTCAACACCCGGTCGAAGGAAACGGCATCGGTGTAGACAGTGTAGTTAGGGCTTTCGATCTTGCGCAGCATATCGGCGATACCCTTGACGCCGGTATCTTCGAGTAGCTTTTTGATGCTCTTGCCTTGCTTCTTGTCGACACGGACGAGTGCTTCTGTGAAGGGGCTAGCCTCAAGGCAGCCTGCTAAGGTGTTTCTGGTCTCGGGTAAACGCGCGTTCTGAAAGTGATCGATTTGCGGAACCTCGTCGATGAAGATGCGCCACCGTTCAGGATGGCGTAGCCCTGCTGGCAGTCTCAAAAAGGTTGCATGCGTGATGAGCGTGATGTGAGTGGCCTGATAAAGGTCCGAACTTCTCAGATGCTTTGTGACACGTTCGAAAACGTCCTTTGTGCAAGTCGATGAGGCGATCGTGGTTTGATCCGTGATGCCTAGCCCGGTCAAAAGAGTTGAGAATTCTCCGAGTAGGTCAACCGTTGGCGCTACGTACATAAACCGCTGCGGTTCAACGAAGGGTGCTCGTGAGAAGGCATCTTTAATGAGATTGGCCAAGGCATGGGTCTTGCCCCCGCTACAGGGCGCAGAGACATACGTGATCAGGTGGGGGTTATAGGTGGCATCAAAGCCGAGCGAGTCGGTGCCGTGTAAATTTGAAAAGTCGGGTGATACTTGTTCGAGCAAAAAATCCAACACTAAATATTGTTCTCCGATGAAATATGAGATGCGACGCGGAGTTGACGCTCGCGCCACACGCGGTTCCGAAGTGCTTAATTGTGCCGATCAGAGGAGTAGCCAAGAACTATAATTACTTGGCCGCGCTCCAATTTTGGTGACGCAGATATTTGGGATGCCAAGTGGAATTAAAAGATCTCGTGTCATTCCTAGATGTCTGTCGTCGCCAGTTTCACGACTAAATATTTAGTACATAAGAAAAATCACGGCGTTGAAGTCGCGGATTTTCGTTTTATTAGAAGTAGGCAAGAATGGAAAATTTCAAATATAGGTTCCATCTTAGGCTTGATGAGCCGACAGGGCGGGCGCTGCATCAGATCTCTCGCAGCACTATTGCGCCCAAATCGACGTTGATGCGGCGATACGTCCAAGAAGGGGTTGCACGAGATATCAAGCTGCTCGCTGACAAGATTGGGGGCATTGTGCGCTCGTCCGAGTTGGTGGGGGCGTTTGAGCCCCCACAGCCTAAATCGTCGCGCTAGGGCGGCGCTGGTAGCCTTGCATAATTTTCAGGGAGCAACGAGACGGTCGATATGAGTGGCCCAGCGTTCCAAGGCATCTCGCTTTTCATCGAGATAATCGTATCTGTCATAGATTACGCTGACTGAGCTGCGAACGGACCCCTGATGGTTGAGGACGAGGTCGGCGATGTGAGGCGGAACCTTCAGCGCTGCGAGACCCGTATTCACTGTTCGGCGAACGTCGTGGATCGTCCATCCCTCAGTGCCGCTTTGCTTATCTAGACGCCTCTTCCACTTGCTGAAGCCAGAAACGGCCCTATTTGACCGACCTCGCGCTGGAAACACGAGTTGGGCGTTGAGGCGGGGGATCTCTCGAAGCACCTCAACAGCGTGGCCGGTCAACGGTACAAGGTGAATCCGCTTTGATTTGTTTGAGAGGGAGGGCTGGGTCCAAAGGCCCGTTTCCAGATCAATATCTGCCCAGCATAGCCGAGACACCTCACTTCTTCTTTGGCCTGTCAGCAACAGCAGTTTGATCAACGACCCAAAAGGGTAGCCAATCGTGTGGGCGGCATTCCAGATACGCACAACCTCGTCGTTGGTTAAGACCCTCTCACGTGAGTAGGTCTGGGCTGGCTGCTTCAAGCCTGAGCAAGGACTGACGCCAAGTTCCCCGCGCTCTACGCACCAGTTGAACAACCTGCGCAAAGCAGCGAAGCCGTGGTTGGCAGCGCTTGGGCCGTTTTGGACAACCAACTCGTCCAGAGCCTCAGCCACGTGATGCCTCGATATGTCATGCAGATGCATGCTCTTCCATCGAGTGCAGAACTCACGTTCCAGTATCCGCTTGGTCTCGTTCCAGGCCTTTGTGTTGGGCTTGGCATACTTCTCGATAAAGGCGGTGGCGATCGCCGGGAAAAGGCTAGACCGGTAGCGCTCGCGTTCGAGCAGCTTCCTTGCCTGGGGGTCTTTGCCTGCGCCGACGAGCTTGAGGGCTTCACTCGCCCAATGGCGCGCACTCTTTAGAGAAACGATCGGATAACGACCAATCGTGTAGCGCCTAGGGTGGCGACCAATGCGATACAAGAAAACGAACGCCTTGGTGCCGCCAGGCGACACGCGTATTGCCAAACCCCGTGTAGCTGGGTCGAACACCTCGTACTGCGACGGACGAGGCTTGAGGTGCTTAATGTCAAGGTCAGTCAGTGCGCGAGATGTCATGGGGCCTGCCCCGCCTTCGAAGGGGTGTCAACTCGCGTTCTGCTAGGTAGCGTATAGGTAGCGCCAACCTTTCGCTGTACCCAGCGAGTCCTCCACGCGCGATAGAAAAATAGTAGACAAATCAGATAGATAAGGTGGACGCACCAGTGAGAACGTAGCGCAGCCTGGTTAGCGCACCAGTCTGGGGGACTGGGGGTCGGAGGTTCAAATCCTCTCGCTCCGACCATTCTTTTCAAAACATCGCGTCAGTACAGCATCTGCGCCAGGGCAGGCGTGATGCGTTCCGTAAGGGCACGGCCGTCGAAGGACACGAACCGGGCCGCGAACCCATTTGCCGCTGCGAATGCCGGCCCTTCCTCAGGTCCCAGCACAGTAAGCGCCGTTGCCAGCACGTCAGCGGTCATGCAGTCGTCCGTGACGACGGTGACCGAGATCAGGTCGTGCGCGGTCGGGAACCCGGTCCGTGGATCGACGGTGTGGGCGTAGCGGCGGCCGCCGTGCTCGAAATATCGTTGCTCGTCGCCGCTGGTCGCAACGGAAAGCCCTGCGAGCGCAAGCACGGTCTCGGGGTGGGTCCCATCAGCAACCTGTGTATGGCGCGGCCGTTCGAATTCCACCCACCAGGGCGACCCGTCCGGTTTTAGTCCTTCGCCTCTCAGTTCTCCTCCGATCTCGACGAGAAGATTGCTGACGCCAGCGACGCGCAGCACCGAGACGACCTCATCAACGGCGTAGCCCTTGGCGATGGCGCAGAGATCGAGCCGCACGCCGCCGGGCTGAAACACGCGCCGGTTTTCCTTATCGAGCGTCACGCTACGCCAACCGGACGCTACACGCGCTGCATCGAGCGCCGCCCCATCCGGCAAGCCGGGCGCAATGTGAAACGGACCAAAGCCCCACAGATCGACAATCGCGCCGACCGTCGGATCATAGGCGCCGCCCGTTCGCTCCGCCCAGGAGAGCGCGCTGGAAAGCACCTTGAAGAACCCGTCAGCCAAAGGATGCCACGTTCCGGCGGGCGCAGCATTGAAACGCGAGAGAGCCGATGCCGGATCCCACGGGCTCATCTCGGCGATCACCTGCGCCAGCACGCGTTCGATCCCGCATCGAAGGGCACCGACGTTGGCGTTGCGCGGGAGCGCCATCTTGGCGCTCCATGTCGTTCCCATCGTTTCGCCGCCGATCTGACACACCGACAGTGTGCGCAGCGCTGCGAGCGTCGCGGGTATCGGCGTTCGGCGCGGGATCAAGACCCGCCGCGCCGAAGCCGTCATTCCGGAAGCACCTCAAGCGTTGCCGCATACGTCGAACGGCGCTTGCTCGCTTCCTTGACGCTGGGCTTGTCGTCGGTGACGCTTGCTTCCATCCAGTATAGGCCGGCTTCAGGCCACTTGACCTTGAACACCCCATCCTTGTCTGTCGTCACCGAGAAATCGCCCGGCTGATTGCGATAGCGCACGCCGCCAGGCACGATCTCGATCTTCGTATCTGCCGCAGGCTTGCCGTCGAGCAGAAGCCTGAAGCTCGCTTCGTCGTTGGCCACGAGATCATTCGGGTGCGTGATCGGCTGCATTTCGAGGCCCTTGCCCACGGGCTTCAGAGCGGTCTCGTCGGTCTTGCCCGCCGTCACGAACGTTTCCATGCGACGCTGCGATTGGATCACGACAACGTCGCTCGCCGAGGCCGGGATTTCCTTCAGGTTTTCGACCTTGCCGCGCCAGCGCTTCTTCTCGCCATTATCGGTATACTGTGCCATCAGGCGGTCGTCGACGAGCGCGATGCGATAGGTGCCGGGCGCTTTCAGTGGAATGTCGAAGGTGCTGCGAAGCTTGCCGGAGTTCGCATTTTCAGGCGCGATTGTCGATCCATCCGGCGCCGTGATCTGCAGGCCGTCGAGGGGAAGAGGACGGAATTCAAAATAAAACAGATCGTTCGAGACCGCAGCGTCCACGGTGACGAACGTGTCTTTGGCAGACAAAACGGTCGCTGACGGCCGCAACCATGCCCGATGGGCGTCAGCCGCTGCCGGAATAAGAAATGCGAACGCCGCTGCGGCGTATACGAGACGTTTCATGGTTCGCGGTATCCCAGATTGCATCATGGTTTCGTGCTGATAGTGATGGTTCCGAGTTCGTGCTCGCCTTTGCCGCTGAGCGTTGCCCCTTTTTGCAGCGGCCATTGCACCGGGATCTTCACGACCTCGCGGCCGCCGACTTCGCGCGCTGCTTCGACGACGAGCTGGTATTGGCCCGGAGCAAGCCCGCTCAAGATTTTGTTCTTGTCGTCGTCGATGCTGATTGAGTGTGTGCCTGGCGCGCGCGTTGCGCTGGTCAGTCCATCGGCCGGGAGCTTCAACTCGCGGCCGGCGCGACGCCACCACTGGCGGAGGTCTTTAAGCCACTTTTCGCCTTCGTTGCGCTTGTTGGCGATGTCGTACCAAACGGCGAGGTTGGCAGCGACGTGCCGGTCCGGACCTTCAAGCCACACCGCCACATACGGCTTGTGGTACTCGGCAACATCGAGGCGAGGGACCTCGACCGAAATTTCGAGATCTGCGGCGAGCGCCGGCGTTGCAGCAAGACCGGTAAGCCCGACGGTCAAAAAGAGAGTTCGCATTCGTTTTGTTGCCTCGTGTGTCAGTGGATGAGCAAAATCGCAATCAGGATCGGGATGACCACGCCCAACCCGACGACCGGCCATGTGCTCGGTCGTCCGCGTGCGTACATTTGCAGGAGCAGGAGACCCGTCACACAGAATGCAACGCAGCACAGCGCAAAGACGTCGATGAAGATGCCCCATGCGGTGCCGACGTTGCGCCCTTTGTGTAGATCGTTGAGATAGGCGATCCAGCCGCGATTGGTCTTCTCGTAAGTGAGTTCGCCAGTTTCGCGGTCGATCGAGATCCACGCATCGCCACCCGGACGGGGCAGCGTCACATAGGCCTCGTCGTCCGACCATTCGACGTCGCGGCCGTCGACATCCACGCCGGTTGCGGCTGCGATCCCTGCTACGGTCGCAGCAGGAAATGGCGACCGTCCCTTTGTCGGAGCGCTTTCCAGCGGCTTCAGACTCGATTGATCAAGCGTAGCCTTCACCGTCGTGACTGAAGGCTTGGCTTCGATGCTCGCCGCATGATTGAGCGTAATGCCCGTCACCGCGAAAAGCAGCATCGTGACGAGGCTAACCGCACCGCTGATCCAGTGCCATTGCCGCAGCTGCCGCATCCATTCAGCACGCCGGTTGGAGCGTTCCGCGCGTCGCATCTGAGCATCTGGCACGTTGATATTCACGCTCGCGGCTCCCGCGCCGTTGGGGGCATATCGAAACCAATCCCGCGGATCTTCTCGATGGGGTGGTTGCGCAGCATGGCGAGAGCATCGCGGCGGTATTTATCAGGCGCCTGCGCCAACGACGCGCGAAACGATTTTTCGGCTTCGTCGATGCGCCCCAATGCGACGAGGTATCGTGCATGATGGAACTGGCCGCGGAAACATCCGCGCTGGGCGGCACGCGCAAACCATCGCGCTGCCGCTTGCGGCTTCGGCGCGCCGATCACGCCGTCTTCGCGAAATCGGCCGAGCATGTTCATGGCCTTGGGAACGCCGCGCCGCGCTGCGCTGACGAGCAACGATAGGGCGACGCGCGGGTCGCGATTGCCGCCGTGACCACGCGCCAGGAGCTTGCCGAGATTGTACTGCGCCCAGGCGTGTCCTTTATCGGCCGCGAGACGAAACCAGCGAATGGCTTCGTCCGGATCGGCGGCAACAGCCCAACCGCACTCATAGCAGCGGCCGACCATGTTGAGCGCGTCGGCATTACCGCTGTGAGCTGCAATCCTGAACCAGCGTAGCGCCGCTTCGGGATCGCGTTCGACGCCATGCCCCTCGTGCAGCATATAGCCCCACGCAACCTGCGCCTTCACCGCCCCGTTCACGGCTTCGGAGCGCACATATCGAGCCGCCGTCTCCGGATCGCGCGTGATGCGAAGCGCAAAGCCCTCTTCTGTTTCGCGGATGTAGAGCGGCTGATACCGAGCGCCTGGCTGGGGGATCGATAGCTCGAAATCCTCGTCTATTAAATCGTGTTGCATCACAGTTCAGCCCAGTGCCGCAACAGATTGTGGTAGTGGCTGGTCAGCCCCAACACGCCCGGCTGATCGTCAGGAAGGACGGCGCGAACGTCGCGGATCGCCGCGTCGAGATCGAACAGCAACGCGCGCCGCCCGTCGTCCTTGATCATCGATTGGGTCCAGAAGAACGATGCCCAGCGGCTGCCGCGCGTGATCTCTGTCACGCTGTGCAGGCTCGTCGACGGATAAACGATGGCATGTCCGGCCGGAAGCTTGACGGTGTGCGAGCCGTACGTGTCGACGATGACCAGCTCGCCGCCGTCGTAGTCTTCAGGCGGGCTCAGGAACAGCGTCGTCGAGACGTCGGCGCGCATGCGCATTCCGGCACCTGGAACGGCTCGGATCGCACCGTCGACGTGCGCGTGGAATTTCATGCCCGCGTCGTAGCGGTTGAACAGCGGCGGCAGCACGCGCAATGGCAGAGCTGCGGAATTGAACGTCGGATTACGACCGAGTGCACGCAGGATGATGTCGCCTGCCTCCATGGCCGCTTTAGAGCCTTCGCGGATTTGCAGATTATGCTTGGCACTGGCGGCCTGCTCGCCTGCCGTCTCTTTGCCGTCCACCCAGGCCGACTGTTCGAGAATGTTGCGGACGGTCGCTACCTCTTCCGGCTTGAGCACGTCAGGAATTTGAACAAGCATCGGTAACTCATAAAATGGTGCGCAGGAGGGCGTTGGGCGCCCTCCTGCTGGTTACGTTCACTGAGATCGCCGTGGACCTCAGAACTTCTTGCCGATCGTGAACACGGCGCTCGTGCCGGCCGATGGCGTGGCGCGGCTGCCGAACGATTGGTCGTAGTTCACGCGGTCTGTCAGGTTGTAGCCGTTGACGGCGAACCGCCACCCATCGAGCTCGTACGACAGCATCGCATCGAGACTGAACGTGTACGGGACGACGTACGCGTTGGTGTTGGAACCCGAGATGCTGAACATTTGGCTCTGGTAGATGAAACCGCTTCCGATGGTCCACTTTCCCGGACCTTGGATAAGCTCTTCCGACAGATTGTAGGTTGACCAGAGACTGACAGAGCTTGCGGGAACGCCGCCGATTTTGTTGCCGATGTTCTCTGGTGTGGTGGAGCCTGTGACCTCGCTGTCCAGGTACGTGTAGCCGACGTTCGCCGTCCACGCTTTCGTCAGCTGGCCTGCGAGGCCGACTTCGAAGCCGCGAACGCGCTGGGACTCGCCAGTCTGGATCAGGTCACCAGTATCCGGATCGGGCGTGACGACGCCGTTCTTCTCGACTTGGAAGAGCGCTGCCGTTAGGCCAAGGCGATTATTGAGAAGGCTCCATTTCGCGCCGACTTCATAAGTCTCGTTTTCTTCCACCGCGTTCTGAGGGACGGTGAGCGTGATCGGGTTCGTCGCGTTAGTGACGAACTGCCCGACCGGTGACGCTGATTTCGACCACGAGAAATAGTACGTCTGAGACTTCGTCGGCTCCCAGATAACGCTCGCTTTCGGGCTCCAATAATTGCCGGTCGAGGACGCATCGAGAGGCGGCGCAGCGTTGGGCTGCTGGAAGTTATAATCGAAAGTCGTCCAGCGAGCGCCGCCGAGAATAGAAAGTTGGTTCGTCAGCCAGACGCGATCGCTGGCAAACAAGCCAAGTTCCGTGCCGTCGCTCGACCGATCGTTCACCGGATTACGTTTGACCGGGTAGTACTGATAGAAGAATGAGCCCGGATCGCGGATCGGCGCACCGGCACTCGCGCCGGCCGTTCCCGACGGTCTCCCGAACTGCGAATATCCGGGGCGATCGTCCTCTTGATAGAACACGTCGATACCCGCGACGCTTTCGTGCTTCAGGCCGAAGGCTCTGAATTTCGCCACGCCGCTCGCGACGTTCTGGATGCCCCACGAATTCTGAATGATCGTCGGGTTGCCGCCGCCGTTGCTGACGTTCGGATCAAGACCGGCGAAGAACTGCGATGCGCACGTCGTCGTACCCACCGCGCCCGAGGAGCAGCCCGGAACGGTTGTCGCGAAATCTCGGTCGTAGAACGCCAATCGCGTGTCGTTATAGAACGTGATGGCGCTCGAAACGTCCTTGCGGAAATGCGACGTGACCATATCGACTTTCGTGTTGTCGTGGTCCGAAGCAATGCCGTAGAAATTCGAGCGATCGACCCCAAGCTCAGTTACGGGAAGGCCGCCCGTGGTCGCTCCCGGCCGCAAGACCATCGGCACGCCGAAGTCCGGTGTGCGATCACCTTCCTGATGCAGGTAGTTGAGCGTCCACGTCGTATCGGTGTTGAGACCGAAGGCGAGCGACCCCAGGAAGCCCCAGCGTTCGCTTTCGATGTGGTCGCGATCCGCAAAATCCTGGCTGTGGTACATGCCGACGGCGCGTGCCGCTGTGGTGTTGTTGATCTGTTTATTGACGTCGATGACACCACGATAAAAGTTATCGGTGCCGATGCTGAATTCGATGCTTGTGGCATCGCCGAGGTGAGCCGTCTTTTGACGAAGGTTGACGACACCGCCCGTTGTTCCCGCACCGAACGTTTCCGAAGACGAACCCTTGATGACATCGATTTCTTCGGTCGCGAAGCTATCGCGCACATAGACGCCGAAGTCGCGCAATCCGTCGACGTACAGATCGCCTTTGGCCTCGAAACCGCGGATGCGGAACTGGTCGCCGTTCATGCCGCCGCCACCTTCGCCGATGGCAACGGTGATGCCGGGAACGGCCCGCAACGCTTGCTCGACGGTAGTCGGATTCTGCTCGCGCAATTGTTTTTCAGGAATGACGTTCACGACCTGCGGCGTGTCCTGAACGCTGCCGGGGAGGCGGCCGATGCCTGTGCCTGCCTGTAGCGTATTGCCAGTGCTCGGCGTGAGTGCGTCAGTAGCCTGCTGAACCTGCTGCGCTTCTGTCGGCTGCGGAGCAGCGGGCGCTGCCGCGACAGGCGCGGCTTTTTTTTGAACGGCCTTTTTCTTTGCAACCGCTTTCTTCTTCGCCGTAACTTCAAGCGGCGGCAGGACCGCCTGTTCCTCCGCCGGAGCTTGTTGCGCTGCCGCCCCGCCGCTCGCGAGGACCATCGTTGCGAAGCCGAGCGTTAGTGCTCCCAATTTGGTGGCGTCGCCTGAACCATATGACAGCTCGTCCTCAGGCGATCTTGCCTCCCAAAAAACTTCCATTGCATTCCCCCCATTCCCCAAACGCAAAAACTGGAAGTCAGAAGAGTTTCCCCGGTCCCCATCTGGTTCCTTACGAATTTGCAAACAAGGGTACTTTACTCCTTCGGTCAAGAATTAAAATGCGCATGATTGATGAAGGTCTTAGATCGTTCCGATAACGCCACATTTTGTATGCGGTTCAGAATGCGGAACGGTGCAATTCAGCGGCCGGAAGACCTGTAACGCCGATCAGCGGACGTTGAATTTTATGGGGAGCGCAATCGTGCGAGCGGTATTCCCCGATAGCTGCGAAGCTTCCGCCATTTTTGGGGGCGCCGGCAACGGCGCGGCAGCCCGAAGCATGCTGACTGCTGCGTCATCGAGGATTGACGAGCCCGAACCTTTATAAATGCGCACGTTTGAAACGTTGCCACCGCCATCGATCGAGAAAATGACGGTCGCGACGCCTTCGACACGTTGGCTGCGGGCCTGATCGGGATAGCGCTTGAATTTGCTGATGTGCATGTAGAGCGCCTTCTGCCACGTCAACTCCGCGGCGTTCGGCTTGCGCGACATCCCTTGATTGGGTGCGGTTGCCTTCGGGCCGATTTCCTTGACGTCGATCGGTGGCGGCGCGGCAGCGAGCGAAGCAAGCATCTCCGGCTGCGCTTCCTGCACCGGTTTGTCCTCGGGCTTCTCTTTGACTTCCTCCGGCTTGACCTTCTCCAGCACGACTTCAGGATTTTCGACGAGCGGCGCTTCTTCCAGTTGAGGCAGATCTTCCTTGGGCTGCTCCTCCTTGACTTCCTCGGTAGCGGGCGTCGCGACGGAATCTTCCGAGGGCGCTCCGATCGCCAGATTTTCTGATCGCTCGGGCAACGCAACCGCCACAGCCGCGAGTTCCATCATCATCGCGCCCTCGGGGTCGGCATCGTCTTCGACCGGCGGCGAATGCAACATGGCGAGCGCTCCGCCGACATGCAGCGCCACGACGACGATCGCAGCGATCGTCCACCGGAACCGGCCGTGCCATGCTGGTTCAAGGATGTCGAGCGTCGTCAGCATGTCATTGTTGGTTGGTCGAAACTGAGTTGCCCGATGCAGGAGCGGACGTCGCGCCACCCGACATATCTTCCAGCCCCACCATCGCGATCTTGACATAACCTGCGGTGCGCAACTGGTTCATGACTTTCATCATCTCGCCGTAGGGGACCGTTTTGTCGGCGCGCAGAAAGATTCGCTGCTGACGGTCCGAGCCGGTTGCCGCATCGAGCGATGGCCCGATATCGCGGCGGCTGATCGCGTCGTTGCCGAGCGCCAGCGAGAGGTCGGCCTTGATCGTGAGGAAGATGGGCTTCTTTTGGCGCGGCTGCGGCTTGGCCTTCGCGACCGGCAGATCGACCGGAACGTCAACCGTCGACAGCGGCGCCGCCACCATGAAGATGATGAGCAGCACGAGCATCACGTCGATGAACGGCGTCACGTTGATCTCGTGGTTCTCGACGAGATCGTCGCCGCCGTCGTCCAGTCTTCCAGCCATCGCGCCGCCGCCCTGATTATTCCGCCGCCTGCTGCGCGAGTATGGGCTTCATGCCGCGATCGAGATCGCGCGAGACAAGCCGCATCACTTCGGCCGAGGCTTCGCCGATCAGCGCTTTGTACCGCGAGATCTGACGCGAGAAATGATTGTAGGTGATCACCGCCGGGATGGCCGCGATCAGGCCTGTCGCCGTTGCGAGCAACGCTTCGGCAATACCCGGAGCGACGATCGCAAGGTTCGTCGTCTGTGTCTCCGAGATGCCGATGAAGCTGTTCATGATACCCCAGACGGTGCCAAAAAGACCGATGAACGGCGCTGTCGATCCAATGGTCGCGAGCACGCCGGTGCCGCGGTTGATGTGCCGCCCTGCCGCTGCCGTCAATCCGTCGAGCCGCGACTGCACCCGTTCCTTGATGCCGTTCTTGTCCGCGATATCGGCCGAAAGACGCAGCTCTGTGATCGCAAGGTTGATGAACGACGACACGATGCAGCGTTTGGAGCGCGAACGTTTGCTGTCGCCGAGGCGTTGCGCGGCTTCGGCCAAGCTCGCCGTTGCGTTGATGCGTGAAAACGCCGAGACCAGCCGCCGCTTCGCAGCCGCCAGTTCGAGCGATTTCGCCAGCCAGACGGTCCACGTCGTGACGGACGCGAGGATCAGAAAGATCATGACGCCCTTTACGACGCTGTCTGCGGCAAGGAACATTTTCCACGGTGACAGGTCGTGCGGAAGGTCCGCTTTTTTCGGCGACGCGTCTTCCGCATTCGGTTCTCTCTCCGATAGCGCAGACGCAGCGCTGGTCGCCTCGGTCGATGGCGAAGCCGGCGACGCTGCAGCGTTATCAGCCGCAGCAGGCGTGCTTTTGGTGACCGCAGTCGCGGGAGCAGGCGTATCGGCCGGGGCGGGCACCGTCATGACCGGAGCGGGAAGAGCGGGCGCCGTAGCTCCGCCATCTTGTGCGGCTGGCGCCCCCACGTCCTGCGCCGTCGCGGGCATGATGCTAAACGACACCGTGCCGGAGACGCTAAGAATGACCGCAAGCAGTCGCCAAATACGAGGTGTTCCGAAAATACTGCGTAACGTCATTTTGTCGGGATGACCTTCTCTGGTCCCTCACTCTGCTGCGAGTGCGAAAAAGCTTAAACAAAACTATACTACTGTCGTCAAGTTTCTGCGGGCGACAAGAGGCGACACGCGACAAGGCGTCCCCACAGGCGAAGGGCATCGGCCAGAGAAGTGCGCGATCCGCAGGACGCGAATCCCGTGTCCGTCGCCATTGCACGCGCAAGCGAAAATACGGTCTGAGGCGAAAAAGGCGCCGCGGTTGGCACCCTGAGGCCGCGGTCCGGCCGCCGTTCGTGGCAGAAAGCAGGCAGACGCAGAAATTTTTGGATTTGCGGGTGGAAAAAGCGTGGACAACCTGAATCAAGGAGTTATCCGCGGCGCGCGGTTCCTGCATCATCGCATCTGTGGTTCTGTGGCGACGCTGTAACCAAAATGTCTTGTTGTCCTAAAATCGATTAGTGGCCCCTGACACGGAACGCGGCTAGGAGATACGGATATACTTTATATTTTTTTTGATATTAGGCGCATTGAAAGGCATCCTGCATGAGCCGACTGCCAATTTCATGCTTCATTATTTCTAAGGACGAGTCTGATCGCATCGTTCGCACAATTCGTTCCGTCAAATCTTGGGTCGACGAAGTCGTCGTCGTAGATAGCGAAAGCCGCGACAATACGGTGGCCCTGGCTTTGGCTGAAGGCTGCCGCGTCATTACGCAACCGTGGCTCGGGTTCGGGCCGCAAAAGCGCTTCGCCGAAGATCAATGCAGAAACGATTGGGTTCTGAACCTCGACGCTGACGAGGTGGTGACGCCCGAGCTTCGCGACGAGATCATCGGCATGTTCTCGGCAGGGCGTCCGGCTCAAATTGCGTACGCCATGGCTCTTGACCTCGTTTATCCCGGCGATCAGCGGCCGAGGCGTTGGGCGCGCGACCATTGGTACGTCCGGCTATACGATCGCCAAGTCGTCCGCTTTCGCAATTCGCATGTCCATGACACTGTCGTGATGGGCGGCCATGCCGTCGGCAGCCTTCGGCATTCGGTCTATCATTATTCCTATCGGAGCTATGATGACCTGAAGCAGAAGCTGGGGGAGCGTATGCTACTCTCGGCAAAGCACGCGCAGAATTCCTCTCAGGTGATGTTGTTCGCGCGGCTTCTGTTGGAAATGCCCATCAATTTTTTCAAGTATTACATCGTCCGCCGACATTTCACCGGCGGCTTCAAGGGTCTGAGATACGCTTGGATCCAAGGCACATACCGACAAGTCAAGATTGTCCATATGTGGCGCGCACGATGCGAAAAGAGCGCCTCGGCAGCGACCGTGCCGTGCAATGGGAACACCGGCCTCGAAGCACGCGCGGATATTCAGGGAGCAATGGTATCTCCTCGAACGGATTTTGGATTGTACCCAAAAACACCGCCAGCGGGCGAAATCTATGCCGAACGGGCCTAGTCCCGTCTGCCAAAGCGCACAGCAGCGGTCAGCGTCCCGTTCCCGCGAGCATCTGTAGCCAGTTCAGGACGTCGGCAGGCCCCTGAAACGAGGCTTCGTCCTTCGAGAAATTCTCGCCCGCGACTTTCAGGCCGAAGCCGCTCAAATCCTCTGCCGCCTGGAACGCATCGATATCCGAAATATCGTCGCCGAGCATCACTGGCGTCTTGTTCGCAAACTGCGGGAGAGACGCAATTCGGCGCAGCGCCCGTCCCTTCGAGAAGCCGACCGGCAGGATTTCAACAACCTTCCGCCCACCGCAGATCTTGAATTGGTTGGGATAGAGCGGAAGCAGCGCTTCGAGGAGATCGGTCAACGGCTGTTGCATGTCGGGAACCAGCCGGTAGTGCAGGGCGATGCCGCTGCCTTTGTCTTCGAAGACGACGCCAGGCAACTCATGCACGATCTTCTTGATCGCAGCCTGCAGTTCGGGATCGAAGCTCGGCGTCAACGTTTCGATCTCGCCGTCAGCCGCAAGTCGCATCTGTCCACCGTGAACGCCCGCGCCAATGAACTTCGAGGGACTGAGCAGGCGATCGGCTTCCATCAGCGGCCGTCCTGTGATGATCGCAACGGCGCCTGCAAGGCGCTGGGACAGTGAGCTGATGAGATCCGGCAAAATGGGCGGCACATGCACTGTTGATGGCGTCAGGGCGACATCGAGCAGTGTGCCGTCGATATCAAGAAAGATCGCAACCGGCTCCTCGGACGAAACAAGCTTCTCGACGTTCGCGCGCAGTGCCGCAGCGCGCTCGCGCGGCGAAATACCCGTATCGGTTTGCTCGACCCTCAAATGCTGCATTCCGAATGTCCTTCCTAGATCGGGAAACTGAGAAGCGCAGCTTCGCTTTCGTGCCCCAGTTCTCGCTCTAACACCGGCCGAGATAAAAGCCCCGTCTGTGTATCAATATGCTGCACGACGCTCGCGGCATTGATCGAAGCTGCGCTGAGCGCCCGTACGGCATCGTTCGTATCTGCAAGATAACATGCGAACGTGGCCGAGAACGCGTCGCCGGCCCCTGTTGTTGCCGCTGCGACGACATGCTGCGCCGCGCGGTAATGAAGATCTTGCCCTCTGGCGATGAACGCACCGTTCGCACCGTCCGTCAGCACGACGGCGCCGACGCCGAGCTCGATCAGCGCGCTCAGAAACTTGGCAAGCGTCATCTCGTATCCGCCGTTACGCAGGCCACGCTTGGCCAGCGGCGGGAGCGGATCGTCTTTACCGACGATCAGCGGAGCTCCGCCGTCTCCGAACGATTGCAGCAGTCGTGGCATCAGCGTCTGCGCTTCGGCCCGGTTCACGCACAGAATGTCGATATGTTTGAGGCTCTGCCAGAAATCGTCGAAGCGCGCCGTAAGCTGACGGATGCCGGGATTGACCGCAAGCCGCGCCCCGGCGCTTTTCGCGCGTTCCACGACCAGCGGATAGCAATCTGCCGACTCATTGCTGAGATTGGCCACGTAGACGAGCTGATGTCCGGCGAAGGCTTCGGCAGGAAAATCCTCCGGTCGCAAACGCGTGTTGGCGCCGCGGTAGGTAAAGACGGCAGCGTTGCGATCATGCGAAGAGATGATGACGGATGAGCCCGTTGGCTCGCTCTCGTCGGCGGCCAGCCACGTGATGTCCACGCCTTCCGCGCGCAGCAGGCCGCGCACGATTTCGGCTTTGTCGTCATGACCGACTTTTGCGATGATGGATGTGTTATGGCCGAGCCGCGCCGCTGCGACCGCAGAGTTCAGCGCGCCGCCGCCACCGCTCGACGCGATCTCCTCGACTTCGGTTTTCTGGCCCTCTTCGAGAAGCAGAAACGAGCTCTCGGCATTGCGCATCTTGATCTGTTCGATCTTGTCACTTGCAATCGTGACGATCGTATCAACCATTGCGCCGCCAATGGTGAGGACGTTCATCGCTGTTCCGAAGCGGCTCCCATCAGATCGCTTGGCTGTCGGAACCATTGATCCATCTCCGGACGCCACAACCGCGCGCCGCCCGAAATGCCGGTGGAGGGCGGCACCACGCTAGCCCAGGGCGGAAGATCGAACGTCAGGCGCCGCGAGTTTCCGCCACCGATGTAAAGGCGGTCAACGTTCGTCAGGCCCTGCACGGAACTCAAGACATACTTGGCACGCTCATTCCAAGCTTCGAGGCCGAGTTCAAGATAGGCCGCGTGTCCGATGTAGCGATCGTAGTTGATATCGTCGCGCGCGTGATGCTGTCCAAGCTCCAGCCCGAAGAAGGCCGAGCCGTTGACGAACAGCGCACATCCCATACCCGTGCCGAACGTCAGGACGCATTCGCGGCCTGGCCCTTTGGCGACGCCAAGGCCGTAGACGATGGCATCGTTGAGCACGCGCACCGGTGCATTGAGCCTCTGAGTGAGCGTCTGTTCGAGATCGAACTCGCTCCAATGCGGCGTCCCGAGATTGGGCGCGGTCTTGACGTGATGTCGCCCGACGACACCCGGAAACCCCACGGAAACACGCCCAAAAGCCGGAAGCGATTTTACGACGTCGACGATGAGATCGACAATCGTTTCCGGTGTCGACGGCTTTGGCGTCTGTGTCGTGATGAAGTCCGAGATCAGCGTGCCATTCTCGTTGACGGTCGCGGCTTTGATCAGCGTGCCGCCAATATCGACGCACAGAATATTTGGGCTTTTGATGATCTCATCCGATTTCGGAATGCTGATTTTATCTACCGTAACATTCATCATGTCCCCACATTTGCCGATAGCCGGCTGTCAGTGGTGTTTTTTTTAGTTGCGCGTTGCAAGCGCTCGAGCGCCTTTCCCATTTCAGGCGGCGATTTCGGCGATCGTGCGATACGACGCTGGCCCGCTTTAAGCAGCGCCGAAAAATAGCTGCTGCCCCACGCATCCGCATCGCTCTTGCAGACGGTTTTCATCAGCTTCTGGTAACGCTGCCGCCGTTCGGCGGGCGTCATCTCCAGGGCAGTCTTGATGCCCTGAGAGATATCGTTCAGGTCATAGGGATTAACGAGCACAGCGTCCGAGAGTTGCTCGGCGGCGCCCGCAAACTTGGACAGGATCAGCACGCCCGGATCGACGGGGTTCTGCGACGCGATATATTCCTTCGCGACGAGGTTCATGCCATCCATTAGCGGCGTAACGAGGCCGATGCGCGACGTTCGGTAGATATCGCGCAATTCGCTGCGCGGGATCGTGCGATGAATGTAGTTGATCGGCACCCAATCGAGTTCGCCGTAGCGGCCGTTGATCGAACCGGCGAGCGATTCAAGCTCGGCCTTGATGTCCGCATACGCTTCGACACTCTCGCGTGTGGGCGGCGCAAACTGCGAAAGCACGACGCTCCGGCGATACTCGGGAAAGTCTTCGAGAAATTTGCCGTAGGCTTTGAATTTTTGCGGCAGTCCCTTCGTGTAGTCGAGCCGGTCGATGCCGATGATGCGATGGATATCGCCAGCCTCGCTCGCCGCCAAGGCTTCCTCTTCGCCCGGCCCGAACGCAAAATCTTTCGGGTCGATACCGACAGGGAAACAGCCGATGTCGAGTTCGGTATCATCGACGCGGATACGCCCGGAAGGCAACAGCCTGCCATAGACGCTCCGCTGCAGGAAATCGATCAGGTTGCGGACATCCGACTGCGTCTGCAACCCAATAAGATCATAGGCCCCGAGCGCCCGCGCAATCTCTTTGTTCTCCGGGATCGCAAGGAGTGACTGCGCCGGACCGATCGGGATATGCAGAAAGAAACCTATTGGATTTTCGACGCTGAGCTTGCGCAGCTCTCGCGCCATCGGCACCAAGTGATAGTCGTGTATCCAGATAACGTCGTCGGGCTTAAGCAGGGGAGCCAGATGGCGCGCAAACCGCGCATTCACTTCGACATAGCGCGCGTAATATCCGGCTTCGAATTGCGCGAGGTCGAGGCGGTTATGAAAGACCGGCCAAAGAACTGAATTTGAATAACCGAGATAGTAGTCGTTGTAGTCGGCTGCCGTGAGCGGCTCTGTCACCGTCGTATGTCCACCGACAGTAATAGACTTGGGCTCGGGTTGATCGGTCTCTTCGATTTGACCGTCCCATCCGAACCAAAAGCCGCTTTGGCGTTCGAGGGTATTGTAGATCGCGACACCGACACCGCCTGCCTGTTGGGCAGCGTTGAAGTCGATGACGCGGTTAGAGACCATGACGAGTCTGGCCAAGAGACCTCCTTCCACGGGCGCGAGGAACTGATCGGATACCGGCCCCCCCACGCACCACCACGGAGTATAAACCCGCGAAATTGCGACAGGTTCCCTGATTTGTTTATCTCGCGTTTATTTGTTCTTGATATGTTCTTTGGCGCCGCAAAATGCCCACAGCGAGCCTGTGCTGCGACGTCCGTGTCGGCCTCGGCAACGTCCCGAACTCTCGCGTTCATCGGCAATTCATGCTACGGAAAAGTCTGTGTAAATCTTTGGGGGGCTGGGGCGCCTTTGCTGCGTCACTGGCGTGGAATGCAAAATGGAGGCGCGGGCCGTTCGTGCAACGAATGGTTCAACTCGTCGACAACCTGATCGAACGAGTTTTTCCGCGGCTGCGACGTAAGCCGCAATATGCATATCCGTTGGGGTTGGCAATTTTTGCAGTCGCAGCGCTGGCGCGACTGGGGCTGTCCCAATGGCTGCAGGACAATACGCCGTTTCTCACGTTCTTCATTGCGGTTCTGCTGGCGTCACTCATCGCCGGAACGGGACCCGGCTTGCTGGTGGTTGTCGCGTCCTTCTTCGCGGGATGGTATTTCTATCTGCCCGGTCCCGGCTGGCTGCCGATAACCAATGCGACCGTCGTCGCGCTTGTGAGCTTTTCGCTTCTTTCGCTTTTGATCGTCGCCGTGGTTCACATCTTGAACAGCAAGGTCGAAGGCCTGCTGAATGAGCGCTCACGCAATGAAGCATTGCTGCAGGACAGTGCTTTGGGTGAAATGCAACTTGAACAGCTCAATGTCGAACTACGCCACCGCCTGAAAAATACATTCGCCGTCATTGCTGGACTTGTCGGCCAATCAGCCCGCTACACGCGCGATATCGATCAGTTTGCGGCCGCGCTTGCAGGCCGACTTTCGGCCATGGGTAACGCCATGGATCTCGTCGCGACGCGCAACTTCCTCGGCGCGCCATTGAGCGAGCTGATCTCCGAAACCATGAAACCTCTGGTGCCGCCGGGCTCAGCGCGTTTCGTCATGCGCGGGCCAGAAACGATTGTGCCGGGTGACGTTGCCAGCGCGCTTGCTTTGACGCTGCACGAATTGGGCACCAACGCCATCAAATATGGCGCGTGGTCGAACGATCGCGGGAGGGTCACCGTGACTTGGACGCTCACCCGCCTCGACAATGACGACGGCCAGTTCGAACTTCTCTGGAGTGAGCGCGGCGGTCCCACCGTCAGCGCTCCCGAACGGCGAGGGCTCGGAACGACGTTGATCGACAGTGGCTTTCCGACCGCACAAGTCGAAAGACAGTTCAACGAAGATGGCGTCCAGTGCCGGCTCGTCGCCGTATTGAAACAGGCCACGACGCGGCGCACGCGCGGCCGTGCTTCATCTCTGCATTGAAGCATCTGCGAAACGTCTTATCCGTTGACGTCGAACGCTCCGCCGCCGTTGCTGCGTGTAACGGCGGAAACAATATCCCGCTCGCTTCGGCTCTGTTTGTGGCTGCCTTCGGCGTCGTCGTGATGCGCCGCCGCTGATCCGGTCCATGCGTCTTCCCACTTCCGGGAGAGCGTCATGCCGGAATTGATCAGCCCGGCCATAGAGTACGTCTGCGGAAGATTGCCCCAAAGCTCGCCCGTCGAGGGATGTAGATCTTCGCTGAGCATTCCGAAAGAATTCCGGTGACTTAGAATTTCACCGAACAGCTCGCGCGCTTCATCTGCGCGGCCGATCGAGGCGAGCGCGTCGATGTACCAGAACTGACAGGCGAGAAACGCCGATTCCGGCAATCCGAAATCGTCTTCGGCCGCATAACGCAGCATCAGGCCGTTGCGCATCAGCTCGCGGCCGATGGTGTTGCACGTCTTGACGAAGCGCGGATCGTCGGGCGGCAGGAAGCCGAGGTCGGGCAGCAACAGAACGCTCGCGTCAAGCTCTTGATGATCGAACGCCCCCGTGAACGACTGGCGCTTGTCGCTCCAGGCACGCGCGAGGATTTCCGCGCGGATTTTTTCGGCGGCTTCCGCCCAATACGCCATCCGGTCGCCGAGGCCGAGGATCTTCGCGATCCGCGCCAGCCGATCGCATGCGACCCAGCACATGGTCGCGGAATGCGTATGGATGCGTTGACGCCCGCGGTATTCCCAAATGCCGGCATCCGGCTCGAGATAGAGCAAACGCGCCTGCTCACCGAGTGCCTCGAGTTCACGAAACATGCTGACGTCGCCCATTCGCGGCAGCCGCTGATCGATGAACATCTGCGTCGCGCCCAAGATCACGCTGCCGTAGGCGTCGTGCTGCAGCTGGTCGGACGCAAGGTTGCCGAGGCGAACAGGCCCCATGCCCTGATATCCTTTGAGATCGGGCGCAATCCGTTCCGCCGCGATATCGTTATGTACGATGCCGTAGAGCGGTTTCAACGGGCCTTTGCCGTCGGCGACAATGGTTGTGATGTAGTCGAGGTAATTCTCCATCGACTGCGTGGCGCCGAGGCGGTTCAGCGCACGAATGACGAAATAGGCGTCGCGAAGCCAGCAGAACCGGTAGTCCCAGGTGCGTGGCGTGTTGGGCGCCTCTGGAATGGATGTCGTAAGCGCAGCGGTTATTGCGCCGGTCTCTTCGAACGTGCAGAGCTTGAGCAGGATCGCGGCGCGAATGATTTCCGGCTGCCATTCGTAGCTGACAGCGAGGCCGCGCACCCACGCTACCCAGAAGTCGCGCGTGCGCTCCAGGAATTCGCGAGACAAAGCATCCATCGAGCTTTCGATCGGCTCATCGGAACCGATAACGAGCGTCATCGGATGCGTCAGCGCGAATGGCGTCTCATGCACGACATAGGAAATGGGAATGTCCGTCGTGACTCTAATGGCATTCGATCCGCACATATATCGGACATGGTTCGAGCCGTGCGAAGCGCTGGCCGCGACCTGCCCATAGCTGTGCGTCGGCCGAACGCGAACGGAAATGCGTGGCAAGCCGCGCAGCGGTTCAATGCGGCGCATGAGTTGCGTCGGATGAAACGAGCGGTCGAACCGCCAGAAGCGCGGCGCGAAGTCCGTCACTTTGACAGCTGCGCCGCTGTCCGAAATGAGGATCGTTTCGAGGATGCAGGTATTGCGGATGTAGCTCGACGTTGCCGACACTTGGCCTTCGAGCACGACGTCGCAAAAACCTTTCTCCTCATCGCCTGCGAGCAGGCGGCAGAAAATCGGATCGCCGTCGAGCCGCGGAAAACACCACCAGACGATGCGCGCGCCTTTGTCGATCAGCGCCGCGACACGGCCGTTGCCGATAGCCGCGACATCGAGTGAAGAACGATAGGAACTGGCAGTCATCGAATTCCCCGCGAGACAGGCTTTGAAAACGAAAACAACGTCCGGAATCTAGCGCGGGTTTTCCGCACCGCACAATGTCGCATGGCCGCACGTCGCAAGAATGCGCGTGAACGCCCGTCGTATCGGTTGAAATTATCCTTCACGCGACCTGATTGGAGGTGCTGGCGGCGTGTTGCTCATCGGCGCGAAAGGCGAGCATCTTGATGAGATCCGTTACGTCGCCCGGATTGTACGGCTTCTTCAGATGCGGATATTCCCGCAAGCGCGGCGGCAGGAACACGAGGTCGTTGTAGCCGGTCGTAAAGGCGAACGGGATCATCCGCCGATCGAGAATCTCGGCAATCGGCGCGCTGTTATCGGCGCCGAGGTTGATGTCGAGCAGCGCAATATCGAAATTGGTTTCCGTCGCTGCACGCAAGCCTTCCGAAAGCTGCGCATATGGCCCGACGACCGTGTGCCCTTCCGTTTCGAGATCAAGCTTCAACTGCATGGCAATCAAGGCTTCGTCCTCGACCAGAAGAATGCGGCAGCTCCTCGGGGCCGGGATGCTTGCAGCGGGAAGAGGCGTGCGCGCCTTTGGCACGATCGCGATATGGCGCGTGCCGACAAGCTGTGTGCGTGACGAAAGCTCACCTTGGAAATCGAATTGGAATCCTTCGGGCGAGAAAGTCATCTCAGCCGTGCCGCCGCATTCCGATGCAGCGCTGCGGATCACCGCAAGGCCGAAACCATTGCGCGCCGGCTTGCTGCAATGAGGACCTCCGCGCTCCTGCCACGAGAACGCGATCTTGTCGCCTTCCGGCGTCGTGATGCGCGACCATCCAACATTGACCTTGCCACCCGCCGTCGAGAGCGCGCCATGCTTGACCGCGTTGGTGACGAGTTCGTGCAGGACGAGAGCCATCGACTGCCCGAACTTGGACGTCAGACGAATGCGGTCGCCGTCGACGATGATGTCGTTCGTGCTGCGAGAGCGGAAGGGAGCGAGTGCGCCCTGCACGAGTTCGTGCAGGTCCACGCCCGTCCAGCTGCTCTGGCGTAACAGATCGTGCGCCGACGACATCGCATGAATGCGCCCGTCGAGCGCCGACGCAAATGACGCAACCGAAACCGCATTGGCGCTTGAAAGCCGTGCAATTGCCGCAACATTCGCGAGGATGTTTTTAACGCGATGGTCAAGCTCGGCCATCAGAAGCTGCTGATGGCTCTCCGCCGATTTGCGTTCTGTAATGTCGAGTACCGTTCCGAGCACGCGCTGCGTGTCGCCGATGTTGATTGCGCGTCCGCGTGCGAGAATCCACGAAATGCCGCGTGCGCTCGTCACACGATATTCGAGTTCCGCAATGGAGTCGGCATAGTTGGCCGTGCGGACATAGTTTCTGACCATCTCGCGGTCGTCATCGTGCACGACCGACATGAAGTCTTCAAAGCTTTGCTGTTCGGGAACATCGCGATGCAGCACGTCTGAAGTGTTCGCCGACCAGCGCAGCATCTGCGTTGTCGCATCGTATTCGAACGTGGCGAGTTTGGCGGCCTCGCTCGCGAGACGCAGCCGCTCGGAGCTTTCTTGCAGCGCCGCGTGTGACGCCTCAAGCTGTTCGGCGCGTTGCTTGACGCGTTCTTCGAGTTCGGCATTAAGGGCGTCAAGCTGACGTGTCTTGCGATAAAGCTCGACGAAAATCTGTACCTTTGCCTTCAGGATTTCCGGCACGACCGGCACGGACACGTAATCGACGGCACCGGTTCGATAGCCTTTAAGAAGATCGTCCGTCTCAAGCCGCACTGCCGAGATGAAGATCACCGCCGTCTTTTCGTGGCGAGGATGGTCGCGGATCATCGCGGCAAGCTCGAAGCCGTCGAGATCGGGCATGCACACGTCCATCAGGATGACGGCGATGTCCGTCTTGAGGAGTGCCGTCAGTGCTTCCTCGGCGGTCGTTGCTTTGATGAGCGTCGCGTCGAGCCCGTCGAGAATGGCTTCATACGTCAAAAGCTTTCCCGGCTGATCGTCGACCAGCAGGATGTTGACGGGTTCAATAGGAGCGGTTTCCGCTGGCATTAGTGTCCTCGTCAACGATGTAGCCACATTCTCAACGCCGACAAAAGTTGCTCAGTATCCACGGGCTTTGCAAGATAATCCGAAGCACCCGCCTCAAGGCACTTCTCGCGGTCGCCCTTCATCGCCTTGGCCGTCAGCGCGATAATGGGTAGACGCTGGTTCTTCTCGCTGCTGCGGATCTTCTGCATGGTCTGATATCCGTCCATTTCGGGCATCATGATGTCCATCAGAACGATTGAAACATCCGTCGTGCTGAGCGTCTCGATGGCTTCGAGGCCGGTCGTCGCCGTCAGTACCTCCATGCCGCGCCGTTCGAGCAGGCTGCTCAGAGCGAAGATGTTACGCGCATCGTCATCGACGAGCAGCACTTTGCGCCCGACCAGATAGTCGTCGGTGTCGTGCAGGCGCGACAGCAGTTCCCGCTTCTCCGCGGGCAACTCCGTGACGACGCGATGCAGGAAGAGCGCCGTCTCGTCCAATAGACGCTCAGGCGACTCGACCCCCTTCACCACGACGGTGCGCGCATATTGCCGGATCTGCAGGTTTTCGTCGCTCGACAATTCGCGCCCTGTAAATACGATGACCGGAATATCGCGCATCGTTTCTTGCCGGCTCATGTGCTCCAGAATCTCGAAGCCCGACATGTCGGGCAACTTGAGATCCAAAACCACGCAATCGACATTCTCGAGCCGGAGCGTGTCGATCGCCGATTTGCCGTCTTCCGCCGTCAAAATCTCGACGTCGCTTTCTTTGAGAAGCGTCGAAATGCTGAGACGTTCCGCCGGATCATCCTCGACGATCAGCAGTCTCTTGGTGGCGGTCGCCGAAAACGCCCCGATCTTGCGCAGCGCTGACTTCAATTGATCCGCCTGCAAAGGTTTCGTCAGGAACGAATACGCGCCGCGCGCCAGGCCATGATGGCGATCGTCGTCGAGTGTCAGAACTTGCACAGGAATATGCCGGGTGAGTGGATTGTGCTTCAACTGGCTGAGCACCGACCAACCCAGAATATCCGGCAGGTGAATATCGAGAGAAATCGCAGTCGGATTGTAATCCGTCGCCAGCGTCATAGCATCGACGCCGCGTTGGCAGACGATGCCCTTGAAACCGGTGTCGTGCGCCGAGTCGAGAAGTATGCGGGCAAAATTCGGATCATCCTCGACGATCAACAGAACCTGATCGCCGGCAACGATACTGTCGCGGTCATCCTCGATCGTGGATGGCAACAACCCCGGATGCGGCAGCGCGACGGGCGATGTCATATTCGCTTCAGACTTCGTCCGGACATCACTCGCAAGCGAGGCGTAGCGCAGCGGCACGTAGAGCGTGAAGATGCTCCCGACACCGGGTTCGCTCGACAATTGAATTTCACCGCCGAGAAGGTGAGCCAGCTCGCGGCTAATCGCGAGGCCGAGACCCGTACCGCCGTACTTGCGGCTGGTGCTCGCGTCGGCCTGCTGGAAGGCTTCGAAAATAAGCTTCTGTTTGTCGGATGGAATGCCGATACCAGAGTCCTGCACCTCGAATGCAACGATGGTCGGCGCCGTCGATAGAATGGGATGCTCGGAATTCCACTTGTTGCCGTTGGCTGGTTTGACGGCCAGCCGCACGAACCCGTCGCGCGTGAACTTGAAGGCATTCGAAAGCAGGTTCTTCAGAACCTGCTGCAGACGCTTGGAGTCCGTGAAAATCGTCTTACCGAGATCAGCATCAAACGTAACTTGGAAATCGAGACCGCGCCGCTCGGCTTCGTGGCGGAACGGCCGCGCCACGGCTTCGATAAGACCGCCGAACGCGACCTCTTCTGCATCAACCGAAACGGTGCCGGATTCGATCTTCGACAGATCGAGAATATCGCTGATGAGGTTCAGAAGGTCGGTGCCTGCGCCGTGAATCGTACGCGCGAACTCGACCTGTTTCTCCGTCAAGTTCTTATCCGGGTTATCGCTGAGCTGCTGCCCGAGGATGAGGATGCTGTTGAGGGGCGTTCTCAGCTCATGAGACATGTTGGCGAGGAATTCGGACTTGTAACGCGACGTCAGAGCAAGCTCGGCTGCCTTTTCTTCCACCGCACGCCGCGCCTGATCGATTTCCTCGTTCTTGCGTTCGACTTCGACGTTACGTTCGGCGAGCTGCTGTGCCTTCTGAGCCAATTCTTCGTTGGTCTTCTGCATCGCGCGCTGCTGATCCTGCAACTCGGCCGCAAGCTGCTGCGACTGCATCAGCAGGCTTTCCGTCTGCATCGTCGCTTCAATACTGTTCAAGACGACGCCGATCGACACTGAGAGCTGTTCGAGGAACGTCAGCTGCGCAGGCTCGAAGTTTTGCAGCGAGCTGAGCGAGATGACGGCCTTCAGCCGATCCTCGAACGTGATCGGATGCACGATGACGCTGCGCGGCGGCGCTTTGAACACGACGGAATCGATGTTCGTCGTCGGCTGCGGAATGTCCGTTAGCACGCGACGCTGCTTTTCGACGGCGCATTGCCCAACGAGACTCGAGCCAAGTCCCAGCCGTTCCGGGTAGGGCGCCTGCGTGTCGTCGGCGTAGCTTGCGAGCAGCTTCAGCTCGCGGTTAGTCGCATCGTACTGATAGATGACGCCCTGATGCGCGTTGATGAGCGGCACGAGTTCCGACAGCAGTTTTTGCGACACTGTCATCACATCGCGCTGCCCCTGAAGCATGCTGGTGAAGCGCGCGAGGTTCGTCTTGAGCCAGTCCTGTTCAGTGTTGAGCTGCGTCGTGAGACGCAGGTTGCCGATCATCGTGTTGATGTAGTCTTTCAGCTCCGCGACTTCGCCGCGCGCTTCGACTTGAATCGTGCGCGAAAGGTCGCCACGTGCGACGGCCGTCGTCACTTCGGCAATGGCGCGCACCTGCGTCGTGAGGTTGGCGGCCAGAAGGTTGACGTTGCCGGTCAAATCTTTCCACGTGCCGGCTGTGCCCGGCACGTTGGCCTGACCGCCAAGACGTCCTTCGACGCCGACTTCGCGCGCCACCGTCGTCACCTGATCGGCGAACAGCGCCAGCGTTTCGGTCATGTCGTTGATCGTCTCCGCGAGCGCGGCGACTTCGCCTTTCGACTTCACCGTGAGTTTCGGTTTCAAGTCGCCGTTCGCAACTGCCGTCACGACCTTCACGATGCCGCGCACCTGTTCGGTAAGGTTCGCAGCCATGACGTTCACGGTGTCGGTCAAGTCCTTCCACGTACCGGCGACGCCCGGCACCGTCGCCTGACCGCCGAGGCGACCCTCAGTGCCGACTTCGCGAGCGACGCGCGTCACTTCGGAAGCGAAGGCATTGAGCTGGTCGACCATCGTGTTGATCGTCGTCTTGAGATCGAGAATTTCGCCTTTGACGTCGACCGTAATTTTTCGCGAGAGGTCGCCGCGCGCCACAGCGGTCGTCACTTCGGCGATGTTTCGAACCTGCGTCGTGAGGTTGGCGGCGAGCAGGTTGACGTTATCGGTCAAGTCTTTCCAGGTTCCGCCGACGCCCGGCACAACGGCCTGACCGCCGAGGCGTCCCTCGGTACCGACTTCGCGGGCCACGCGCGTCACTTCGGCAGCGAACGACCGCAGCTGCTCGACCATCGTGTTGAGCGTTTCTTTCAGCAGCAAAATTTCGCCGCGCACGTCGACGGTGATCTTCTTCGACAGGTCACCGCTCGCGATGGCGGTCGCAACTTCGGCGATGTTACGAACCTGGGCCGTCAAGTTGCCGGCCATGAAGTTCACGTTGTCGGTGAGATCCTTCCACGTACCGGCGACGCCCGACACCTGCGCCTGACCGCCAAGCTTGCCTTCGGTGCCGACTTCGCGGGCAACGCGCGTCACTTCTGAGGCGAAAGCATTCAGCTGGTCCACCATCGTGTTGATGGTGTTTTTCAACTCCAGAATTTCGCCTTTGACGTCGACCGTGATCTTGCGCGAAAGGTCGCCGCGCGCCACGGCCGTCGTCACTTCGGCGATGTTGCGCACCTGACCCGTCAGGTTGCCCGCCATCGAGTTGACGTTGTCGGTGAGGTCCTTCCACGTACCGGCGACGCCCGGCACCGCGGCCTGACCGCCGAGCTTGCCCTCGGTGCCGACTTCTCGGGCGACACGCGTGACTTCGGAAGCGAAAGCATTGAGCTGGTCGACCATCGTATTGATGGTCGTCTTGAGATCGAGAATTTCGCCTTTGACGTCGACGTCGATTTTCTTCGACAAGTCACCACGCGCGATGGCGCCCGAAACCTCGGCGATGTTGCGCACCTGTGTCGTGAGGTTCGACGCCATTGAGTTGACGCTGTCGGTCAAGTCTTTCCACGTACCGGCGACACCCGACACCTGCGCCTGGCCGCCAAGCTTGCCTTCGGTGCCGACCTCGCGCGCCACGCGCGTCACTTCGCCGGCGAAACCATTGAGCTGATCGACCATCGTATTGATGGTCTCTTTCAACTGCAGAATTTCGCCCGAGACGTTGACCGTCACTTTCTTCGACAAGTCGCCGCGCGCAATAGCGGTGGCGACTTCGGCGATGTTACGCACCTGGCCGGTGAGGTTGCCCGCCATCGAGTTGACGTTGTCGGTAAGATCCTTCCACGTACCGGCAACGCCCGGCACCGCAGCTTGGCCGCCGAGGCGACCCTCGGTTCCGACCTCGCGCGCGACGCGCGTCACTTCGGAGGCGAAAGCATTGAGCTGGTCCACCATCGTGTTGATGGTGTTTTTCAATTCCAGAATTTCGCCTTTGACGTCGACCGTGATCTTGCGCGAAAGGTCGCCGCGCGCCACGGCCGTCGTCACTTCGGCGATGTTCCGCACCTGTGTCGTGAGGTTCGCAGCGAGCAGGTTGACGTTATCGGTGAGGTCCTTCCATGTGCCGCCGACGCCCGGCACGACGGCCTGACCGCCGAGGCGACCCTCGGTGCCGACTTCGCGGGCGACGCGCGTCACTTCGGCAGCGAACGATCGCAGCTGTTCCACCATCGTGTTGATGGCTTCCTTGAGCTGCAGGATCTCGCCACGCACGTCGACCGTGATCTTTTTCGACAGGTCGCCGTTGGCGACGGCAATCGTCACTTCGGCGATGTTGCGAACCTGAGCCGTCAGGTTCGAGGCCATCAAGTTGACGCTCTCGGTCAGGTCCTTCCAGACGCCGGTCACTTCGCCGATCTGGGCTTGGCCGCCGAGCTTGCCCTCGATGCCGACCTCCCGGGCCACGCGCGTCACTTCCGAGGTGAAAATCGACAGCTGCTTGATCATCGTATTGACGATCGTCGCTGACCGCAGGAACTCGCCCTTGAGCGGACGACCATCGACGTCCAGCCGCATCGGTTGCAACAGGTTGCCCTGCGCGACGGCTTCGATCGTGCGCGTCACCTCGGTCATCGGCTGCAACAGGTCGTCGACAAGGCCGTTGATGGACTGTTCCATCTCGCCCCACGCGCCGAGCGCCAGGCCGAGCCGCACGCGCTGGTTGGTCAAACCTTCGCGGCCGACCGCATGGCCCAAATGCTGCAGCTGATTGGCCATGCGCTGGTTTGTAATAATGATGTCGTTGACGGTGTCGGCGATCTTGCCAGCCAAGCCGTCCCAGTCGCCGCGCATGCGGACACTGAAATCGCCCTCCTTAACCGCCTGAAGTGTTTGGAGCATTTCGACGAGCACACCGCCCGAACCCGAAGGGTAGCGCTCGGATTCAACGGCGCTGATCTGCTCCGACATTCAAAACTCCCCTCGCGTCGCGTTTTAACCCCGAAGAACGCTCAACCCCGGCAGTTTGTTCCATTGCCCTGCAGGCGCTCTCGGCCGTTCCCGCCGTTTATGATGACCGGTTCGGTAATAAGCATGGTCGGCTGCGACGCGGTCATCGAACCGCCGGTCTGCCGAGACCGTGAACTTGCGAAACTGCCGCAGCAAGCAGAACGAACAAGGTGGCCAAAGATTGGCTGACGCAAACGCGCTATCGGCCTGACGAGCTTTTGACGGCGTCTTCATCGTCCGGCACAGCTTCGCCTGGGAGCTGGCCGGTCATTTCCTCCAGAAGCCGATTACGGGCGCGGTTGACACGGCTTTTCATCGTCCCGACCGCGCAGCCGCATACGCGGGCCGCATCCTCGTACGAGAAGCCTTCCGCGGTAATGAGCAGCAGAGCCTCGCGATGGTCGGGCGAGAGCCGCATCAGCGCTTTCTGCATGTCGTCGAATTCAAGATGGGTAAGCTGCGGCGGCGGCACGCTGGCATTCATCGCCGCATGATCCTCATCGAGCTCTTCACGCTGGGATTTCCGATAGTACGTGAAATAGGTGTTGCGGAGGATGGTGAACAGCCACGCCTTGAGGTTAGAATCCGGCACGAACGAGTCCTTGTGAGTCCAAGCTTTAAGCAAGGTTTCCTGGACAAGATCGTTCGACAGCTGCGCGTCGCCGCTCAGCGAATGTGCAAAGGCCCTAAGATTTGGGATCGCCTCGATCAGCGCGTCCCCGAAACTCTTAGTTTCCGTCACTTCTGCTGCTCCTTCGCCTCGAGCTTGCGGACAAGTTCGAGAAGGTCGTCAGGGACGGGCTCCTGGGCGATGGTGTCATACATCGCCCGCATGCGCTGACCGATGAGCTGCGCGGCAAATCCGGGAAGCTGCGGAAGAGGGCCTTTTGCGGCCTCGGGTTCTGGCTGACCTTCCGGTTCCGGAAAGTCGCCATCCGTTCTCTTGCAATCCTCGGGTGCGTCGAGGCGATGCTGCATGACGTGATCTTGAGCCCTGTTGAAGATTGCGACCGGCCCCGATTGAGACAAACTTCTGTAACATTGTCAGCAGGGGGCTCGTCTGCCGAACGTGGCACAAGAGATTTTGTTCCGGGTGGGAACCATCTCTTCCACAGGTTCGTTGTTGTTCCGGTAGAGATTGGCCATCGCGGAGGTTGCGCGGGCGGCATTGCCGCTCGCCAAGGATGAGTTTACTCATCCGCTTGGCTTGGGAGGTCCAAAGCTATGTCGATTGCGCAGACAATACGTGTGCACTTGCCTTATTTACGGCGGTTCGCGCGGACCTTGACCGGCGCGCAGCAGACGGGCGACGCCTACGTTGCAACGCTTCTCGAAAGTCTGGTTTCAACGCCGTCGGACTTCCCCACGAACATGCCGCCGCGCATGGCGCTCTATCACCTGTTCCTGAAGGTCTGGAATTCGGTCCGGCTCGATTCGAACGGCGGCGACGAAGTGACCAGCGCGCTTGTCGCGGCCCAGCGGAAAATAAACTCGATCAGCTCGCTGCCCCGGCAAGCGTTCCTGCTGGTTGCGGTTGAAGGCTTCACCTCGGCCGAGACGGCCGCCATTCTCGAAGTCACCGAGCCCGACGTCGAGAAGCTGCTCGAGGTCGCAGGGCAGGAAATTGCTCATCAGGTCGCGACCAATGTTCTCATCATCGAGGACGAGCTGCTGATCGCGATGGACCTTGAAACCATCGTCACCAGCCTCGGCCATTCCGTGCAGGAAGTGGCAACCACGAAAAACGAGGCGCTTGCCGCTGTGAAACGCAACAAGCCGGGCCTCATCCTCGCCGACGTCAAGCTTGCCGACGGCAGTAGCGGCCTTGAAGCAGCCAAGGAGATCGTCGCCGAAGGCGAAGTTCCGATCATCTTCATCACGGCCTATCCCGAAAAGGTCCTGACCGGCGAACGCCCGGAGCCGACCTTCCTCATTTCAAAGCCGTTTCAGCGTGACACCGTCATGGCGATCATCAGCCAAGCGCTGTTTTTCGATACCAAGGCCCATCCTCGAACCGCGGCCGCCTGATATCTAAAGCCGGCGCTCCGAGCCTGGATATACAATCCAGGCAGTCCGAGCCCTTCCGGCAAGATTTTTTCCCATCGTAATAAAGTAACGCGCTTGTGAAGCCGGGTGTCCCGGCTTTTTCGTATGAGCGTTGGGACTGACAAAAAACTTGGGAGTGAAGCGCAATGAAATTGGCACAGGGTCCTGTATTCGCCGGACTGATTGCCGGACTGCTCGTGGGAACGCTTGGCGCCGTCACCGCCGCCAATGCGGCCAGCATTGCCGTCGGCAAAAAGCTGGAGCTCAAGGTCGACCCGGCAAAGATGAAAGAAGAGCGCGATCGTCTCTGGGCCAAGTTCGGCGGCTGGTGCGCGATCCAGGATTGGCATCCGGCCATCGCGAAATGCGAGGAAACCACCGAGGGCGACGCCAAGGTCCGCATCCTGACACTAAAGGGCGGCGGCACGATCAAGGAAAAGCTGCTCGACGTGAAGCCGAACTTCTACCGCTATGAAATTCTCGAAAGCCCGCTGCCGGTCAAAAATTATCAGGCGCAGTTTGCCCTGACACCGGATGACGACGACGAGGATGAAATCAATTTCGCTTGGTCTGCCGTATTCGATCCCGCGGACGGTAAGTCCGACAAGGAATCCCGCGACGTGATCGATGGCATCTTCAAAGCCGGTCTCGACAACATCAAGAAAACGGCGGGCACCAAGCCTGACGATGACGACGACAAGAAGTAAGCGTCACGCGAAACGTTTGAAAAGGCGCCGCGCAATCGGCGCCTTTTTTTTCGCTCCTCGAGCGATCATGCCTTTAGCGTTTCGATCGCGAGGCGGATGAGGTCAGCGGTCCGGTCGACGCCGAGCTTCACCTTCATCTGCGTGCAGATATTGGCGACGGTTTTGTACGCGATTCCGAGATTTTCGGAGATCGCCGTCATGCTCTTGCCCTGTCCGAGCATCCGAAGAATCTCGACCTCGCGGATCGACAGCGATTGCAGCGGATCGTCCGACGAAATCTGGCTGACCGCGATGCGTGACGCGAGATCTCTGTCGATGTACTGCTCGCCGGCGCGCACCTTGCGGATTGCAGCGATCAGTTCTTCGACCGGCGCGCTTTTGCTGACATAACCCCGCGCTCCGCCGCGCAGTGCGCGAACGGCATAGATCGGCTCGTGGTGCATACTGAAGACGACGACCCGCGCGTTGCCGTCAGTGGCGAGAATTTGCCTGAGAACTTCAAGGCCGCCCGCGCCTTCGAGATTGAGATCGAGCACGACGACGTCCGGCCGTTCTTGCCGGTAGACGGTGAGGGCCTCCTCAATGCCGGACGTTTCCAAAACGTCCGCTTCGAAATGTGCCACGAACAGCTTTCTCAGCCCCTCGCGCACAACACCATGGTCATCGACAATAAGTATTTTCATGCTGCACTCGTGGTCATGTTTTGCTGGCCATCATTCTTATTTCGCGCCAGCGGCAGTGGAATCTCGACAATCAACAACACGCCTTTCCCCCCTTCGCGATCGGCAATGCGGAGACGGCCGTCAAGCGACGCCACGCGCTCTCGCATTCCTGCAAGACCAAATCCTCTCGTTCCATTCACCGTAATTCCCGAGCCGTCGTCCGATACGACGATCCGCAATGCGCCATCGACGCGCCGCGCCGTAAGTCCGATGGCAGAAGGCTGCCCATGCCGCACGGCATTGCTCGTGCCCTCCTGCAAAATCCGAAAAGCGACCTCCTCGATGCCGATTGGAAAACGCGCGTCCTCGATGTCCATCGTGAAGTTGATGTTGGGTCGTCGCGCCTTCCAGAACGCGACCAGCTGCTCGACCGCGATGACCAGCCCCTGATCGATCAGCAACGCCGGCCTGAGGCGGCTCAGAATGGCGCGCAAATGCACCTGCATGTGCTGGACCGACTGGCGAATGGCCTTGCTGCGTTCGACGACCTCATCGGAGGCGTTGCGCGAGGCGAGGAGAGGGATCGCCTGCGCATCGACGTCGGCGGCGAAAAGAAACGGGCCAATCTCATCATGGAGATCGCGGGCAATCTCGGAACGCTCTTCTTCCTGTACGGTAGAAAGCTGCTCATTGAGGCGATGGTTATCTTGCTCGGACGCTTGCAGCTGGTCGGCCATGCGGTTGAAAGCCTGATAGATCAGTTTCAGGTCTTCGGGACCGGATTCGGCGACGTGGGCCGTGTAGTCGCCTTTGCCAACGCGGTCGAGCGCAGACGAAAGCTGTTCCAGTGGTCGGAGCGCCCGCCCGAGCGTGGCGTAGATCAGCGTCAGCACAATGGCGCAGAAGCTTGCGATGATCAGGAATTTGAGTTTCAGATCTTCCCAGACCTCGCTGACTTCATTGTGCGGATCGGCCTGTATTTGAATTGTGCCGAGATCTTCGACGCCCTTTGGGAGTTCGAACGTCCGTGCCCTCTGCTCGCCGGCAAGAAGCCCGAACAGCCAACTCGGGGGAGGATCAAACGGCTTTTCGAGACGCGACACGCTCGCAATCTTCCCGGCCGGGTTGACGAGGCGAGCAACGATGTGCCGGTCGCCATCGAACGAGGAGATGATCCTGCGAACCTGCGTGTTCGCGTCGGGTCCTGGCACGACGGACGTCAGCGCATCGCCGACGGCGCTGCTCGCGACCTCCATCGCCGACGACATTTCAAGATCGATCTTGCGCAGCCCATAGAGGTACGTCAGCACGCCGCCACCGATAAGGCAAAGCGCGAGGACGAGCGCGACGAGCGCGAGAAGTCGGCGTCTCAAGGGCATTCGTAAAGCAATGCAAACAATTGTAACATTGTAACTTCTTGGCCCACGCCGATGTGTGCGTCAAGCAAAGTTGCCAAAACGTCGGTCGGCGAATGGCAAAGAACCTGCATTTCATCGTTTGTAAACGAATTCGAATGCCGGAGCGTACCATTTCATGACGCCGTATTTTCGTTCCTACGCCGCCAACTTCAATCGCATACGCCTATTGGAGATGATCGACTATCGCGAACCGCAAACGAGCCGTCGCGAAATGCAACAATTACCGAGGATATGCGCGCAGGAACGAGAAAACCGCGCTTTTTCGGATCTGCAATTCGTTGCTGACTCGAAGCGCAATGGCGTTCTTTCGGGAATTATTCCCTGATTTGCGGGAAAAGTTTCCAGTCGCAAGCCCCGCGCCTTTACCCGGTTTTGCTATTGCGACTCTTCGATGATGCGCCCTGTGAATTCGTCGGGCGCGCGCAATTGTCTCCAATCTTTTCATTTCCATTAAGCACTTGCTAACTTCGCCAGACGCTTACTCGGGGCGTTGCCGAAACCCCGGACTGAGCCCTGAAAGTGATGCCGTCGCGTGTGTCTGCGTTGCCTGAACCCCGTCAAGCGCCGACCATAACGGAAGCGCTGAAGCAGAGGGCTATGCTGCTCCTCCTGTTGAGCGCATTTGTCAGTACGGTGACATATGCGGTGCTCTCGCTGATCGCGCCGCAGTATGAAAGCGAAACCGCAATCGCTATCCAGCCGGAAGGCGCCACGTCACCGGCTGCAATGGATCAGGCCGCAATCAGCACCTACATCGGCGCTCTGGAATCGTCTTTCTTGTTGCGTCCCATCGCTGATGAGCTCGCGCTCGCCAAGCAGCCCGAGTTCAACAGCGCGCTGGGGCCGGTCGATCTGCTTCATGCCGCGCGGCGCGCGGTCGGATTGGACAACGACGGCGGCGGTGCCAACGAATTGACGCGCGTCGTCGCGGCTTTGCGCAACAGCCTCGACATCCACGGCACGAATGACCGTCACGCCATCGTCATCCGCGCGACGTCTCTTGATCCTGTGCGCGCTGCCAAAATCGCGAATGCCATCGCCGACAAATATGCCGCGATGCTCGCGCAAGAGGCCAAAAGCGTGCAGATGGGTCTCTATCGCGCACCGGAGGCTCCCAAGAATAAAGCGGCGGCACCGCCCGTCGCGCATATCCTATCGAAGGCCGTGGCGAACGCCGTACCCGCCTACCCGAAGAAGATCGAGCTTTCGGTCCTGGCAGGCGCGGCCTTTGCATTGTTCGCTGTCGCGTGGATCGTCGCGATAACCGCGCTGCGCGGACTGCCGAAGCGGCAACCTGTAAAACCATCAGCCTCGCACGCGGATGCGCCCACGCCAAAGCCAGAACCGCTTCTGGAGACCAAGCCCGAGATCGCGGACGAGGCCGTGCTGGCTGAGAATATATCAGAGGCCACTGAACTGCCCGCCGAGCCGGATGACATCGCCGCTGTGCCATCCGCCATGACGCACGATCAATCCACCGCCTTTACCGAAATCGAAAAGCTCGCCCTCCGCCTCAAGGCGCAGCGGCCGTCGGGAGGCGGACACCGCACACTCATCACGTCGGAGAGCGAGGACGTCATTCCCTACGAGCAATCGCTGGAGTTGGCGAAAGTTCTCGCTGGCTGCGGCGCGCAAACAATCCTGATCGATTGGAGCCCGAGCGGGAAAGGATTTGCGAAGGCAGCCGGGGTCGAGGCGAGCGTGGGCTGGAACGATCTGTTGCAGGGCCGCGCAACCTTCGACGATATCATCCATCGGCTGCCCGGCAGTCGCGCTCAAGTGATTGCTAGTGGCGTTGCGCTTCCGTACGGCGGTCGCAAGTTGGACGCCGACCTGCTGAACCTAGCGCTCGATGCCTTGGACGAGGTTTATGACCATATCGTCGTGACAGGACGTCACAACGAAGCGCGTGCATTGTTCGAATGTATCGAAGGCCGTTTCGATGCCGGGATTACAGTCGAGCCGAATGGCGACGGCACGTCATCGCCGAGCGACGCAACGACCTTCCTGAGTTTTGACGTCACCGACATCGATATCTTGCATTATCGGCGTCCCGAGCCGGCCGTTTCGGCCATGGCGCAGCGCATTGCCCGTGCGACGCGCGCGCGTGAGTTAGCCATTCAGCACGCCTAGCCGCGTTCTCTGTTTCAGCGGTCGGGACGTTGCATCCAGCTGATGAGCCACGCGGCCGGGAGCGTCCACAGCAGTCCGGCGACCGCGTAATAGGCAAGCTCCGCAAATTTACTGACGTTGCGAACCTGCAGGACAACCGCGACTGCGACCGCCAGGACTGCATAGATGCCCACGAGCAAAAGCAGAGCTACCGTGCCGAGAAGCTTTCTTTTGCGCTGCATCATAGCCCGACAATCGCCCGCGTTGAAGCCCGCGCCGCATGGGCGCATTGCTCCGCCTCAATGAAAGAGTATCACACCCCGATTAAACGGCTTGAGGATATGCCCCGCCGATGAGCACGATGCAACTTTCCGATAATCGCGGCACGACAGCCCAAAACAGTAAAGACGCCGGTCGCCGCTCCGTTTCGCTCTGGCTTTGGTTCGTGGCCGCGCTGGTGCTGGCGATGGTCGTCGTCGGGGGCGCCACGCGACTGACGGAAAGCGGGCTTTCGATCACCGAATGGCAACCGATCCTCGGCGCGATCCCGCCGCTGAACGAAGCCGACTGGATGGCGGCGTTCGACAAGTACAAACAGATCCCACAGTACACGGCCATTCATGATGGCATGTCCCTCGATCAGTTCCAATTCATTTACTATTGGGAATGGAGCCACCGGCTGCTCGGCCGTGCCATCGGCTTCGTGTTCGCCATTCCGTTTCTGTACTTCTGGTGGACCGGCAAACTGAAGCGCGGCACGGGAAAGAAGTTTCTCGGCATCCTCGCGCTGGGCGGACTTCAGGGCTTCATTGGCTGGTACATGGTCAGCTCCGGTTTGAGCGAGCGCATCGAAGTAAGCCAGTACCGGCTCGCGCTGCATCTGGTGACGGCGTTCATGATCCTCGGTCTGCTCGTTTGGGCGGCGCTCGAAGAATGGCCGCGCGAGGAGCGCATCACGGGCGAGGTGGCGACGCCGTTGATCAAGCGTATGGCCGCCATCATCGTTGCCACGGTTCTTATTCAGGTCATGCTCGGAGCTTTCGTGGCGGGGCTCAGGGCTGGGTACATCTACAACACGTGGCCGTCGATGGATGGTCAGTTCATTCCCAGCGACTATTGGATCAAGCCTGCTTATCTGACCTTCTTCGAAGGTCATGCCGCCTCGCAGTTCAATCACCGCATGGTGGCCTATCTCGTCGCCGCTTTGGCCTTTTTTCAGATTTGGCTGACGACGCGCACGCCAGTCGATGATCGCATCCGCCTGACGTCGCAATGGCTCGGCGCAGCGGTCGTCTTCCAGATTGCGCTCGGCATTACGACGCTGCTGCTGCACATGCGTCTCGACCTAGCCCTGTCGCATCAGGCAGGCGGCGCGATCGTTTTCATTCTGGCTGTCGTGCATTTGCACGCAACGCGCCGCGCTGGGATCGTTCCGCGCGATTACTTCGCCGCCCGCGGTCGCGCATCCGCCTGACGTTCCACTCGCTCAATCTCCCTCCCCTTGACGGGGAGGGGCGACGAGCTTGTTTCGAGCGAAATGCGAATGCCGCTTACAGGCCGAGCATCAGTTTGATGTTCTGAACGGCCGCGCCGGCCGCGCCCTTGCCGAGATTGTCGAGCCGCGCGACGAGCACCGCCTGATTCAGCGCAGCCTTTCCGAAGACGTACAGTTCAAGCTTGTCCGTTCCGTTCAGTGCTTCGGCTTCGAGGCGGTTCATCTTCGCCGATGGCTCGGCGATAACGCTCACGTACGTACTGCCGCGATAGTGCTCTTCCAGCACACGCTCGATATCGCGCAGGCACGGCTTGCCCGGCAGTGTATCGAGATGCAAGGGCACGGAGACGAGCATCCCTTGCCGGAAGTTGCCGACGCTCGGCACGAAAATCGGCCGCCGCGATAGACCCGAATACCTCTGTAGCTCGGGCACATGCTTGTGCTCCAGGCCGAGTCCGTAAAGCTCGAACGACGGCGCCGTACCAGCCTCATAGGCTTCAATCATCGTCCGTCCGCCGCCCGAATACCCCGACACGGCATTGACTGTGATCGGATAGTCCGGCTCGATGATGCCCGCGTCGACCAGCGGCCGCAGCAGCGCGATCCCGCCCGTCGGATAGCAGCCGGGATTGGCGACACGCATCGCTCTCCGGATGACGTCGGCGTGGCCGGGCGTCAGTTCGGCGAAACCGTAAGCCCAGCCTTCCGCGACGCGATGCGCCGTCGAAGCATCGACGATCTTCGGCGCTTGCGCCCCGAGTTCATCGGCAAGCGCCACGGTCTCGCGGGCAGCATCGTCCGGCAGGCACAGCACGACGAGATCGACGTCGCGCAGCATATCTGCCCGCGCGGCACGATCCTTCCGCTTGGCCGGATCGATGCTTTTAACGTCGATACCGGCGACGCCAGCCAGCCGCTCGCGGATTTCGAGGCCGGTCGTTCCGGCCTCGCCATCAATGAAAACCCGCGCGAGCTTCGTTTGTGTTGCGGTCGTCATCCTAACCACATCCCGATGCGATGCTTGATGCCTTCCCAGATCGTTTCCGAGCAGCCGATGCCATAGTTGGCACAGGCGATCCGGTGGCTATCGCGATAGATCATGTCGAGCGCAACATACAAGATGATGGCAAGGCCGACCCAGGCGATCCAGGGATAGCGCGCGAGCAGCTTGGCGATGTACGTCGAGGCAACTGCCATAAGAACGATGGCGATCGCCAAACCGATGATGAGGACGAGCGTCGATTCACCCGCCGCGCCCGCGACCGCAAGCACGTTGTCGAGCGACATTGAAAGGTCGGCGAGGATGATCGTCCAAAGAGCGCCCCAGAACGACACCGGGTTCGGATGCGGGGCGCCTGAGGCGAGGTTCTTTTCGACCTCGTGAATGGAATGCGTGTCGGCTTCGACGATCTGCTTGTACATTTTCCAGCACACGAACAGCAGCAGGATGCCGCCTGCAAGCGTCAGTCCGATGACTTGCAGCATCTGCTGCGCGATGCCGGAGAAAATGATCCTCAGGATCACGGCGCCGAGGATGCCCCAGAAGATAACCTTCGTCCGCATCGACTTCTCGACGCGGGATGCTGCCATGCCCACCACGATGGCGTTGTCGCCCGCGAGCGTCAGATCGATCATCAGGATGTTGAACAGCGGCACGGCGTGGGTCCGCCACCAGTGCGGTGAGAGCAGTAAGCCGATGTCCGTTACAAGAACCGTCCATAGGTCATGAATGCCGTTTAATACTGCGTCCATTCTCTCTCCGAACCCCCCGGTCCTTAAGCCTGTGCCACAACGGCCGAAAGCCAGTGGCTATGTGGCATCACGGCGCCTCTGCGACAACCCTTCCGAGCCAGAAAAGCAAACAGCCCGCCAAGGTGGCGGGCTGTGCTTTCGTCCCAGGCGATCGCTGTTTGATTAGCGCTTCGAGAACTGGAACGACTTACGAGCTTTCACCTTGCCGTACTTCTTACGTTCGACAACGCGGCTGTCGCGCGTCAGGAAGCCCTGCTTCTTCAGCACACCGCGCAACTCCGGCTCATAATAGGTGAGAGCCTTGGAGATGCCGTGACGCACGGCACCGGCCTGACCCGAGAGACCGCCGCCAGCGACGGAAATACGGATATCATACTGCGTGGCGCGGTTCGCGAGATCGAGTGGCTGCTGCAGAAGCATCTGCAGAACCGGACGTGCGAAGTAGGCCTTATAGTCTTTCTCGTTGACCGTGATCGTGCCCTTGCCCGGCTTCAGCCAGACGCGAGCGACGGCGTTCTTGCGCTTACCTGTTGCGTAA
The DNA here is from genome assembly GCF_000253295.1 of Hyphomicrobium sp. MC1. NCBI lineage: Bacteria > Pseudomonadati > Pseudomonadota > Alphaproteobacteria > Hyphomicrobiales > Hyphomicrobiaceae > Hyphomicrobium > Hyphomicrobium sp. MC1. Next base: position 2,446,079 of record NC_015717.1, on the reverse strand, counting down.
GCGCGGCCGAGCTTGTCGAGCTTCTGCGTGCGCACCGGCGCCGCTTCGGGCTCCGAGCCCTTGACGGCCGCGAGATCGGCGAGGGTCTTTGTTTCGGTAACCATGGATATTAGACCCTCACGTTCTTGCGGTTGAGCTTCGCGATATCGAGCTTTTCCGGGTTCTGCGCTTCATGCGGATGCGCGGCGCCCTTGTAGACGCGAAGGTTGCGCATGATCTGGCGATGAAGAGGTCCGCGGGCGAGCATGCGCTCGACGGCCTTCTCGATGATCCGTTCCGGATGCTTGCTGTCGAGAATCTGCTTCGGCGTCCGTTCCTTGATGCCGCCCGGATAGCCGGTGTGCTTGTAGTAGACTTTGTCTTCGCGCTTGGCGCCGGTGAAGACGACCTTCTCGGCGTTGATGACGACGATGTTGTCACCGCAATCGACGTGTGGCGTGTAGATCGGTTTGTGCTTGCCCTTGAGGCGCGTCGCGATGAGAGCGGCGAGGCGGCCGACAACGAGCCCTTCGGCGTCGATGAGGACCCACTTCTTCTCCACCGTGGCCGGCTTGGCGACATAGGTAGACATTATATTGAAGCTCCTTGGCGGATGGCTCCGCGCCCAGACGGCTGGTCGCGTGGCGTTCCGAGAAGCGGCGTGAATACGCAGAAATACCGATCCTTGGCAAGAACAATTTCTTGTTTCTAATATTATATAGCAAAATCAAATAGATAATAAATACGGTAAAATAACACCACATTGCGGTATTACAATACCACCTCACGCCGGTCCCAGCTTCCCCGCCGTGCAAGCCTTGTTCATGGGCGGTGCAGGGAGCATGGATTAAATCCCACACTGATCTTCGCGCGCCACACCGGGACCGAAATCTGAAAGCGGAACGGCGGAAGCTTTCTCGTTATCGTCCGAGTGGGCGTAAGAGGTCGCGGGGCAACAGGTCCGCGTGATGCGGAAAGTGTACTGGAGGAACACGATGTCGGTCTTTCTGGCCAAGGCGGCGCTGCGCACGATCATCGGGGGGCTCGCTCTCGCTGCCAGCGTGACACTGGCGAACGCCGAAGATGTCGCCGCACCGACCAATCCTCCGGCCGCGCAGGGCGATGCCAGCGGCTCGGACGCGCCTGCTCCCGACGATGTGAAGCAGATCAAGCTGACCGACGATCAAGTGACGCGCTTCATCGCCGCGCAGGCCGACCTCGCGGCGATCGCCAGCAAAATCCAGGCGGCGGGTGACAAGCCCGATCCAGCACTCCAGTCGGAACTCGAAGGCATCGCAAAGAAGCACGGCTTCAAAACCTTCGCCGAACTGGATGACGTCGCCGCGAACATCTCGATCGTCATGGCCGGACTGGACTCCGGCACCGGCAACTTCGTCGATCCGGTTGATGCGCTGAAAAAAGAGCGCGAGGAAGTCGAGAAGGATACGACGATCCCAGACGCCGACAAGAAGCAGCTTCTTGACGAGTTGAATGAAGCGATCGGCACGACGCCGCGCCTCCAATACAAGGAGAACGTCGAGATCGTGAAAGCGCATCGCGCCGAGATCGAGAAGGCGTTACAGTAGCGAAACGCTCGTGGACGGGCGTCACGCACGGAGTGCCCGAATGCAGGATCTTTCGCCCTTAGCTGCCCCGCTGGTCCTCGTCGAGACCGTTGAGCCCGGCATTGTACGGCTAACGCTCAACCGGCCTGCGGCGCGTAACGCGCTTTCCCGCGCTGTCATTCGTGAACTGCACGATACCGTCGAGCGTTTGGGCGCCGATCCGAGCGTCGCCGTCATTATTCTTGCGGCAAGTGGCAAGGTCTATTCATCCGGCCACGATCTGAAAGAAATGACCGCCCACCGCGTCGATTCCGATGGCGGCGAGGCGTTTTTCCGCGAAACGATGACGGCCTGCTCGGCAATGATGCGCGCCATCGTCGCCTGTCCGAAACCGGTTATCGCCGCGGTCGAGGGGCGCGCCACCGCCGCCGGCTGCCAGCTCGTCGCAACCTGCGATCTCGCCATCGCTGCCGAGACGGCCGACTTCGCCACGCCCGGCGTGAATATCGGCCTTTTCTGCTCGACGCCAATGGTTGCGCTCTCCCGCAACATCTCGCGTAAGCGTGCGATGGAAATGCTGCTGCTCGGCGAAGCCTTGTCCGCAGCGGATGCGCTGAGCTTCGGCCTCGTCAATCGCGTCGTGGCGCCGGACAAAGTCATGGACGAAGCGCTGAGCATGGCGCGCATCATCGCAGCCAAATCGAAGGCGACCGTCGCCATCGGCAAAGCGGCGTTCTATCGCCAAGCGGAGATGCCGCTTGAGGACGCTTATGCCTATGCCAGCGAGGTGATGGTCAACAATATGCTGACGGCCGACGCAGGCGAGGGGATCTGCGCCTTCATCGAAAAGCGTCATCCCGAATGGAAGGACCGTTGATGGCGGCGCGGCTTTCATTTGTCACACTCGGGGTGAGCGATGTCGGAAAAGCTCGGGCATTCTACGAAGCGCTGGGCTTCCGCCCGTCATCCGCGAGCCATGATGGCGTTGCTTTTTTCGATGCAGGGGGCGTTGTACTGTCGCTTTTCGGTCGCGAGGCGCTGGCCGATGACGCTGGCGTGGCTGCTACGAAATCCGGTTTCAGCGGCATTTCCCTCGCGCACAACGTCAGTTCGGAAGCCGAGGTCGATAGGGCTATCTCCGAAGCCGTGGCGGCTGGCGCGACGCTGCTAAAGCCGGGCCAGAAGGCATTCTGGGGAGGATACTCCGGATACTTCTCCGGCCCCGATGGCCACCTTTGGGAAGTCGCCTTCAACCCGTTCATGCCGTTGGACGCCGACGGACGGGTTACGCTGCCGGAATGAGTAGGATGACGATCGACGGTTTGGACGACGCCGAAATCCGCGCCATCCTTGCGCGCGTCAAAACATTTGCAGTAGTCGGAGCATCTCAGAAACCCGAGCGGGCGAGCTACGACGTGATGCGGTTTCTGATCGCCAAAGGCTACACAGTGAAACCCGTCAATCCCGCCATCGCCGGCAAGACCATTCACGACCAATCGGTCCATGCAACGCTGGCCGACCTTCCTCCGCCCGCCGACGTCGTCGATATTTTCCGCAACTCCGACGCCGTTCCGGCGATCGTCCGTGAGGTGATCGCCGAGAAGGGCCGTCTGGGCGTGAGCGTGATTTGGATGCAACTCGGCGTCATTAATGAAGATGCCGCAGCCGAAGCCCGCGCCGCCGGTCTGACCGTCGTCATGGACCGCTGTCCGAAAATCGAATTCAGCCGCCTGACGCGCCCATAATTCGACATTCTTTGGTTGGGTGAGGGGCCATGCCCCGGATATAAAGCTTATTCCAATTCGGTCCGAAGCCCTCCCCGCGTCATCCTGACGTCCTAATCTTCCGCAAGGCTATGCCCATTTAATCGCGTTAGCGGATTTCGTGGCTACCTCGCTGTTCCCTGCGGAACATTCAAAAGGCCGCCTAGGTAGGAGACTTTGCGTTCGCCTCGCAAATGGGGCATATGCCTTCTGAGATCCCGGAGCGATACAAAGATGAAGTCGGGTGCCTTGACGTCCGTGAAAATGCCAGCCGATTGGTCGGTCGAGACCATTCTTCCCATCGACTTTCAGGGCAAGGAGTTAATGCTCGAAGCGCACGCCTATCAGGGCGATAGCGAAGAAGAGCAGGTCCTAGCCCTCATCCATCGCGACCCGACGGCCGTTAACGGCTCGGCGCCGGTTCCCGTGGTCCGCGTCCACTCCGGCTGCGTTACCGGCGACATCTTCCATTCGCTCCGCTGCGACTGCTATCAGCAACTCCAGGCCGCGCTGAAGATCGTCAGCGAGGTGCCCTACGGCGCCATCATCTATGTGCCCTATCACGAGGGCCGCGGGATTGGCCTCTTCAAGAAGATCCAGGCCTACGCGCTACAGGATCAGGGCTTCGATACCGTTGAGGCCAACATCGAAGTCGGTGCTCCGATCGATAGCCGCGATTATGGTTTGACGGCGCGTGTCCTGCGCGACCTCGGCATGTCGGAGATCAAGCTGCTGTCGAACAATCCCGCCAAGGAGCAGGCGCTCAAGCAGCACGGCATCCGCATCGCCGAGCGTCTGCCGCTCGTCGCCGCGCCGAACAAGTTCAATCAGCGCTACCTCGACACCAAGCGCGCCCGTATGGCCCACAAGCTCTGATGTCTTGCCCTCTCCCGGTCTTGGGCGAGAGGGCCCCATCCTCTACAGCGCACATCACGCCACCGGTTCTCGCGGCTTCTCCGTCGTCTTCGGCACCGTGAAGCCGCCTTCGGCAACGAGCCGCGAGAAAAGCCCGCCGCGTTCCGCAAGCTCGGTGAACTGGCCGTGCTCGACGACTTTCCCCTGGTCCAAGACAAAGATCTGATCGGCGTCAGCAACGGTCGACAAGCGATGCGCAATGACGAATGTTGTACGCCCGGCGCGCAACGTATCGAGCGCCCGCTTGATCTTCGCCTCTGTCTCGGAATCGAGTGCGCTCGTCGCTTCATCGAGAATAAGGATCGGCGCGTCCTTCAGAATGGCCCGCGCAATGGCGATGCGTTGCCGCTCGCCCCCCGACAGCGCCAGCCCGCGCTCCCCGATGACGAAATCGTATCCGCCCGGTTTGCGCATGATGAAGTCGTGCGCTTCGGCCAGACGGCTCGCGTGCTCGACCTCGGCGTCTGTCGCACCCGGCCTGCCGATGCGGATGTTCTCGCCGATCGAACGGTTGAAAAGCCCCGCGTCCTGAAACACGACCGCGATGTTGCTGCGCAGCGATGCGAGCGTCACGCCCGCAATGTCCTGCCCATCAATCAATACCCGTCCCGAGCTGGGTTTCAGGAAACGTTGGAGCAAGCCAATCGTCGTCGACTTGCCCGATCCCGTCGGTCCGACAAACGCAACCGTTTCGCCGGCCTTCGCCGCGAACGACAAGTCAGTGATGCCCTGCGGGCTGCCGTCGTAGCGGAAGTTGACGTGATCGAACGCGACGGCGCCTTCGACGGCCGCAAGCGGCTTTGCGCCGGGCGCGTCGCCGACCGCGCCGACTTCATCCATCAAATCGAACAGAGCCGTGATCGTCGGCGCTTGCTGATCTATGCGCACGGCAAAGCCCGAAAGCTGATCGAGCTTCGAGATCAGCAACGTCGCAAAAGCCACGAAGCTGACGATCTGCCCGACGGTCAGCTCACCGCGCCCGACGAGAACGGCGCCCGCCGTAAAAATAACGACCATCGTCAGCGTTGCCGCCGAACGCTGCATCACGGTCAACACGCCCCACCACGTCAGCACTGGGTACTGAGCCGACAAAAGATCGTTCGCGAGTCCGCGCAGCGCATCGGCTTCGGCTTTGAGCCGTCCGTAGCTCTGCACCACAGTGACGTTGCCGACGACATCGACCACGCGGCTCGACAGCGCCGTCTCATGATCTTCGACCGCGGCCTGCCCGACTGCGGTCCGCTTGACGACGAAGACGTGCATCAGCGTATAGGCGCCGGCCAGTGCCACCAGGATCGTCGCCATCCGGACGTCCATGGCGAACGCCGTCGGCACCAGCAGGATAATGCCGAACACGGTCGCCAATTGCTCGCGCATGACGCCGAGCCACAACCAGAACAACGCGCTCATTCCCGACAAAATCGTTCGTATCGTCGCGCCCGAACCGCGGGCCGCGTGTGCGCTTTGCGGCAACGAGATCGTCTTTTCGAAAACGCTCGCCAGATGCGCGAGCTTCTGCCGGTGCGCCAGACGGTCGGCATTGATGCCGACGATGACGCCCGCGATAATGCCGAACAGTCCCAGGAGCGCCCAAAGTCCGATATAGACGAAAGCGCTTTCGCCTTTACTCAAGGCGTCCACGACGCGCCCGAACAGAATGGGCTCGGCAAGTTGCGTGACGGCGATGACGACGCCGGCAGCCGCAAGACCCATCGCCAGATATTTCTCGGATGCGAGCAGGGCGAGCGAGCGCGTGTAGATTGCGATCAGGCCAAGCGGTTTCGTCGTCATGTCGGGATGCTATGAGAGGATAATGGAGAGGGCATGGAGAACGCCGGTAAGACAGGTGAATTGCGCGGCATGCAAATCAACCGTAGACAGCTCAAATTGGCGGTCAGCTCTTCGGCTCCAATGCTCTTTGCGCTCGGTTTTGCGCCTTATAGCACGCTAAGACCGTATGACATCCGCTAAAAACCACGCAACGGGGATGTTTGACGCCATTTTAAGCGCATCGCCTGAACGTCCGTTCATCGTTGCCCAGCTCGGCCAATCCCTCGACGGGCGCATTGCGACGACACATGGCGAGTCACGCTGGATCAACGGCCCTGCGGCGCTCGATCACCTGCATCGCCTTCGCGCCCACGTCGATGCCGTCGTCGTCGGCGTAGGAACGGTGATCGCCGACGATCCGCAACTCACCGTCCGTCGCGTCGATGGCCCGCAACCCGTCCGCGTCATCATTGATCCGCGCGGACGCCTCCCGGCATCAGCACGTTGTCTTGCCGTCGGCGTCGAGCCATGCCTCGTTATCGGCGATCATGAACGCGTCGTTCCGGAAGGCGCCGAACTGCTGGTCGTCGCCTCAACGGAGGGACTCCTGGCGCCGTCCGCAATCGTCACGGCACTTTTTGCGCGCGGCTTCAGGAAAATTTTGGTGGAAGGCGGCGCCGCGACGGTTTCAAATTTCATCGACGCAAATATGGTTGATCGTCTTCATATCCTTGTCGCGCCAATGATATTGGGTTCAGGTATTCAAGGACTTTCGCTGTTGCCTGTCGACCGGCTCGGCGATGCGTTGCGGCCCGAAACGACAGTGCATGTTCTTGACGGCGGCGACGTGCTGTTTGATTGTGATTTGAGGCATCAACGGCGAGGCTAGCGGCCATGGCCCAAGATCCGAAATATGCTCTCCCGACCTACACGCCGACGGCGCGCGCCTTTCATTGGCTGATCGCGCTTTTGATTTTCATTCAGTTGCCCCTCGGCTTTTACATGTCGTACCGCGGCAATGAGATGCCGTCGGTCAATGAAAAGGGCGAACCGGTCAAAGGCGTCTGGGATGCGCTGACGGGCTATCTCTATAGCTCACATAAGTTGCTCGGATTGATTGTGCTGACGCTCGTCGTGCTGCGGCTGCTCTACCGGCTGACACAGGGCGCACCGCGCTCCGACCCGACCGTGCCACCCGCATTGACCGGCATCAGCCATCTCGTGCACTGGGCGCTGTACGCGCTGCTGATCGCGGTTCCCGTTCTCGGCTATCTGGCCATCTCATACGGCGACTTTCTCGATATCTTCAATTTCCGTTTGCCGATGCTGACAGTGAAGAATGACGACCTCTCGAAGGAAATCTTCGAGTGGCACGAACTGGGGGCATTTCTGATCATCGGCTTCGTTACGCTGCACATCATCGCCGCCGTCTATCACTATTTCGTCCGCAGGGATCGGGTGGTCGAGCGGATGATCCCCAAGCGGGTCGCCTGATAAAGGACGCGCTTACTGAGGCGCCGCGAACACGTCGGTGTGCCCCACGAACGCTGCGCTGCGCGGCACGTTCACCCACGTCACGATGGTCTTCTCATCGACGCCGCCGTCTTCTGTGACGGCGACTGCGTGGCCCCGCACCAACTCTTCGATCAGCATGCGATCGGCGCGATCGAGCCGCCACGGGCTTTCACCGGACAGCGCCAGATAGCCGTTGATGCGAAACTGATCGACGAGATGCGAACCGGCCAGAGGCCCGGCCGCGGGGCCAAAACCCTTGTCGTGCATCTGGTGACGCTGAAACGCCGCTGTCATTTGATTGTCGGCCGGACGATGTGGCGTCCACTTCTGCAAGCCGTTATAGACGAGCGTCGCGTAGAACGCCGCCTTAGCGCTGACGACGGCTTTCGCAAGTTCGCGGATATAGCTCTCGGATGTCAGGTCAAAAAACGCCGACGCCGTGACGAGCTGAACACCCTCGGCGATCAACGCTTGCGTGTCGTGTGCCAGATCCGCCGATTTGAACATGACGCGAATTTTGCGTCCGCTTTTCTCTAGCTCCAGCGCGTCGCCCTCGGTCGTGTGCGTGTCGGCCCAACGCGTGAGTTTCGTGCGCGCAGCATCGAGCAATGCCGCGTCGCGATCGACAAGCGTCCACGTTTGCCGCGATGGCAAAAGGTGCGCCGTCGCGCGAAGATTGGCGCCTGTGCCGGAACCAAGATCGAGGACGTTCAGTTCGTCGCGCAACGCCAAGCGAGCGGACACGGCGTTTGCGACTTGCGGATTACGCGCTCGCATATCGGCCGCCTCGCGCAGGTCGAGCCATTCGGCGGAAAAGTCACTCACGGTCGAAGTCCCAGAATAACGGCAGCGATCCGGCGAGCCGTTTCGTGCCAGGTCGGAAGCGTTCGGCCCGCTTCCCAGGCCGCATCAGCGAGCCGATCGCGGAGTTTTTTGTCGGTCAACGCACGTTGCAGCGCCGCTGTCAGTTCCGGCACGTTGCCAGCTTCGACATGCAGTGCGGCGGCTTCGCCTGCTGTGTCGGCTGCAGCCCCGCCTGCTGCGAGCACGATGGGCAGTCCACGCGCCATGGCTTCCGCCAGCACCATGCCATATCCTTCGAAAAGAGACGCCGAGACGAACAGATCTGCGCTCTCGTAAAAGCGGTCGAGCGTAGCCGGCACCACTTTGCCCGCAAGCGTAACGCGATCTTCGAGCCCGTGCCTGCGAATGGCCTCTTGCACCGATTCGACAGCTTGCCGATGACGGTCGAGCGCGCCCGCAATCGTCAGCCGCCAATCGATGTCGATCAGCGGCGCCAAGGCTTCGACGAGAAGATCATAGCCTTTGCGCGGCATCACAGCGCCAACTGCGAGGATCTGCAGCGGTGCGCCGGTTCCGGTTGCCCGCTGCGCCGGATCGGTCCCAGGCTGCGCGACGGTGATTTTCTCCGACGAGATCCCCATGTGATCGGTTACGATCCGCTTCGTCGCGCGGCTCGTCACGATGATGTGGCTGGCACGCCTTAGCGCTTGTTCTTCGCTGTCTTTCAATTCGACTTTGCGCGCATGCGGCAGGCCCGTTTCAAGAAACAGCGGATGATGCACGAGGCCGACGACGCGGCCCTTGATGGCATCGAGCACGTCGTTGGTGAAGGCGCCGAACGCCAAGCCATCGACGACGAGCACGGAATTTGCGGGCAATCCTGCAAGCGCCTGCCGCGCGTCCTCCAGATCGCTTTCGGTAGGATTGGGAAACGACGCGGGCAGCGCCAACACCGAAACCGGAACGCCGAACGCTGGAAGCAATTCCATCACACGGCGATCGTAGGCGTAGCCTCCCGTCGCCGTTTTCAAGTCTCCTGGAATGGCGAATACCGCTTCAGCCACCGATCGGTCCCTCGTAGCTCGCACGTGCCAGATCCGTTTCAGACAGCGTGACACGGATCCGCGCGAGCGTCTTTCCGTCGTCACCAAGCGCGCCGGACAGCGCCGCCGCCGCCATCTGGTCGAAGATATATTTGCAAATGAATTCGGTCGTCGTCAGCACACCTTTGAACTGCGGCAGGGTGTCGAGGTTCTGGTAGGCGAGGGGCCTCAACGTTTGCCCCAGGACGTCAAGCGCCGCGCCGATATCGACGACGACGTTCTGCGCCGTCAGCGCTTCGCGGAAGAACGCGACATCGACCACGAAGGTTGCGCCGTGCATGTTTTGCGCCGGTCCGAAAAACGGATCCGGTAGCGAGTGGGCGATCATGATGCGGTTGCGGACTTCGACGGAGAACATCTGAGCTTCTTCACCTGATGAGATTAATAGCGAATGACCGGCGGCAAGTCGGATGACGACCAGATCCGCGGCAACACCGATGGCAAATCGTCGAAATGCACCTCTTCCGAAACGAGCGCGTCGAGACGGGCGTCATCCAAGAGGTCAATGGCGCGCGCAAGGCGATCGGCGTGCTTCAGTGTTCCGCGGTGGCTCGGTGCGACGTGACCGACCTGAGACGATACGATTTTCAATCGCCGGCTGTGAAACGTGCCGCCAAGCCTGACCGTCACGGGTTCCGATCCATACCAGCTCATCTCGACGACCGTACCTTCGAATGCGCAGGCGTTTAGCGCCGCTTCTAGTCCGGCGCTGGTCGCACTCGCATGAAAGACGATGCGATTATCCGTTGGCACGTCCGATGGTGAAACGAACCGAATGCCGAGCGCTTCGGCAAGTCGTGCCCGTGCCGGATTGACGTCTAGGATCGCGACCTCCGTGCCCGCAATCCGCCGGGCGAGATAGGCCGTCAGCAGACCGACGATGCCGGCCCCGACGACGAGCACGCGGTCGCCAAGCGTCGTGCCCGCGTCCCAGTGGGCGTTGAGTGCCGTTTCCATGTTGGCGGCGAGCACGCCCCGGCGCGACGGCACGGCCTCGGGGAGCAGCGACAGCATCGTCTCCGGTGCTTGAAAATAATCCTGATGCGGATGCAACGCAAAGGCGCGCCGGCCGATGAGCGCCTCGGCGCCCGCTGTAACGACGCCCGTCGCCGAATAGCCGTATTTGATCGGAAATGAGAATGCTCCAGCCTGCAACGGCGCGCGCATGCGAGACCATTCGCTTTCCGGCACCTGACCGAGGGCGACGAGGCGTTCGGTGCCGCGGCTGATCGCGGAATACTCGGCGGCAATCCGCACATGGCCAGGAGGCGGCGGAGCAAGGCGTTCGGTCCGGATTTCGGCTACGCCCGGCTTGACGTACCAGAGCGCGCGCGCAACCACGATCTGGCCTTGGCTGCGGCGGGTCGGCTGGGCGTTGGGTTCGAAGGTGCTCTGCGGGTCATTCATTGCGAAGGATTGGGTCCGTAATGACGATCGGTGCCGAGCGCGACGGGATGTCGAAGGCTGATGCTGTGACAATAGTCGAGTGCGAGAGCCTTACGACCCCGGCGGGTCTCGATGCAAGAGCGACGCTGGCCCGGCGGCGTTGCACGGCTTTCATATTGAACACTGCAACCTGGCTCCTCATCGTGCTCGTCACGGCACACGCTCTTGCCCACGGTGGCTGGACGCTGATGTCGGCGATCATGGTCATATGCGTGGCACTCGGTGTTCCATGGCCGATTCTCGGCTTCTGGAACGCTGTCATCGGGCTGTGGCAGCTTCATGGGAGCAGAGCGCGAAAGCGGACGAAATCTAACGGTGAAGCGGCATTTTGGACATCCACCGGCGAACCGCAGCCGATCACGGTTAACACCGCCGTTTTGATGACGATCCGCAACGAGGACCCGGCTCGGGCGCTTCTCCGACTGAAGATCGTCAAGGCCAGCCTCGATCGCACATCCGATGCCGCGCGCTTTTCGTATTTCATTCTGAGCGACACCAACCGCGCCGACATCGCGGCTGAAGAGGAACGTCTGATCGCCGAATGGCGCGCTGCCGACGCGGATCGCGAGAGGATCGTTTACCGCCGCCGCACCGAAAACACAGGCTTCAAAGCCGGGAACGTCCGCGACTTCGCTGCGCGCTGGGGGGCCGACTATGAGCTAATGCTGGCGCTCGACGCCGACAGCCTGATGACCGGCGAAACCATCGTCGATCTCGTCCGTATCATGCAGGCGCACCCCCTTCTGGGCATCCTGCAAAGCCTCGTCGTCGGCACGCCGTCATCATCGGCGTTTGCGCGCATCTTCCAGTTCGGCATGCGGCTCGGCATGCGCACCTACACGATGGGCCAAGCCTGGTGGGTCGGCGACTGCGGACCGTTCTGGGGACACAACGCGCTTGTGCGCATCAAGCCTTATGTCGAGCACTGCGCGCTGGACGGTCTGCTCGGCGGCAAACAGATCCTCTCGCACGATCAGGTCGAAGCTGTTCTGATGCGTCGCGCGGGCTACGAAGTGCGTGTGCTGCCGGTCGAGGCCGGTTCCTATGAAGATAATCCGCCCGATCTCATCGAATTCATGCAGCGCGATAACCGCTGGTGCCAGGGCAATCTGCAATACGTTCGGCTGATCGGCCTACCCGGCCTGAAGCCGGTGAGCCGGTTTCAGCTTTTTTGGGCGATTTTGATGTTTCTCGGCGTTCCGGCCTGGACACTGTTCGCCGCCCTTTTGCCCCTTATGGTCTTAAACGCACAAAATGTCGCCGACTTCCCGTGGCATGTCGTCGAAATGCTTTATGTCATCCTGATTGTCATGCACCTCGCGCCGAAACTTGCAGGAATTGCCGATGCGGTCATGACGCCGGGAGAGGTTCGCCGCTTCGGCGGGAACGCCCGTTTTTCGCTGAGCGCAGTCGGCGAAATTTTGTTTTCGCTCATTCTCGGTTCCGTCACGACAATTCGCACCTCAATGTTTATGATCGCGCTCGTGTTGGGGAAATCGATCGCTTGGAACGGACAACAGCGCGACGGCACGGGGCTTTCATGGCGCACAGCCTTAGAGGCGCTATGGCCGCAGCTCGTGTTCGGCATTTCGCTCTGTCTGGCGCTGGCCGTTATTTCTCCGCGACTGCTGCTCTGGAGCCTGCCGCTGACAGCAGGATATCTGCTCGCCATTCCGTTTGCGTTTTTCACGGCGAGCCCGGCGGTCGGCCGCTTTTTCCGGCGCCACGGTATCGCAGGCATTCCCGAAGATTTCGCGCCGCCCGTCGAGATACGCGCCCTTGAGGCTGGACGGTAGCGGAATGGTCTCGCAAGCGTTGCAGGGCGTCATGCGATCGCTGCGGGTCTATCTCGGCCCCGATGCGCCGCGCGAGGCCATGGACGATCTCTATCGCCGCTTTATCGAGCCGGGCGCACTCGTGTTTGATATCGGTGCTCACGTCGGCGACCGCGTCTCGTCGTTTCGACGTCTCGGTGCCAGAGTCATCGCGGTCGAGCCGCAGCCGCTGCTGTTTTCTGCGCTCACCCACCTGCACGGCCGCGATCCGCTCGTCGAGATCGTTGATCGCGCCGTCGGAGCAGATGCTGGAATGCACGAGCTCTTCGTCAACACCGCGAACCCGACCGTTTCGACTTTGTCGGAAGACTTCGTGCATCAAGCCGAAGGCGCGCCCGGCTGGGAAGGCCAGGTCTGGGACGCTCATCTGCTGATCGAAATGGTGACGCTCGACGGTCTCATCGCGCGTTACGGCCTTCCTGCGTTCATCAAGATTGATGTCGAAGGTTTCGAAGACGCAGCTTTGCGCGGCCTTTCACAGCCGGTAAAGGCGCTGTCGTTCGAATTCACGACGATTGCCCGCGGTGTCGCGATGGCATGCTTCGATCGACTTTCGGAGCTTGGCGACTATCGCTACAACTGGTCTCTCGGCGAAACCCAGATGCTCACGTTCGATCGTTGGCTCACGGATGCCGAAATCGCCGAATACCTGAGCAACCTGCCACACGATGCGAATTCGGGCGACGTCTATGCGATGCTCGCGCCATAATGAGCACCTGAAACCGGAGAATTGAATGCCGTCGTCCGTCCGCTTGCTTGCCTTGATGCTAATCTCGCTTGTTGTGCCGTTCATATCCGTGCAGGCGGCGTCTCTCGATGGCTTGGCCGTCGACGTGGAGAACGAAAGCGAGCCGGTGCTTTGCGCCGAGAAAGACAACGTCGCGGTGGCGTTCACGAATAAGAACGTTCGTTCGTTCCGCATCGAGGCTGCGCATCCCGTTTATCTTTCATCCGCCATGCGCAGCAATATCGAGCCGGATTGGACGGCATGCGACATGTCGAAGGATCCAGTTTATAAAGCTCCCGTGCCTCCGAAAAAAATCACGCTCGTCGGCGAGCCGGATTTGTGGCTGGTCGGATATACGTATCCTTCGTTCTGGCGCCCGGCGACGGCCGCGGTGCGCATCGGCGACAAGGTCTACAACAACATCCACATGCTGCAGGTCTGGGTGTTGAAGAACGGCCGCGCCGATGAGGTTCTCGTTCTCTATCCGCAAGACGGCTATTGGCGTCCTCGTCCGATGACGCCGGCGAACATGGACGTCACTGCTTACGGCTCGTCGTTTCTCATCGGCCCGATTGAGAAAGAAGGACGGCCGCTCGTGAAGATCAAGGAAGCCGCATTCGATCCCGATAAGCTGCAGTTCACTCTGACGTTTGAACGGGGAGGAACGGCCACCGTGAAGGTCGTGAACGTCGACACCGATCGTTTAGCGCTCGACGTTGCATTTGATCACGGCATCAGCGGCAGTCCGTTTGCGATGCTGCGCTCGATGTACGTCACGGAATTCAACAACGATACCGCGCGCATCGCAGTGCGCGAACAAGGTGCCAAAGGCTGGCGGGAAGACAACATCATGAAGTTCGACCACGCCCGCGCCACCGACATCTGGATCGGGCGCCTGACACCGTCGCAGCACAACACGACCTCGCCTGACGTGGTCTTCAACAGCTTCTCGGCTGGACCGACGCCGAAGCGGCCAAAATCTGAAGTCCCGGCCGAAGTTTCGACGAAGCCGATCAAGTAGCGCCGGGCGCTCTTACAAGGCGAGTTCGAGCATTGCGCCAATGGCGGGCGGCGCGTCGGCCGTGAACAGATCGGCAAGCTTTGTCGCCGACAGGTCGATGCCGTCGACCGTCTCGTGGCGGTGAATGCCCGACGCAATGAAAAGGGCGTCGCAGCCATAGTTCTGCGCGCCTTTGATATCGGTGCGGATGGCGTCGCCGATGACGAGGATCTTGTCTTTCGCGACGTTCTTGTCGCGAAGCCCCTCAGCCTTGCGATGCGCGGTCTCGTACGCGCTGAGATAAGGCTTGCCCGCCCAATAGACGACGCCGCCCATCTTCTCGTACAGGTCGGCGATGGCGCCTGCGCAATAGAGCAGGGTGCCACCGACATCGACGATCAAGTCCGGATTGGCGCATACGAACGGTATGTCTTTTGCAAGCGCACGTTCGAGGATGCCCTGGTAATCTTCCGGCGTCTCTCGCCGGTCGTCGTTGAGTCCCGTGCAAATGATCGCTTCGGCATCCTCCAACTCGGCCGAGCGGGCCCGAAGCGCGGAAAAAAGCGCCTGATCGCGGTCCTGCGGACCGATGCAGTAAAGCTGCTGGAACTTCTTCTCATCCAGGTGATGAAGCGCAATATCGCCCGACGACACGATGTCGTCCCAGGCGCTTCTGGGCACATGCCGGGAATCGAGCATGTCCGCCACGCGCTTCTTCGGAACCGGCGCATTCGACACCAGAATGACGGTGCCGCCGTCGGCGCGAAATTTCTCAAGCGCCCGGCATGCGCCCTCGAACGCCGTGACGCCGTTGTGAACCACGCCCCAGACATCGCAAAAGATGACGTCATAACGGCTCAAAAGCAGACCGGCGTGAGCCAAGACGGGAGGGACCTTGGACGTGTTGCGAAGCGATGATGTCGGCAAATCAGATCTCAACGAATGATACGGAGCCTGTGTCCGCGGGTTGCTAGGCTCTCTGATAGCCAAGGTTGAGCGTCAGTTAAAAGCGGCACATTGGGCAGGCAAGTTCATTCCCGCCGGGCTCCGCAGAGTGCGCCGCATCTGATCTTTACGGAAAGATCCGCCCAAATGCTGTTTCCCTCTGTCGTCACTCGCCGAGAGTCGCGTTAGGGTGGCGCCGCCTGCGGGAGTCCGCATGGGAAGACGGGCCGAAGGAGAGGAAGCACCATGCTGGTCGTGACGACAAACGAGATTCAAGGCTACCGCATTGTCCGTCACCTCGGGCTGGTTCGTGGCCTGACGGTGCGCTCGCGCAGCGTCGTCGGCAATCTCGGCGCCGCGATACAGATCTTTTTTGGCGGCAACATCTCGGTTTACACCAAGCTCGCCGAGCATGCGCGCCAGGAAGCCTTCGACCTTCTCGTCGAGCACGCCCAGAGCATGGGCGCAAACGCCGTCGTCGCGATGCGCTACGACGCCAACGAAATTGCCGCTGCCGTGACCGAGGTCCTGGCCTACGGATCGGCCGTCGTCATCGAGCCGGTGGATGGGCAGGGGAAGGCACCAGCCGAAATCGGCGGCCCCTGGAGCGGCCCCGACGGTCGCCGATAGAAAAAAGGCGCGGGCGGGGCTGACAAGCCGTCAAACTTCGGTTAAGGGTGCACGCCCCGAAAGAGGCTGCTCGACGGCTGGCTCTTGCCTGCGTCAGTACTAGGGGTGTAGCTCAATTGGTAGAGCGTCGGTCTCCAAAACCGAAGGTCGGGGGTTCGAGACCCTCCGCCCCTGCCAGCCTCGTGGAGTTTGATCTGCCGACCGGCCCCGGAAAACACCGAGGTCGGGTGCGGCATGTTGTCGCTCATGCGCGCAGAAAGCAGTTTTGATGGCGAAGTTCAATCCCATAACCTTTATGCAAGAGGTTCGGCAGGAAGTCGCGAAGGTAACTTGGCCGACATGGAAAGAGGTGTGGATCACGACTTTGATGGTACTCATCATGGTCGCGCTCGCCTCTGTTTTCTTTTTGCTTGTTGATCAGGCGCTGAGCCACATCGTGCGTTTGGTCTTAGGGGTGGGCACCTGATTTCGGCTCGCATGATTGGTTTAAGTGACGCGCCAGAGGGCCTTTGAGAATGGTTGTCGCGCAAGAACGCGAAGAAAAAGCAACGGTTGCCGGTACGCGCTGGTACATCGTGCACGCATACACGAATTTCGAACGCAAGGTGGCGGACGCGATCCGCGAGCGCGCGAAAGCGGGCGGCCTTGAAGATCTCTTCGAAGAGATCGTCGTTCCCACGGAAGAAGTCGTCGAGATCAAGCGCGGCCGCAAGATCCCGACCGAGCGGAAGTTTTTGCCGGGCTACGTGCTCGTCAAAATGAAGATGACCGACGCAGCGTTCGTGATGATCAAGAACACGCCGAAGGTCACTGGCTTCCTCGGTGCGGACAATAAGCCGATGCCGATCCCGGAAGCTGAGGCGATGCGCATCCTGAACCAAGTGAAGGAAGGCGTAGAGCGGCCGAAGCCGACGATCACATTCGAGGTCGGAGAGAACGTCAAGGTCGCAGACGGCCCGTTCGCTTCGTTCACTGGCATCGTCGAGGAAGTCGACGAGGAGCGCTCACGTGTGAAGGTCGCCGTGTCGATCTTCGGGCGGCCGACGCCGGTCGAGCTCGAATTTACACAGGTCGAAAAGATCGCAGCCTGACGGTGCTCAGCAGCGCCTTGGGCGAGACGAGAATTCCGGCGGTTCGCCGCCGGAGCCCGCATCGGGATTTTGGTTCGGATGCGGTCGATGTGCGGGAGGGCAGGCTTTCCACTTTGGGAGGCTCGCCCGTTGAACCGCTAACCCTGAGCATCGTGCCGTTTGGGTGCGGGCTCTAACAGTGAAGGGGAACTATGGCGAAGAAAATTGACGGCTTTATCAACTTGCAGGTACCGGCTGGGGCGGCCAATCCGTCGCCGCCGATCGGTCCCGCGCTTGGTCAGCGCGGCGTGAATATCATGGAATTCTGCAAGTCCTTCAATGCAAAAACGAAGGACCTGGAGCAGGGTACACCGATTCCCGTGAAGATCACGGTCTACTCCGACCGTTCGTTCACGTTCGAGATGCGTCAGCCGCCGGCGACGTACCTCATCAAGAAGGCAGCAGGTCTTCGCCCGACGGGTAAGGGCGGTCAGGGTTCGAAAGAGCCGGGTCGCATTGTTGCCGGTCAGGTCACGATCGCGCAGCTGAAAGAGATTGCTAAGGGCAAGCTCAAGGACATGAACACCGACGATATCGACGCCGCCGCTCGCACGCTCGCGGGTAGCGCACGTTCGATGGGCCTCAAGGTGGTGGAGTAGTCCGATGGCAAAAGCTCAAATCAGCGCTGAAAAGATCAAAGAAACGCGCGATGCCGGTGGCAAGCGCATGCTCACCGTCAAGCAGGGCCTCCCCGCGGGTAAAGCCTATGGCGTCGACGAAGCCGTGAAGATCATCAAGGAACGCGCCAAGGCGAAGTTCGACGAGACGATCGAAGTTGCCGTCAACCTCGGCGTCGATCCCAAGCATGCCGACCAGATGGTCCGCGGCGTCTGCAACCTGCCGAACGGCTCGGGCCGCACGGCGCGCGTTGCCGTTTTCGCTCGCGGCGCCAAGGCCGACGAAGCGAAGGCTGCCGGAGCCGACATCGTTGGCGCGGAAGACCTCGTTGAAATCGTCTCGAAGGGCACGATCAACTTTGATCGCTGCATCGCGACGCCGGACATGATGGGTCTCGTCGGCCGCCTCGGTAAGGTCTTGGGTCCGCGCGGCCTGATGCCGAACCCGCGCGTCGGCACCGTGACCATGGACGTCACCAGCGCCGTGAAAGGCGCCAAGGGCGGCTCGGTTGAGTTCCGCGTCGAGAAGGCGGGCATCGTGCACGCTGGCGTCGGCAAGGCGAGCTTCACCGAAGAAGCCTTGGTCCAGAACATCAAGGCGTTCGTCGACGCGGTCGTGAAGGCGAAGCCGACGGGTTCCAAGGGCACGTACCTCAAGAAGGTATCGCTGTCCTCGACGATGGGTCCGGGCCTGAAGCTCGACACCGCTTCCGTCGCGCCGGGACCGGCCGCCTAAGTTTGAAGAATTCCGGGGCAACCCGGAAAACCCTGGACCGGGGCGGTTTCGCTTCGGTCCGGAGCTGTCCGAGATTGTGGGTGCCGATCCGGCTTGCCGGTGACGCCTAAGTCTCTCCTCCGCGGGAGAGCCTGCATGAGACAGAAGTGGATCGGATTTGAGGCGATAAGCCAAAAAGTTCGGTTTGAACCTTCTGGGTCAGCACCGTGCCGCTACTCGCGGTCCACGGGAACGAGGACAGACTAACGTCGCCTGATCCCTCACCGGAGACGGCGGCAAAGGTGCAACCCGCGAGGCTTCGCAAATGAAGCTTCGCAGCAAGGAGACGAGACGTGGATAGAGCCGCGAAACGTGAGCTCATCGATAGCCTCCACACCACGCTGAAAAGCACGGGTGTGGTCGTTGTCGCCCACAACACCGGCATGGTGGCCGCTCAATCCGCAGAGTTCCGCAGGCGCGTTAAAGAAGCCGGCGGCTCTGTGAAGGTGGCCAAGAACAAGCTGGCGCAGCTCGCGCTCAAGGATACCGACGCCGAGAAGCTTTCGGAGATTTTGACGGGGCCGACCATCCTGGCCTTCTCGCAAGATCCGATCGCCGCGGCGAAGGCGACCGTCACGTACGCCAAGGGCAACGACAAGCTCGTGATCCTGGGTGGCGCGATGGGCAAGACCATCCTTGACGCGAAAGGCGTGCAGGCCCTTGCCGAACTGCCGTCGCTTGATGAACTCCGCGCCAAGCTCATTGGCCTCCTCAACGCTCCGGCGACCAAGATCGCCCGGACCGTCAAGGAGCCCGGTGCCAAGCTGGCCCGCGTCATTCAGGCCAAGGCGTCGAAGGAAGAGGCAGCAGCCTAACCATCGGAAGTTGTGGGGCTTTGAGCCCTCGAAGAGCTACGCAGCACGGCCCGCAGGGGGTGCTGCAATTCAACCACTAGGTTCAAACCGGAAGGACACTATATATGTCTAAGATCGAGAAAATCGTTGAAGACTTGTCGGCACTCACCGTGCTCGAAGCCGCTGAGCTTGCCAAGATGCTGGAAGAGAAGTGGGGCGTTTCGGCTGCTGCTGCCGTCGCCGTTGCTGCTCCCGCTGCTGGCGGCGCTGCTGCTGCTCCGGCCGAAGAGCAGACGGAGTTCACCGTTATCCTGAAGTCGGGTGGCGACAAGAAGATCAACGTCATCAAGGAAGTTCGCGCCATCACGGGCCTCGGCCTGAAGGAAGCCAAGGACCTCGTCGAGGCCGGCGGCAAGACCGTGAAGGAAGGCGTTTCGAAGGACGAAGCCCAGAAGCTCAAGAAGCAGCTTGAGGATCAGGGCGCTGTCGTCGAAGTGAAGTAATTGACGATCAACACCGGCTGGGTCGCTCCCGGCCGGTGTTGATGCCTGCGCATACCGCGCATTGCGGCCGGCTTCCCAGAAGGGGGCGCGCAATGCGCAAAATAAAAAACGGTTTTCCGGAGGGTCCTGGGGTTTTCGAACCTCGAAAAAGGACCCTCCGGTGAACCGTTTCAAGAGGTCCCAGTTCTCCAGGGACCCTGAGCGCGTCGCATTTGGATCGCGGGACTACCCGCATACGAGAGCACGAAGGGACCGATATGGCTCAAACCCTCACCAGCCGCAAACGCCTCCGGAAGCAGTTTGGTTCTATCGGAGAAGTCGCGGAGATGCCGAACCTCATCGAGGTTCAGAAAGCGTCTTACGATGACTTCTTGATGGTCAAAGAGCCCCCGGGCGGCAGGCCGGACGATTTCGGCTTGCAGTCGGTGTTCAAGGGCGTTTTCCCGATCTCCGATTTCGCCGGCAAGTCGACGCTGGAATTCGTCAGCTACGAATTCGAGCCGCCGAAGTTCGACGTCGACGAGTGTATGCAGCGCGACATGACGTTCGCAGCGCCGCTCAAGGTCAAGCTGCGCCTGATCGTGTTCGATGTGAACGAAGAGACGGGCTCGAAGTCGATCAAGGACGTCAAGGAGCAGGACGTCTACATGGGCGACATGCCGCTCATGACGTCGAACGGCACCTTCATCATCAACGGCACCGAGCGCGTGATCGTCTCGCAGATGCACCGTTCGCCGGGCGTCTTCTTCGACCACGATCGCGGCAAGACGCACTCTTCGGGCAAGCTATTGTTCGCAGCTCGCATCATTCCGTATCGCGGTTCCTGGCTCGACTTCGAGTTCGACGCGAAAGACATCGTCTATGTCCGTATCGACCGCCGCCGCAAGCTGCCGGTGACGACGATGCTCTATGCCTTGGGCCTCGACGACGAAGAGATCCTCGCGCACTTCTACAAGCACATCTCGATCAAGGAATCGAAGCGCGGCTGGAAAATGCCGTTCCTGCCCGAGAAGTTCCGCGGCGTTACTCCGCAGTCCGACATCGCCGACGCTAAGACCGGTGAAGTGATTGCGCGCGCTGGCGAGAAGATCACCGCACGCCGTTCGCGCGAGATCGCCGAAAGCGGCATCAAGGAAATCCTGATCTCCGCTGAGGACCTCGCAGGCCGCTTCATCGCCGAAGACATCGTCGATATGGAGACGGGCAAGATCTTCGCCGAAGCCGGTGACGAGCTGGATGAGAATCTGTTGGCCGAGCTCAAGGAGCAGAAGGTCAAGGAATTCCACATCCTCGACATCGACTACGTCAACACCGGCGCGTTCATCCGCAACACGCTCAACATCGACAAGAACGCCAATCAGCAGGAAGCGCTGATGGACATCTACCGGGTCATGCGCCCGGGCGAGCCGCCGACCATCGAAGCGGCGACCGCGCTGTTCCATGGCCTGTTCTTCGATCCGGAGCGTTTCGATCTCTCGGCCGTCGGCCGCGTGAAGATGAACATGCGCCTCGAACTCGATGCGCCTGATACGATGCGCGTGCTGCGCCGTGAGGACATCCTCGCGGTCGTGAAGACGCTTGTCGATCTGCGCGACGGCAAGGGCGAAATCGACGACATCGACCACTTGGGCAACCGTCGCGTTCGCTCAGTCGGCGAGCTGATGGAGAACCAGTATCGCGTCGGCCTGCTCCGCATGGAGCGCGCCATCAAGGAGCGCATGTCGTCGGTCGATATCGACACGGTGATGCCGCAGGACCTGATCAACGCCAAGCCGGCAGCGGCTGCGGTGCGCGAGTTCTTCGGTTCGTCCCAGCTCTCGCAGTTCATGGACCAGACGAACCCGCTGTCGGAAATCACCCACAAGCGCCGTCTCTCGGCTCTTGGACCGGGCGGTCTGACGCGTGAACGCGCGGGCTTCGAAGTCCGCGACGTGCATCCGACGCACTATGGCCGTATCTGCCCGATTGAGACGCCGGAAGGTCCGAACATCGGTCTGATCAACTCGCTCGCGACGTTCGCGCGCGTGAACAAATACGGCTTCATCGAAAGCCCGTACCGCAAGGTCATCAACGGCCGCGTCACCGACGAGGTTGCCTACCTCTCCGCCATGGAAGAGATGCGCCATCACGTTGCGCAGGCAAACGCTGCCATCGATGCCAAGGGCAAGATGACGGAAGACCTCGTCACCGTTCGCTACCAGGGCGATGTGATGCTCGTTCCGACCGACAAGGTCGATTACATCGACGTGTCGCCGAAGCAGCTCGTGTCGGTCGCGGCCGCGCTCATCCCGTTCCTTGAGAACGACGACGCCAACCGCGCGCTCATGGGCTCGAACATGCAGCGTCAGGCCGTGCCGCTGATCAAGGCGGAAGCGCCGCTGGTCGGCACCGGCATGGAAGAGCGCGTGGCGCAGGACTCGGGCGCTGCCATCGCGGCACGCCGTACGGGCATCGTCGATCAGGTCGACGCAACCCGTATCGTTATCCGCGCAACGGAAGAGCAGGACCCTTCGAAGCCGGGCGTCGACATCTATCGTCTGCGCAAGTTCCAGCGTTCGAACCAGAACACCTGTATCAACCAGCGTCCGCTGATTAACGTCGGCGATCACGTCAAGGCAGGCGACATCATCGCTGACGGTCCTTCGACCGAACTCGGCGAGCTGGCGCTCGGCAAGAACGTGCTCGTCGCGTTCATGCCGTGGATGGGCTACAACTTCGAAGACTCGATCCTGATGAACGAGCGCGTCGTCTCCGAAGACGTGTTCACCTCGATCCACATCGAGGAATTCGAGGTCATGGCTCGCGATACGAAGCTCGGACCTGAGGAAATCACGCGCGATATTCCGAACGTCTCGGAAGAAGCGCTGAAGAACCTCGACGAAGCCGGCATCGTCTACATCGGCGCCGAAGTCCATCCGGGTGACATTCTGGTCGGCAAGATCACGCCGAAGGGCGAAAGCCCGATGACGCCGGAAGAAAAGCTTCTGCGCGCCATCTTCGGTGAAAAGGCGTCTGACGTTCGCGATACCTCGCTGCGTCTGCCGCCGGGCGTCGCCGGCACGATCGTCGAAGTCCGCGTCTTCAATCGTCACGGCGTCGAGAAAGACGAGCGTGCGATGGCGATCGAGCGCGAAGAGATCGAGCGTCTCGCAAAAGACCGCGACGACGAGCTTCAGATCCTCGACCGCAACGTCTACGCCCGTCTGAAAGACGCACTGATGGGCAAGGAAGTCGCGAAGGGTCCGAAGAACGCCCGTAAGGGTACGATCATCGACAACGTGATCCTCGACGACATCCCGCGTAGCCAGTGGTGGGAAATCGGTCTTGCCAATGAGAAGGCGCAGGCCGAAGTCGAAGCCATCCAGAAGCAGTACGAAGACGCCAAGAAGGGCCTCGGTCTGCGTTTTGCCGACAAGGTCGACAAGCTGCAGCGCGGTGACGAGCTGCCGCCGGGCGTGATGAAGATGGTCAAGGTCTTCGTCGCGGTGAAGCGCAAGATCCAGCCGGGCGACAAGATGGCCGGCCGTCACGGCAACAAGGGTGTCGTGTCGATGATCGTCCCGTCGGAAGACATGCCGTTCCTCGAAGACGGCACGCCGGTCGACGTCGTTCTGAACCCGCTCGGCGTGCCGAGCCGCATGAACGTCGGACAGATCCTCGAAACGCATCTTGGCTGGGCGTGCCGCGGCCTTGGCCGCATGATCGACGACGCATTGCATCAGTTCCACGAGAGCGGCCAGGCGCAGGCTCTCCGCGAACAGATGGAGCGCGTTTACGGTCAGGACGTCATCAAGTCGTCGTTGAAAGACGATGAGCTTGTGGGCGTCGCTCAGAACCTGCGCACGGGCGTTCCGATTGCGACGCCGGTGTTCGACGGCGCGCGTGAGAAAGACATCGTCGAAATGCTGCAGCTCGCAGGTTTCGATACGTCGGGCCAGGTGACGCTGTTCGACGGCCGCACGGGCGAGCCGTTCGATCGCAAGGTCACCGTCGGCTACAAGTACGTTCTGAAGCTGCACCACCTTGTCGACGACAAGATCCATGCTCGTTCGATCGGTCCGTACTCGCTCGTTACCCAGCAGCCGCTGGGCGGTAAGGCGCAGTTCGGCGGCCAGCGCTTCGGCGAAATGGAGGTCTGGGCTCTGGAAGCTTACGGCGCCGCCTACACGCTGCAGGAAATGCTGACCGTGAAGTCGGACGACGTCGCCGGCCGCACCAAGGTCTACGAGGCGATCGTCCGTGGTGACGATGCGTTCGAAGCCGGCGTGCCAGAAAGCTTCAACGTGCTCGTCAAGGAAATGCGCGCGTTGGGTCTCAACGTCGAGCTCGTCAACAGCGAGCTGCCGCAGATCGAAGCAGAAAACGATCAGCCGGAGACGCCCGAGGAACCCCAGGCGCAGCTTCCGCCAGCGGCTGAATAACGAACATCGAAGACGATCTCCGCCCCCCGGGAAGGGCGGAGATCGGCAAAACACGACCACTAAATTCCACGGGCACGGTCACCCCAGCCGCGCCCATGAGGAGACAGCCGATGAACGAAATTACCAACATCTTTAAATCGCAGGCTCCCGCTCCGGTCTTCGATCAGATCCGGATCTCGATCGCCTCGCCCGAGGACATCCTGTCCTGGTCCTACGGCGAGATCAAAAAGCCCGAGACGATCAACTATCGTACCTTCAAGCCGGAGCGCGACGGCCTGTTCTGTGCGCGCATCTTCGGACCGATCAAGGACTACGAATGCTTGTGCGGCAAGTACAAGCGCATGAAGTACAAGGGCCTGATCTGCGAAAAGTGCGGCGTGGAAGTGACGCTCGCAAAGGTTCGCCGCGAGCGCATGGGCCACATCGAGCTTGCGGCTCCCGTCGCGCACATCTGGTTCCTGAAGTCGCTGCCCTCGCGCATCGGCTTGCTGATGGATATGGCGCTGAAGGACCTTGAGCGCGTTCTTTATTTCGAGAACTACATCGTCATCGAGCCGGGCACGACGCCGTTCGCTGAGCGTCAGCTGCTGACGGAAGAGCAGTACAACCAGGCGATCGACGAGTACGGCGCAGATACCTTCACCGCCGGCATCGGCGCCGAGGCGATCCGCGAACTTCTGTCCGCCATGGACCTGCCGAAGATCGCGCAGGATCTCCGCCAGGAGATCGCCGAGGCGACGACGGAGCTGAAGCCGAAGAAGCTCGGCAAGCGCCTGAAGGTCATCGAAGCCTTTATGGAATCGGGCAACCGTCCGGAGTGGATGATCCTGACCCAAGTTCCGGTCATCCCGCCGGAACTGCGTCCGCTTGTTCCGCTCGATGGCGGCCGCTTTGCGACGTCGGACCTGAACGATCTCTATCGCCGCGTCATCAACCGTAACAACCGCCTGAAGCGGCTGATGGAGCTGCGCGCGCCGGATATCATCATCCGCAACGAAAAGCGCATGCTGCAGGAGGCCGTCGACGCCCTGTTCGACAACGGCCGTCGCGGCCGCGTCATCACCGGCGCCAATAAGCGTCCGCTGAAGTCGCTCGCCGACATGCTGAAGGGCAAGCAGGGCCGCTTCCGTCAGAACCTGCTCGGCAAGCGCGTCGACTACTCCGGTCGTTCGGTCATCGTCGTCGGTCCGGAACTCAAACTGCACCAGTGCGGCCTGCCGAAGAAGATGGCGCTTGAGCTGTTCAAGCCCTTCATCTACGCGCGCCTCCAGACGCTCGGCCAAGCCGCGACCGTGAAGCAGGCGAAGAAGCTCGTCGAAAAGGAAAAGCCCGAGGTTTGGGACGTCCTCGACGAGGTCATTCGCGAGCATCCGGTGATGCTGAACCGCGCCCCGACGCTTCACCGCCTCGGCATTCAGGCGTTCGAGCCACAACTCATCGAGGGTAAGGCGATCCAGCTTCACCCGCTGGTTTGCGCTGCCTTCAACGCAGACTTCGACGGCGACCAGATGGCAGTGCACGTTCCGCTGTCGCTCGAAGCGCAGCTCGAAGCGCGCGTCCTGATGATGTCGACGAACAACATCCTGCATCCCGCGAGCGGCCAGCCGATCATCGTGCCGTCGCAGGACATCGTGTTGGGTCTCTACTATCTGTCGATGATGCGCGACGGCGAGCCCGGCGAAGGCATGATGTTGGGCTCGATCAACGAGGTGCTTCACGCCCTTGAATCGAAGTCCGTCACGCTGCACGCCAAGATCAAAGGCCGCTATAACGCGATCAATGATGAGGGCGAGGAAGTCTCGGAGATCCACGAGACGACGCCGGGCCGTCTGCTTCTCGCACAGCATCTGCCGAAGATGCCGGGCATGAAGTTCTCTATGGCGAACCAGCTTCTGACGAAGAAGAACATCTCCGGTCTGATCGACTTGGTCTACCGTAACTGCGGTCAGAAAGAGACGGTCATATTCTGCGACCGGATCATGGCGCTCGGCTTCCATCACGCCTTCAAGGCTGGCATCTCGTTCGGCAAGGACGACATGCTCATCCCGGAGACGAAGGAGAAGATCGTCGAGAAGACCAACGTCGAGGTCCGCGACTTCGAACAGCAGTATCAGGACGGCCTGATCACGCAGCTCGAGAAGTACAACAAGGTCGTCGACGCCTGGTCGCGCTGCACCGATCAGATCGCCAAGGAAATGATGGACCGCATCTCGGCGGTTCAGAAGGACGCTACGACCGGACGCGAGCGTCCGATCAACTCGGTCTACATGATGAGCCACTCGGGCGCGCGCGGTTCGCCGGCGCAGATGAAGCAGCTCGCCGGTATGCGCGGCCTCATGACGAAGCCTTCGGGCGAAATCATTGAGACGCCGATCATCTCGAACTTCAAGGAAGGCCTGTCGGTTCTCGAGTACTTCAACTCGACCCACGGTGCCCGTAAGGGTCTTGCAGACACCGCCTTGAAGACGGCGAACTCGGGCTACCTCACGCGTCGTCTCGTCGACGTCGCGCAGGACGCCATCATCTCTGAAGTCGATTGCGGAACCGATGCCGGCATTAACGTGCAGGCAGTCGTCGACGCCGGTCAGGTGATCGTGTCGCTTGCGGCGCGCTCGCTGGGCCGTACGGCAGCCGAAGACATCAAGCACCCGACGACGGGCGAGATCATCGTCGCCAACGGCGAACTAATCGAAGAAAAGCACGCCGATCTCATCGGCAAGGCCGAGCTTCAGGAAGTTCGTATCCGTTCGGTGCTGACCTGCGAGACGGTCAACGGCGTGTGCGCGAAGTGCTACGGCCGCGACCTCGCTCGCGGTACGCCGGTCAACATCGGTGAAGCTGTCGGCGTCATCGCCGCACAGTCGATCGGTGAGCCGGGCACGCAGCTGACGATGCGTACGTTCCACATCGGCGGCACGGCCAACTTGGTCGACTCGTCCTTCATCGAGTCGAACTTTAACGGCACCGTGAAGCTGAAGAACCGTGCGATCGCCAAGGACTCGAAGGGCCAGAACGTCGCGACGAGCCGCATCATGTCGGTCATCATCGTCGACCAGACGGGCAAGGAACTCGCGACTCACAAGATCAGCTACGGCTCGCGCATCTTTGTCGATGAAGGCGATACCGTGAAGCGCGGCACCAAGATCGCGCAGTGGGATCCCTACACCCGTCCGATCCTGTCGGAAGCCGACGGCTTCGTCGACTTCGAAGACTTGATCGAAGGCTCGTCGGTCCGCGAACAGACCGACGAAATGAAGGGTACGTCGAACCGGGTCATTATCGACTGGCGCACGTCTCCGAAGGGCTCCGAGCTGAAGCCTGCCATCGTGATCAAGGACTCGAAGGGCAAGCCGATCAAGGTCGCGCGCGGCGGTGACGCTCGCTACCTCTTGTCGGTCGAAGCCGTTCTGTCGGTCGATCGCGGCACGGAAGTGAAGGCGGGCGACGTTCTTGCTCGTATTCCGACGGCGTCGGCGAAGTCCGGTGACATCACCGGCGGTCTACCGCGCGTCGCGGAACTCTTCGAAGCCCGCCGTCCGAAGGATCACGCGATCCTCGCGGACATCTCGGGTACAGTTGAGTTCGGCAAGGACTACAAGAACAAGCAGCGCATCACGATCAAGCCTGACGATGAATCGTTGGAGCCGGTCGAATACCTGATCCCGCGTGGCAAGAGCCTTGCTGTTCAGCCTGGCGATCGCGTTGAGCGTGGCGATTTCGTGTACGACGGCAACCCGGCGCCGCACGACATCCTGGCGATCAAGGGCGTCGAGGAACTCGCGAACTACCTGATCAACGAGATCCAGGACGTCTACCGACTGCAGGGCGTGACGATCAACGACAAGCACATCGAAGTCATCGTTCGTCAGATGTTGCAGAAGGTTGAAGTCACCGACGCCGGCGAGACGGAACTCATCAAGGGTGAGCAACTCGATCGGATCGAGTTCGAGGAAATCAACGCAGCCGCTCAGAAGGCCGGCAAGCGTGCGGCGTCCGCGAACCCGGTTCTGCTTGGTATCACCAAGGCCTCGCTGCAGACGCGCTCGTTTATCTCGGCGGCGTCCTTCCAGGAGACAACGCGCGTGCTCACGGATGCTGCCGTCAACGGCAAGTCCGACACGCTCGAAGGTCTCAAGGAGAACGTCATCGTCGGCCGCCTTATTCCGGCCGGTACGGGCGGCATGCTGCGTCAGCTCCGCAAGGTCGCGATGCAGCGTGACGATCTCATCGCCAAGGAAAAGGCGAAGACTTCGAACCTGCCGTCGCCTGACGGCGCCTCAGGCCCGGCTGCACGCCGTCGCCGTCGCCCGGCGGAGGAAGCAGCGGAGTAATCTCCGCTCGCTTCTCAAGAGCATTCTAATGCCAACGGCCGCCTCTCTGGGGCGGCCGTTTTCATTTGTTGAGAACGGTCTCCTCGCTCTTGTCTCGACAGGCCATTTCTTATCTTTAGGGCGGTACAATGGATCCTGGGCCTGAAGCCGTGGATGACACCTCGAAATTTCCTCGAGAGAGGGCTGCCAACCGGTGCAAAGCAGCCTGGAAGACGCGAGTCCTCTTTAAAAATTTTCAGCGATTCCCATTTAAGTGCGGTGCACACCCAAAAATTTGGTTTTCTGTCGGTTTTAAAGCGTTCTGCGCGCCCGAGCCGACAACAGGTCGCAGGTTCGGTTTGCCTTATGACGGCGAATTCGGCGAAAATAATTTCGCAACCCTGCGGCGGCCCTGTTGACCAATATGGCGGGTGTGTATATAGCTCCGCCCACTCTCACGGGTTGGTGGTAGGTCGCTCGGCGCTTTAAGCGCCTATTTTGCTCCTAAACGCTCCCGTTCATAAAGCAGAGCATATCGACGGGCCATGATCTGTCTCCCCCCCAAAGGGCGGCACGATCCTCTGGTTTTTTCTTGCTAGGGGCGAACTTCGCGCACCTGGCAGGTTTGCTTGGCGCATTTCCGCTGTCGGGAATGTGTCCCGAAGTCAGGATTGGGCGAATGCCGACGATACAACAGTTGATCCGGAAGCCCCGGGTAAAGCCAGTCTACCGCGAGAAGTCGCGCCACATGGAAGCGTGCCCGCAGAAGCGCGGCGTCTGCACGCGCGTCTACACGACGACGCCGAAGAAGCCGAACTCCGCTCTGCGTAAGGTCGCCAAGATCCGGCTGACCAACGGCTACGAAGTGATCGGCTACATCCCGGGCGAAGGCCATAACCTTCAGGAGCACTCCGTGGTGCTGATCCGCGGCGGCCGCGTGAAGGACCTTCCCGGCGTCCGTTATCACATCATCCGTGGTGTGCTTGATACGCAGGGCGTCTCGGCACGTCGTCAGCGGCGTTCGAAGTACGGTGCAAAGCGGCCGAAGTAATCGGTCTCGTTCGGGCCGGCGGTGTCGGCCTGTAAGATTTAAAGCGAATTCGAAGCGAAGGGCCTGTCAGGATGTCTCGTCGTCACGCGGCGCAAAAGCGGGAAGTGATCCCGGATCCGAAGTTCAACGACGTCGTCGTCACCAAGTTCATGAACGCGGTGATGGAGCACGGCAAGAAGTCGGTTGCAGAACGCATGGTCTATGGCGCGTTCGAAAAGATGGAGCAGCGGGGCAAGGCGAACCCGATCGATCTTTTCCGTCAGGCGCTCGACAACGTCATGCCGTCGGTTGAGGTTCGTTCGCGTCGCGTCGGCGGTGCCACGTACCAGGTTCCGGTCGAGGTTCGTAACGAGCGCCGTCAGGCGCTGGCGATCCGCTGGTTGATCTCCGCCGCTCGCGCTCGCAACGAGTCGACGTTGATCGACAAGCTCTCGGGCGAATTGCTCGACGCCGCGAACAATCGTGGCACTGCAGTTAAAAAGCGCGAAGACACGCACAAGATGGCTGAAGCCAACCGCGCCTTCTCGCACTACCGCTGGTAGGACAAGTTACAAGGATTTCGAGGCAGACATGGCCCGGCAATACCCGATCGAGGATTATCGCAACTTCGGCATCATGGCTCACATTGATGCTGGCAAGACGACCACGACCGAGCGAATCCTCTACTACACCGGCAGGTCCTATAAGATCGGCGAAGTCCATGACGGCGCCGCGACGATGGACTTTATGGATCAGGAAGCTGAGCGCGGCATCACGATCACGTCGGCCGCGACGACCTGTTTCTGGACCGGCCGTGACGGCAAGAAGCGCCGCCTGAACATCATCGACACCCCAGGCCACGTCGACTTCACGATCGAAGTCGAGCGTTCGCTGCGCGTGCTCGACGGCGCTGTTTGCGTTCTTGACTCGAACCAGGGCGTCGAGCCGCAGACGGAAACCGTCTGGCGTCAGGGCGACAAGTACAATGTTCCGCGCATCATCTTCGCCAACAAGATGGATAAGATCGGCGCCGACTTCTACATGTGCGTCGACGACATCAAGGCGAAGCTCGGTGCGCGTCCGGTTCCGATGCAGATTCCGATTGGTGCTGAGTCGAATTTCCAGGGCGTCATCGATCTCGTTAAGATGAAGGCCATCACCTGGGACGGTGACGGCAAGGACGCGAAGATGGTCGAGGGCGAGATCCCGGCCGACCTCGTCGACAAGGCGAACGAATATCGCGCCGCTATGATCGAAGCTGCCGTCGAAATGGACGACGCAGCACTCGAGGCATTCCTCGAAGGCAAAGAGCCGGATGAGGATACGCTGCGCAAGCTGATCCGCAAGGCGACCGTCAAGGGCGCCTTCTACCCGATGTTCTGTGGCTCGGCCTTCAAGAACAAAGGCGTTCAGCCGCTGCTCGACGCGGTCGTCGACTATCTGCCGTCGCCGCTCGATCGCGAAGCCTACAAGGGCATTGATCCCAAGACCGGCGATGAGCTGCTCCGCAAGCCGTCGGACACCGAACCGCTGGCCATGATCGCCTTCAAGATCATGAGCTTCGAGCACGTCGGCTCGATCACGTTCTGCCGCATCTACTCGGGCAAGCTCGAGCAGGGCATGGCGCTTGCGAACACGACGCGCGACAAGAAAGAGCGCGCCGGCCGCATGTACCTGATGCACGCCGCGGATCGTGAAGAAATCAAGGAAGCTTATGCCGGCGACATCGTCGCTCTGCAGGGCCTGAAAGATACGCGCACGGGCGAAACGCTTTGCGATCCGCAGAAGCCGGTCATTCTCGAAAAGATGGACTTCCCGGAGCCCGTCATCGAGATGAAGGTTGAGCCGAAGACGAAGGCCGACCAGGAAAAGATGGCGATCGCGCTCAACACGCTGTCGCTGGAAGATCCCTCGTTCCGCGTCTCGGTTCACCCCGAGTCGGGCGAGACGATCCTCAAAGGCATGGGCGAGCTTCATCTCGACATTAAAGTCGACATCCTGAAGCGGACCTACGGCGTCGAAGCCACGACGGGCGCTCCGCAGGTCGCCTATCGCGAAACGCTCGCGCGCCCGGCAGACATCGACTACACGCACAAGAAGCAGACCGGCGGTACGGGCCAGTTCGCTCGCGTCAAGCTCAAGCTCGAGCCGAACGAAGTCGGCAAGGGCAACGAGTTCACGACCTCGATCGTCGGCGGTACGGTTCCGAAGGAATACATTCCGGGCGTCGAAAAGGGCGTGAAGTCGGTCTGGGACAACGGCATGTTGATCGGCTTCCCGATGGTCGACATGAAGGTCAATCTTTATGACGGCGCGTTCCACGAAGTGGACTCGTCCGCGATCGCCTTCGAAATCGCGACGCGTGCTGCCATGAAGGAAGGCTGCGAGAAGGCCGGTGTTAAGATCCTCGAGCCGATCATGGACGTCGAGGTCGTGTCGCCGGGCGAATTCGTCGGCGGCATCATCGGCGACATCAACTCGCGGCGCGGCCAGATCCGTACGCAGGAGATGCGTGGCAACGCGACGGTCATTCGTGCGTTCGTCCCGCTCGCGAACATGTTCGGTTACATCAATACGCTGCGTTCGATGTCGACGGGTCGCGCGCAGTACTCGATGCAGTTCGCACACTATGCGGACGTGCCGCGCAACGTGGCGGACGAGGTCAAGGCCAAGTACGCCTAAGAAGTTGAACCTGGCCGGCGAGAGTATCCGTCCGCTGGGTTCTAAAAAATGAAGCCTGAAATTCCCGGGTCGCAAGAGCCGGGACCTGATAGTAGGACTAAGGAGAGCCAACGATGGCGAAGGCAAAATTTGAGCGGAACAAGCCGCATTGCAACGTCGGTACGATCGGACACGTCGACCACGGCAAGACAACGCTGACCGCAGCCTTGACGAAAGTTTCGGCCGACCGCGGCTGGACGGCGACCTCGATCGCCTATGACGAAGTTGCCAAGGCTTCTGAAAGCCAGGGCCGTCGCGACCCGACGAAGATTCTGACGATCGCCACGTCGCACGTCGAATACGCGACCCCGAACCGTCACTATGCGCACGTCGACTGCCCCGGCCACGCCGACTACGTCAAGAACATGATCACCGGCGCAGCCCAGATGGACGGCGCGATTCTCGTTGTGTCGGCCGTTGACGGCCCGATGCCGCAGACGCGTGAGCACATCCTTCTCGCTCGCCAGGTCGGCGTGCCGAAGATCGTCGTTTTCTTGAACAAGTGCGACATCGTCGAAGACGAAGAGCTCCTCGACCTCGTCGAAATGGAAGTCCGTGAACTTCTCTCGAAGTACAACTTCCCGGGCGACGACACCCCGGTCATCCGTGGCGCAGCCGTCAAGGCCCTCAACGGTGAGAAGGGCCCGCTCGCTGACGAAGCGATCATCAAGCTGTACGAAGCCATGGACGAGTACATCCCGATCCCGGAGCGTCCGAAGGATCAGCCGTTCCTGATGCCGATCGAAGACGTGTTCTCGATCTCCGGTCGCGGTACCGTCGTCACGGGCCGTATCGAGCGTGGCACCATCAAGGTTGGCGAAGAAGTCGAGATCGTCGGTCTTCGCGACACGCAGAAGTCGGTTGTCACCGGCGTCGAAATGTTCCGCAAGCTGCTCGACTCGGGTGAAGCTGGCGACAACGTCGGCTGCCTCCTGCGCGGTATCGACAAGGAAGCTGTCGAGCGCGGCCAGGTTCTCTGCAAGCCGGGCTCTGTGAAGCCGCACAAGAAGTTCGCCGCTGAGGCCTACATCCTCAACAAGGAAGAGGGTGGCCGTCACACGCCGTTCTTCACGAACTATCGTCCGCAGTTCTACTTCCGCACGACCGACGTGACGGGCACCGTTAAGCTCGCCGAAGGTACGGAAATGGTTATGCCGGGCGACAACGTCTCGGTCGAAGTCGAGCTCGTTCAGCCGATCGCCATGGAAGAGAAAGTTCGTTTCGCTATCCGCGAAGGCGGCCGTACGGTCGGCGCGGGCGTTGTAACGAAAATTATCGAGTAGAAGGCATTTCCGGGGAAGCGTTCTGAATAGCGCGCTTCCCCAAATCTTTTTGCGAGAAGTGAAAGCACAAAGCCATGCACGGCCAAAACATCCGCATCCGGCTCAAGGCGTTCGATCATCGTATTCTCGATGCATCGACCCGCGAGATCGTGAACACGGCGAAGCGTACCGGTGCTGAAGTTCGCGGTCCCATCCCGCTGCCGACGCGCATCGAACGCTTTACGGTCAACCGTTCGCCACACATCGACAAGAAGAGCCGCGAGCAATTCGAGATGCGGACCCACAAGCGTTTGCTCGACATCGTCGATCCGACGCCGCAGACGGTCGACGCATTGATGAAACTCGACCTCGCCGCAGGCGTCGACGTCGAGATCAAGCTCTAAACAAGAACTTCCGGGCCCTCTGGCGGTAACGCGAATGGCCCTAACGATAGGAAGGAATGCAAATGCGTTCCGGAGTGATAGCACAGAAGATCGGTATGACCCGGATCTTCACCGACGCGGGCGAACACATCCCCGTCACGGTGCTGCGTCTTGAGAACCTCCAGGTTCTCTCGCACCGCACCGAGGAGAAGAACGGCTATACCGCCATCCAGGTCGGCGGCGGCACGAGGAAGCCCTCGCGTCTGACGAAGTCCGAGCGCGGCACCTTTGCGAAGGCCGAAGTCGAACCGAAGCGGAAGATCGCAGAGTTTCGTGTCAGTCCTGAGAACCTCATCGATGTTGGCGCGGAAATCACCGCAGACCACTTCGTTCCGGGTCAGTTCGTCGACGTGACGGGCACCACCCAGGGTAAAGGTTTCCAGGGCGCCATGAAGCGCTGGAACTTCGGCGGTCTGCGCGCCACCCACGGCGTCTCGGTCACGCACCGTGCTCACGGTTCGACCGGTCAGCGCCAGGATCCTGGTAAGGTCTTCAAAGGTAAGAAGATGGCCGGCCACTTGGGCGACGAGCGCGTCACGACGCAGAACCTCGTTGTTGCCAAGATCGACAAGGAACGCGGCCTCGTGATGGTTCGCGGTGCTGTCCCCGGTTCCAAAGGTGGCTGGGTTGTCGTTCGCGACGCCGTGAAGAAAGCTGCGCACGCTGATGTTCCGAAGCCCGGTGCATTCAAAGCGCGTGGCGAAGCGAAGAAGGAAGGCGCGTGATGAAAGCCGAAGTTACCAGCCTCGATGCCGGTAAGTCCGGCGACATCGAGCTTGCCGACGACATTTTCGGTCTTGAGGTCCGCAACGACCTCATCCACCGCATGGTGCGCTACCAGACGCTGAAGCGCATGGCCGGCACGCATCATGCTCAGGACCGCTCGGAAGTCGCGGTCACGGGCAAGAAGATGTACAAGCAGAAGGGCACCGGCGGTGCTCGTCACGGCGACAAGTCGGCTCCGCAGTTCCGCGGTGGCGGCAAGGCGTTCGGTCCGAAGCCCCGCTCGCATGCCATCGAGTTGCCGAAGAAGGTGCGCGCTCTGGCGCTCCGTCACGCGCTCTCCTCGAAGGCGAAAGCCGGCGAGATTGTCGTGATCGACAAGGCGACCTCGGCCGAGGGCAAGACGACCGCGCTGAAGGCGCAGTTCGCCAAGCTGTCGCTTGAGAATGCGCTGATCATCGATGGTGCCGAGCTCGAAGTGAATTTCACGCGCGCTGCTCGCAACATCCCGAACATCGACGTGCTCCCGATCCAGGGCATCAACGTCTACGACATTCTCCGTCGTAAGAAGCTGGTGCTGACCCGGGCCGCCGTCGCCGCGCTGGAGGAGCGCTTCAAATGACGATCAAACGCTCCGCATACGACGTCATCGTTGCGCCGGTCATCACGGAAAAGGCGACGCTCGCCTCCGAGGCCAACCAGGTGATCTTCAAGGTCAAGCCTGACGCGACGAAGACCGAGATCAAGTCGGCGGTCGAAGGCCTGTTCAAGGTCAAGGTGAAGGCCGTCAACACGATCGTCCGCAAGGGCAAGCAAAGAACGTTCAAGGGCATCAAGGCCATCTTGAGCGATACGAAAAGGGCGGTCGTGACGCTCGAAGATGGTCATTCCATCGACGTGACGACGGGGCTCTGAGGATAAGTCATGGCGCTTAGAACATACAACCCAACGTCGCCTGGTCGTCGTCACCTTATTCAGGTCGACCGTTCGACGCTCTGGAAGGGCAAGCCGCTCAAGACGCTCGTCGAGGGCAAGACGAAGACCGGTGGTCGCAACAGCGACGGCCGCATCACGTCGCGCCACATCGGCGGCGGCGCGAAGCAGGCCTACCGCAAGATCGACTTCCGTCGCCGGAAGTTCGACGCGCCGGCCAGTGTCGAGCGCCTGGAATACGATCCGAACCGCACCGCGTTCATCGCCCTCATCAAGTACGAGGACGGCACGCAGGCTTACATCTTGGCGCCGCAGCGTCTGGGCGTCGGCGACACGGTCGTCTCGGGTCCGAAGGTTGACGTGAAGCCCGGCAACGCCATGCCGCTGTCGGCCATGCCGATCGGCACGATCGTTCACAACGTCGAGATGAAGCCTGGCAAGGGCGGTCAGGTCGCACGTTCGGCAGGCTCATTCGTTCAGCTCGTCGGCCGCGACTCGGGTTACGCCGTTCTGAAGCTCAACTCGGGTGAAACCCGCAAGGTCAGCGCCGAATGCATGGCGACTGTCGGTGCGGTTTCGAACCCCGACCACATGAACACTGTTGTCGGCAAGGCGGGTCGCACTCGCTGGCTCGGCCGTCGTCCTACCGTTCGCTCGATTGCTATGAACCCAGTCGATCACCCGAACGGTGGTCGTACGAAGGGCGGTAAGCACTGGGCGACGCCGTGGGGCAAGCCGACCAAGGGCTTCAAGACACGCAAGAACAAGACGACCACGAAATATATCGTCCGCTCGCGCCAGAAGGCGAAGAAGAAGTAGTAGCGGCGCTCTGAAGGAGATTCGACTTTGACACGTTCAGTATGGAAAGGTCCGTTCGTCGACGGCTACCTCCTCAAGAAGGCGGAGAAGTCGCGTTCGTCCGGCCGCAATGAGGTGATCAAGATCTGGAGCCGTCGCTCCACGATCCTTCCCCAGTTCGTCGGCCTGACCTTCGGCGTGCACAACGGCCAGAAGCACATCCCCGTCGCTGTGACGGAAGACATGATCGGCCACAAGTTCGGTGAATTCGCTCCGACCCGTATTTTCCACGGCCACGGCGGCGACAAGAAAGCGGTGAAGAAATAATGGGCAAGCCAAGTCATCAGCGCCGCCTCGCTGACACCGAGGCTCAAGCGGTTGTCAAATCGCTGCGCATTTCTCCGCAGAAGCTGAACCTCGTCGCGGGTCTGATCCGTGGCAAGAAGGTCGATCAGGCGCTCGCTGAGCTTGAGTTCAGCGAGAAGCGCATCGCGGGAGATGTCCGCAAGTGCGTGATGAGCGCCGTTGCGAACGCCGAGAATAACCACGCGCTTGACGTCAACGATCTGATCGTTGCTGAAGCCTACGTCGGCAAGAACCTTGTCATGAAGCGTTTCCACGCTCGTGGCCGTGGCCGCGGCGCCGCGATCCTGAAGCCGTTCTCGCAGCTCACCGTCGTCGTCCGTCAGGTCGAAGAGGAAAAGACCGAGAAGAAGAAAGCTGCAAAGAAGTCCGCGCCGAAGGCTGCGGCCAAGGAGGCCAAGTAATATGGGTCAAAAAGTCAATCCCGTCGGCCTTCGCGTTGGCATAAACCGGACCTGGGACAGCCGCTGGTTCGCCGCTCGTGGCGAATACGGCAAGCTGCTTCATGAAGATCGGGCCATCCGCGCGCACATCATGAAAGAGCAGCGCGAAGCCGGCATCTCGAAGGTCGTCATCGAGCGTCCGCACAAGAAGTGCCGCGTCACCGTCATGACGGCGCGTCCCGGCATCCTGATCGGCAAGAAGGGCGAGAAGATCGAACGCCTGCGCGCTGACCTCGCGAAACTGACGAGCTCGGAAGTTCACCTGAACATCCTCGAGATCCGCAAGCCGGAAATCGACGCTACGCTGATCGCCGAGGGCATCGCCCAGCAGCTCGAACGCCGCGTCGCGTTCCGCCGTGCGATGAAGCGTGCCGTTCAGTCGGCTCTCCGTCTCGGCGCCGTCGGTATCCGTATCAACGTCGCCGGCCGTTTGGGTGGCGCTGAAATCGCCCGTACTGAGTGGTACCGCGAAGGCCGCGTGCCGCTGCACACGCTTCGCGCCGACATCGATTTCGGCTACGGCGTTGCACGCACCGCTTACGGCATCATCGGCATCAAGGTGTGGGTCTTCAAAGGCGAGATCATCGAGCACGATCCGATGGCCTCCGACAAGAAGCTCACGGAAATGCAAGAGAGCGGCGCTCCGCGTCCGCGTCGTGACGATGGCGACCGTCAGGATCGTCGTGATCGTCGTCCGGGCCGCGGTGGACGTGGCGGCGGTGGTGGACGTGGTGGCGCGGGTGGCGGCAACGCACCGGCCGCTTCCGACGCTACTCCGTCGGCGCCCGAAGCGTAAGGAATTCAGAGGCACACAATGCTGCAACCGAAACGGACGAAGTTCCGCAAACAGTTCAAGGGCCGCATCCACGGCGTCGCGAAGTCGGGCACCACGCTCGCTTACGGCGAAGTGGGCCTCAAGGCCATGGAGCCCGAGCGTCTCACCGCTCGTCAGATCGAAGCCGCACGCCGGGCCATCGCTCGTCATACGAAGCGCGCTGGCCGCATGTGGCTGCGCATCTTCCCGGACGTGCCGGTGTCGAAGAAGCCTGCCGAAGTCCGTATGGGCTCCGGCAAGGGTTCGCCCGAGCTCTGGGTGGCGCGCGTGAAGCCGGGCCGTATTATTTTCGAGCTTGGCGGTTTGAACCCCCAGGTCGCCAAAGAAGCGCTTGCGCTCGGTGCTGCGAAGCTGCCGATCAAATGCCGCGTCATTACGCGAATTGAATAGGAGTTGAGGAACAGTCATGGCCGATGATTTCAAGGGCATGTCGATCGATCAGCTCGACGACCAGCTGGCGAAGCTGAAGAAGGAGCAGTTCAACCTGCGCTTTCAGAAGGCCTCGGGCCAGCTCGAGAACACCGCGCGCATCCGGACGGTCCGCCGTGACATCGCGCGCGTCAAGACCGCAGCCGTTGCCCGGCGCGGTGGCAGCGTCAAAAAAGGCGCGTAAGGGAGAACGAGATTATGCCGAAGCGCGTGCTGCAGGGTGTCGTGGTATCTGACAAGAACGACAAGACCATCGTCGTTCAGGTTGAGCGTCGCTACACCCATCCGCTGCTGAAGAAGACCGTGCGTCGTACGAAGAAGTACCACGCTCACGATGAATCGAATTCGTTCAAGGTAGGCGACCAGGTCGAAATTCAAGAGACCCGGCCGATCTCCAAGAACAAACGTTGGATTGCCGTCGCGAATTGAGGCATAAGCCTCGCTTCGCTAAGCGATCGAACGCTTACGTAGAGCGCCTTTCAGGCCGTCGGAGAGTTGGGAATTGCCCCAAGACCCCGCGAGCCGGTTGGGAAAATGATGAGATGGGCTTGGAGAGTATGCCTCTCGAAGCCATGAGAGAAGGAATGACGCGATGATCCAGATGGAGAGCAATCTCGACGTCGCCGACAATTCTGGCGCGCGCCGCGTCCAGTGCATCAAGGTGCTGGGTGGCTCGAAGCGCAAGTACGCGACGGTGGGTGATACCATCGTCGTCTCCGTCAAGGAGGCGATCCCGAAGGGTCGCGTCAAGAAGGGCCAGGTGATGAAGGCTGTCATCGTCCGCGTCGCGAAGGGTATCCGCCGCGCCGACGGTTCGCTGATCCGCTTCGATCGCAACGCCGCTGTGCTGGTCAATGCCAACGGCGAACCCGTCGGCACCCGCATCTTCGGACCCGTGACGCGTGAGCTTCGCGCCAAGAACCACATGAAGATCGTATCGCTTGCGCCGGAGGTCCTCTGATGTCGGCTTTTAAAATCAAGAAGGGCGACAACGTCGTCGTCCTCGCCGGCCGCGACAAAGGCAAGCGCGGTGAGGTGATCGAGGTTCGCCCGAAAGAGCACCGCGCCCTCGTGCGTGGCGTCAACATGGTGCGCCGTCACCAGCGCCAGTCGGCGACCCAGGAAGGCGGCATCATTTCCAAGGAAGGTCCGATCGACCTCTCGAACATCGCGCTCGAGGATCCCAAGGACGGCAAGCCGACCCGCGTTGGCTTCAAGGTCCTCGCCGATGGCAAGAAGGTCCGCGTCGCGAAGCGCTCGGGCGAGCAGATCCCGGAGAAGAACTAAGCCATGGCTAAGGAAGAAAAAAAATCCGTGAAGCCGCAGGGCGGCGCCGCCCAGGGCGGTGACAAGAAGGCGAAGGCCGACAAGAAGGCCGCTTCGTCCGAACCGCGTGCTCCTGCTGCGCCGCGTCCGGCCGATTACAAGCCGCGCATGAAATCGCATTACGAGAAGGTCGTCCGCAACGCTCTCAAAGAGAAGTTCGGCTACGCCAACGTGATGCAGATTCCGAAGATCGAAAAAGTCGTCATCAACATGGGCGTTGGCGAAGCCGTCAACGATCGCAAGAAAGTTGACGTCGCCGCTGCCGATCTCGCGCTCATCGCCGGTCAGAAGCCGGTCGTTACCCGCGCCCGCAAGGCCATCGCAACGTACAAGCTGCGCGAAGGCATGGCGATCGGCGCCAAGGTGACGCTCCGCGGCGACCGC
This sequence comes from Hyphomicrobium sp. MC1, assembly GCF_000253295.1. Lineage (NCBI taxonomy): Bacteria > Pseudomonadati > Pseudomonadota > Alphaproteobacteria > Hyphomicrobiales > Hyphomicrobiaceae > Hyphomicrobium > Hyphomicrobium sp. MC1. The sequence continues at coordinate 2,405,842 of NC_015717.1, read as the reverse complement.
ATGTACGAATTCCTCGACCGGTTCGTCACGATCGCGCTGCCGCGCGTGAAGGACTTCCGTGGTCTGAACCCGAAGAGCTTCGATGGCCGCGGCAACTACGCGACCGGCCTGAAGGAGCATCTCGTGTTCCCTGAAATCGACTACGACAAAGTCGACAACGTTTTGGGCCTCGACGTGATCGTTTGCACGTCGGCCAAGACCGATGACGAAGCCCGTGAATTGCTCAAGGGCTTCAACTTCCCGTTCCGTAGCTAGAGGACCTCGGCACTCAAAGCCGAAAGGCCTTTGGAGGAGAAGAAATGGCAAAAGTCAGTTCGATCGAAAAGAACAACCGCCGCCGCAAGATGGTGGCGGAGCAAGCCCCGAAGCGTAAGCGCCTCAAGCTGCTCGCTAAGGACAAGACCAAGACGCCGGAAGAGCGTTTCGCTGCCCGCCTGAAGCTGGCCGAGATGCCCCGTAACGGCTCGAAGGTTCGCATCCGCAATCGCTGCGAGATCACCGGCCGCCCGCGCGGCAACTACCGCAAGCTCAAGATGTGCCGCAACCAGCTCCGCGAGCTGGCGAGCCAGGGCCGCATCCCGGGCATGGTCAAGTCGAGCTGGTAAGAGGAAGCATCAATGTCCGTGAATGATCCCATCGGCGATATGCTCACTCGCATCCGGAACGCCCAGATGCGTCGCCGTCCGAAGGTTGCGACCCCGGCCTCGAACCTCCGCGCGCGCGTCCTCGACGTTCTCGCCGAGGAAGGCTACATCCGTGGCTATAGCCGCGTCGAAATGAAGGGCGAACTCCCTCAGTTCGAGATCGAGCTCAAGTATTACAATGGCCAGCCGGCCATCCGTGAGATCGAGCGTATCTCGAAGCCGGGCCGCCGCGTTTATTCGCCCGTGAAGGGTATCCCGACGGTCGCCAACGGCCTCGGCGTCGCCATTCTGTCCACGCCGAAGGGCGTCATGTCGGACACGAAGGCGCGCGAAGCCAACGTCGGCGGCGAAGTCATCTGCAGTATTTTCTAAGGCTGGGGCTTTGGCCTCGGCGAAACAAGGTTTGAAGAAGCCATGTCGCGCATCGGTAAGAAACCCGTTCCGGTCCCGTCGAACGTAACGGCGACGATCACCGGTCAGACCGTCAAGATGAAGGGACCCAAGGGCGAACTCGCCTTTGTTGTTCCCGACGCTTTGAAGGTTCAGAGAACGGACGAAGGCATCGACGTCAGCCTTCTCGAAGACACCAAACTTGCACGCTCGAAGTGGGGCATGTCGCGCACTCAGATCGCGAACCTCATCAAGGGCGTGACGGACGGCTACAGCCAGGATCTCGAAATCCATGGCGTTGGCTTCAAGGCGTCCATGAAGGGCAAGGATACGCTGACCCTTTCGGTCGGCTACAGCCACGACGTCGTGCTGAAGATTCCGGCCGGTGTCGAGGTCAAGGTTGGCGGCGCCAAGCAGGAACTGGTCAACGTTTCCGGCATCGACAAGCAGGCGGTCGGCCAGGTGGCATCCGTCATCCGCGCCTCCCGCAAGCCTGAGCCTTACCAGGGCAAGGGTGTGCGTTATAAAGGCGAATACATCCTCCGCAAGGAAGGTAAGAAGAAGTAGGATCGGCACCGATGGCCAATATGAACCAAAAACTTGCGAACCGCCGTGCGCGCGTTCGCCGTGCCGTCAAGGCAGCCTCCAACGGCCGCCCCCGGCTTTCTGTTCACCGCTCGTCGGAGAACATCTACGCTCAGGTGATCGACGACGTGAAGGGCGTAACGCTCGCCGCTGCCTCGACGCTCGAGAAGGACGTCAAGGGTACGCTGAAGACCGGCGCCGACAAGGCGGCCGCTGCAGCCATCGGCAAGCTCGTTGCAGAACGCGCTGTCAAGGCTGGCGTCACCGAGGTCGTTTTCGATCGCGGCAGCTTCCTTTTTCATGGGCGCGTCAAGGCGCTCGCCGATGCCGCCCGTGAAGGCGGTCTGAAGTTTTAAGAGATACTCGAGAGGAACTAGATCGTGGCACGTGGACCCCAGAGAGAGCGTGGCAGAGACCGCGAGGAACGCGATAGCGAGTTTTCCGATAAGCTCGTGCACATCAATCGCGTTGCGAAGGTCGTCAAGGGCGGTAAGCGCTTCGGCTTCGCTGCGCTGGTCGTCGTCGGCGACCTGAAGGGCCGCGTCGGTTTCGGCCACGGCAAGGCGCGTGAAGTGCCGGAAGCGATCCGCAAGGCAACGGAAGGCGCCAAGCGCAACCTTCTCCGCGTGCCGCTGCGCGACGCTCGCACGCTTCATCACGACAGCGTCGGCCGTCACGGCTCGGGTAAGGTGATCCTGCGCTCGGCTCCGGCCGGTACGGGTATCATCGCCGGTGGTGCAATGCGCGCCGTCTTCGAGATGGTCGGCGTTCACGACATCGTCGCGAAGTCGATGGGCTCGACGAACCCTTACAACGTCGTTCGCGCCACGTTCGACGCGCTGAAGGCCCAGGAAAACCCGCGCGGCGTCGCAGCTCGTCGCAACAAGAAGGTTTCCGATATCGTATCGCGCCGTCGCGACGGCTCGTCGATTGCCGAAGCCGGCGCCGACGTCTGATAGAGAACAACGAAAGCGGCCGGTTGCGCCGTGCCGCTTTGCTATGGGATTTTGAGGTTACGACATGTCGAAGAAAACGATCACGCTGAAGCAGGTGCGCAGCCCCAACCGGCGCCCCGAGCGGCAGGCTGAGACGCTGATCGGCCTCGGGCTGAACAAGCTCGGTCGCACCTCGACGCTCGAAGATACCCCGGCCGTCCGCGGCATGCTGAAGAAAGTTCAGCATCTCGTCCAGGTCGAAGAAGGGAAATAACCTCGCTCGGCGGCCGGCTCCCGGAACGGGAGTCGCCGAGCGCAAGCAAAGAAGGATCTGGGTCCCATGCGGCTCAATGGCATTAAAGACAACCCCGGCGCCAAGAAAACGCGCGTCCGCATCGGCCGTGGTATTGGTTCGGGCCTCGGCAAGATGGGTGGCCGCGGCGGCAAGGGCCAGACGGCCCGTACCGGCGTCGCGATCGGCGGCTTCGAAGGCGGCCAGATGCCGTTGCATCGTCGTCTGCCGAAGCGCGGCTTCAACAAGTGGCGCCCGCAGGATTTCAACGAGATCAACGTCGGCTCGCTGCAGCAGGCCATCGAAGACAAGCGTCTCGACGGCTCCAAGCCCGTTGACCTTGCGACGCTGATCGAGGCCGGCATCGTTCGCCGCCCGAAGCAAGGCCTGCGCCTTCTGGGCGACGGCGAGATCAAGGCCAAGATCTCGATCACGGTCAACCACGCTTCCGCCAAGGCGAAGGAAGCGATCGAGAAGGCCGGTGGCACGATCACGCTGATCGAGCCGAAGGTCATCGCCGCTGACGAAGAAAAGCGGAAAAAGTCAGAGGCCAAGAAGGCTGCTCAGGGCAAGAAGCCCGGCGCCGCGAAATCGGAAGATTAATCGCGCGCCCGGCGGGAGCGGGGGACTGGTCCCGGCCGAGCGTTCGAGGCTGGAAGGCACTGGAAACGGCGCGTTCCGGACCCAAGTTGTGGTTGGGCCTGTCGGCCATCGCCACAACGGTTAGGAGAAGAGACCAATGGTTTCCGCTGCCGAGCAGCTTGCTTCGAACCTGAATTTCAGCGCCTTCGCAAAGGCGGAGGATTTGAAGCGGCGCCTGTGGTTCACGCTTGGTGCGCTGATCGTCTTCCGCCTGGGCACGTTCATTCCGCTGCCGGGCATCAATCCGGCCGCATTCGCCGAGACCTTCAAGTCTCAGGCGGGCGGCATTCTCGGCATGTTCAACATGTTCTCGGGCGGTGCGCTTCAGCGTCTCGCCATTTTCTCGCTGAACATCATGCCGTACATCTCGGCGTCGATCATCATGCAGTTGATGAGCTCGATTTCGCCGAAGCTCGAAGCCCTCAAGAAAGAGGGTGAGGCGGGCCGCAAGCAGATCAACCAATATACGCGCTACCTGACGGTTGTGCTCGCAGCGCTCCAGGCTTACGGCATCGCCGTCGGTCTTGAAGGCTCGCGCAACGCCGCCGGCGCTGTCGTCATGGATCCCGGCCTGTTCTTCCGCGCCACGACCGTTATCACGCTGGTCGGCGGTACCGTGTTCCTGATGTGGCTCGGCGAGCAGATCACGCAGCGCGGCGTCGGTAACGGCACGTCGCTGATCATCTTCGCCGGTATCGTAGCGGGCCTTCCGGGCGCGCTGGTACAACTTTTCGAGCTGTCGCGTACCGGCTCGATCTCGCCTGGCATTCTCGTGTTCTTCCTGGCGCTCGCTCTGGCGGTCGTCGCGGCCATCGTCTTCTTCGAGCGCGCCCAGCGGCGTCTGCTCGTCCAGTATCCGAAGCGACAGGTCGGCAACAAGATGTTCCAGGGCGAGGCTTCGCACTTGCCGCTGAAGCTCAACTCGTCGGGCGTTATTCCGCCGATCTTCGCCTCGTCGCTGCTGTTGCTGCCGATCACGGTTGCCCAGTTTACGGCAGGGCAGGGCCCGGAATGGCTCAACGAGGCGGTCGCCGCGCTCGGTTCAGGCCAGCCGCTCCACATGCTTGTGTACGCGCTGCTGATCCTGTTCTTCGCGTTCTTCTACACCGCGGTTGTGATCAACCCGAAGGAGACGGCCGACAATCTGCGCAAGTACGGCGGCTTCCTGCCCGGTATCCGCCCTGGGGACAAGACCGCCGAGTATATCGACTATGTTCTGACCCGCATCACCGTCGTCGGCGCACTCTATCTGGCAGCAGTCTGCGTTCTCCCTGAGATCCTGACGTCCTACGCCGGCATCCCGCTCTACTTCGGTGGCACCTCGCTGCTGATCGCCGTCAGCGTCACGATGGATACTGTCGCTCAGGTCCAAAGCCACCTGATCGCCCAGCAATACGAAGGCCTCATCAAGAAGGCCAAGCTTCGCGGGGCGCGCCGATGATCCTGATGCTGTTGGGCCCGCCAGGCGCGGGCAAAGGGACGCAGTCGCAGATCATTTCCGAGAAGCTCGGACTGCCTCAGCTTTCCACCGGCGATATGCTCCGCGCGGCCGTGAAAGCCGGAACGCCGGTCGGCCTCAAGGCGAAGAAGATCATGGCGGAAGGCGGCCTCGTCAGCGACGAGATCGTGATCGGCATCATCGCCGACCGCATTTCCGAGCCGGACTGCGCCAAGGGCTTCATTCTGGATGGTTTTCCGCGCACGCTGCCCCAGGCCGATGCGCTGGACGATCTGCTGAAGTCGAAAAACCGCCATATCGATTGCGTGATCGAGCTGAAGGTCGACGACACCAAGCTCGTCGAGCGGATCGAGACCCGCGCTCGCGAAACGCTTGCGGCAGGCGGCACAGTCCGCGCCGATGACAACGCCGAGGCCCTGAAAACGCGCCTGATCGCTTACTACCGCGAGACGGCGCCGCTCATTGGTTACTATTATGCTCACAAGCTGCTGAAGTCGATCGACGGCATGGCGCCGATCGCCGACGTAAGCCGCCAGATTGGCGCATTGTTGAATCAATTCCAGGATGCTTGACAAAGAAAAAAGCACGCATTGACGGAAGGGAAGACCCGAGGTAGAACACGCAACTTTCTTCTAGGGCTCAACTTGATCCGACCAGGGCTTGAACCCCCGGTTCTGCGGTCGTTGCGCCTTTTGGCACTTGAGAAATATCGAATACGGCATCGTTAATTCGACACGAGATTTAAAGGCAGGAGACTGAAGTGGCCCGCATCGCAGGCGTCAACATTCCGACAGGCAAGCGCGTTGAAATCGCGCTGCGTTATATTCATGGCATTGGCCCCAAATTCTCGAAAGAGATTTGTGAGAAGTGCAGCATCCCGCCGGAGCGCCGCGTCAATCAGCTGACCGACGCTGAGGTCCTGCAGATCCGTGAAACCATCGACCGCGATTACACGGTCGAAGGCGATCTCCGCCGCGAAGTTCAGACCAACATCAAGCGCCTGATGGACCTCGGTTGCTACCGCGGTCTTCGTCACCGCAAGGGCCTCCCCGTTCGCGGTCAGCGCACGCACACGAACGCCCGCACCCGCAAGGGCAAGGCTGTTCCGATCGCCGGTAAGAAGAAGGCGACGAGGTAGTTCGTCACCGCAAATTTCTGCGCGCCGGTCTGGTTTTTTAAGATCTCCGGCGCGCGCAACGTTTTTAGCCTCATCGGTTGAGGCATGGAGCAACGACGGTAATGGCCAAGGAAGCAGCAGCGCGCGGCAAAGTCAAAAAGCGCGAGAAGAAGAACATCACGTCGGGCGTCGCGCACGTCAACGCGTCGTTCAACAACACCATGATCACGATCACCGACGCGCAGGGCAACACGATCGCCTGGTCGTCTTCGGGCACGAAGGGCTTCAAGGGTTCGCGCAAGTCGACGCCCTACGCTGCTCAGATCGCCGCCGAAGATGCCGGCAAGAAGGCCCAGGAGCACGGCATGAAGGTGCTCGAAGTCGAAGTCTGTGGTCCGGGCTCGGGTCGTGAATCGGCACTCCGCGCGCTCCAGGCTGTTGGCTTCCAGATCACCTCGATCCGCGACGTGACGCCGATCCCGCACAACGGCTGCCGTCCGCGCAAGCGCCGTCGCGTCTAATACGAAATTCTGCCAGCGCGCCGCTCGTCCGGCGCGCGGCGATGCATGCACTGCTCAAGAGATTCCGCGGCCCGCTCCCCCGTCCGCGCCAAACTAAACGAGGTATCTCGTGAACGTTCTCCAGAAGAACTGGCAAGACCTGATCAAGCCGTCGAAGCTTGAAATTCAGACCGGCCGCGATCGTTCGCGCATCGCGACCGTCGTCGCTGAGCCGCTTGAGCGCGGCTTCGGCATGACGCTCGGCAACGCGCTGCGCCGCGTGCTGCTTTCGTCGCTTCAGGGCGCTGCGATCAAGACCGTGCAGATTGATGGCGTGCTGCATGAGTTCTCGTCGGTCCCCGGCGTCCGCGAAGACGTGACGAACATCATCCTGAACATCAAGGAAATTGCGCTCCGCATCCATTCGGAAGGCGTGAAGCGCATGGTGCTCAAGAAGGAAGGTGCCGGCCCCGTCACCGCAGGCGACATCGAAATGTCGTCCGAAGTCGAAGTCCTGAACCCCGACCACGTGATCTGCCACCTCGACCAGGGCGCCGCGATCCGCATGGAGTTCACCGCCGACATCGGCAAGGGCTACGTCGCGTCTGACCGCAACCGTCCGGAAGATGCGCCGATCGGCCTGATCCCGGTCGACAGCCTCTATTCGCCGGTCAAGAAGGTCTCCTACAAGGTTGAGAACACCCGCGAAGGCCAGATCCTCGACTACGACAAGCTGACGATGGTCGTTGAAACCGACGGCTCGGTCCGCCCGGAAGATGCCGTCGCGCTTGCTGCCCGCATCCTGCAGGACCAGCTCGCGGTCTTCATCAACTTCGAAGAGCCGAAGAAGGCCCAGGAAGAGCAGCGCCATCCGGAGCTCGCCTTCAACGCCGCGCTTCTCAAGAAGGTCGACGAGCTCGAGCTTTCGGTCCGCTCTGCGAACTGCCTGAAGAACGACAACATCGTCTACATCGGCGACCTGATCCAGAAGACGGAAGCCGAGATGCTGCGCACGCCGAACTTCGGCCGCAAGTCGCTCAACGAGATCAAGGAAGTCCTCGCCACGATGGGTCTCCATCTCGGCATGGAAGTTCCGAACTGGCCGCCGGACAACATCGACGAGCTGGCGAAGCGTTTCGAAGACCAGTACTAAGAATTCCGGCTGGCCCGCGGTTCGTGGGCCGGCCGAGTACCCGGATAGCTCAGAGAGCACCGGGTCCTATGGGCGAAGGTGAGGCCACAGAAACTCCCGCGCTCAGACCGGACAGCAATCCGCTGACGGTTGCTTTCACAATGTAAGGATGAAGATACGATGCGACACAAGAAGCTCGGCCGCCGCTTTGGCCGCCACGTTGGTCACCGCCAGGCAATGTTCTCGAACATGGCGGCTGCCCTCATCAAACACGAACAGATCGTCACCACGCTGCCGAAGGCGAAAGACCTGAAGCGCGTCGTCGATAAGTACATCACGCTCGCAAAGCGCGGTGACTTGAACTCGCGCCGTCTGGCTATCGCGCGCCTGCGTGACGAAGACATGGTCAAGAAGCTCTTCGACGTTCTCGCCGCACGCTACAAGGACCGCAACGGCGGCTACACGCGCGTTCTGAAAGCCGGCTTCCGGTATGGCGATAACTCGCCGCGCGCCGTCATCGAACTCGTCGATCGCGACGAGAGCGTGAAGGGCGCCGAGGACAAGGCCCGCCACGAAGCCATGCTCGCCGAGCAGGCCCAGAGCTAACTCGCGCTCGAAGCGACCAGCATGAATTTGCTATGGCCGGGCTTGCCCCGGCCATTTGCGTTTGTGGCTCTTAAGCGATGACGTTGATGGCTCGTCAGATTGGCAGCCAAAATCAAAAACCCCGGCGCTGAGAGCTGCGCCGGGGTTTTGCTTTGGGGGCGATATGATGTGTAAGCGTGCGTAGGAGCGGGATTAAATCCTGCAGGCTCGGCACATCGAGAAATTGCGATGCCCCCTCCAGCTCTTTCGCCAAGGTTGTCGCTCATCTGCATTACACGTGTGTGACGCGAGCCCCGCAGACACCATTTTATCGTCGATCTGACGTTGCCATCCGGGCGCATTCTGCCCGACTATCGCCTCTATCCGGTGCGCGAGGCGCGTGCCGCCTTTGAAACGGTTGGTGCGTCCATGCCTTCGGATTCTCAGGTTGTCGTGACCGGCGCAACCGGCCTTGTCGCCAAGTACACGATTGCCGAGTTTCTCCGTCGTGGACACAGTGTTCGCGGCACGCTGAGAAACATGGGCAAGGCGGACGGCGTTCGCGCGGCGGTGACACGCCTCGGCGCTGACGCTTCGAAGCTGTCGTTTGCTGTCGCCGACCTGACTAGCGATGCCGGCTGGGACGACGCCATCGCTGGCGCCGATGCCGTCGTTCATACGGCTTCGCCGTTTCCGATTTCGCAGCCGGACGATCCCGACGACGTGATCTTGCCCGCGCTCGATGGCACGCTGCGCGTTCTCCGCTCCGCGACGAAAGCCGCCGTCACGCGCGTGGTGCTGACGTCATCCACAGTGGCGATCTTCTATCCCAGCGGCGTGTCGGCGGGGCACATCTATTCCGAGCAGGATTACAGCGACGAAACGCGCCCCGATCTGACGCCCTACGTCAAATCGAAAACCATCGCCGAAAAGGCCGCGTGGGACTTCATCGAGTCGACACACGGTGCCCCCGAGCTGATCGCCATCAATCCGAGTTTCGTGCAAGGCCCGGCCGTCGATGCCGATCTTTCGACCTCGCACGAGCTTTATCGCATCATGGCGAAGGGGACCTATCCGGCAGCTCCGAGCATAAGCTTTCCCGTGACGGATGTGCGCGACATCGCCGCAGCGCACGCGGAAGCGGCAGTACGCCCCGGCGTCGGCGGCAACCGCTATCTGGTCGGCGAGGGGCGCTTGAGCCTTTATGAGCTGGGCCGCATCATGGCGCGCGAACTGCCGGATCTCGCGTCCAAGGTGCCGAAATTCGAGCTTCCCGACTTTGCCGTGCGAACAGCTGCCATATTCGACAGGAAGTTGCGGACCGTTCTGCCCGAGCTTGGCGAAAAGAAAGACTACACCAACGCCAAAGTGAAGGCAGAACTGGGCCTTACGCTCCGTAACGCCGACGACGCCGTCGTCGCCGCGGTGCGATCATTACGAGACCTTAGGTTGATCTGACCGCACCCCAGACCTTATCTCTGCGATCGGATTCGTCTCGCCGGAGACGGTCGAGCATCAACTATGGGACGGTCTTGCAAGACCCATCGCGAAGAGCTGATCGATGACAATGAAGAAGTGGATCCTCGTCTGTGCTGCCATCGTCGCTGGTGCGGCCGTCACACCGAAGATCTTCAGTCCGGCGGAAACGGCGTCCGCCCAAGAGAAGATGCCGCCGCCCTCGCGCGAGGCTATCCAGTATTCCTACGCGCCGATCGTGAAGAAGGCCGCGCCTGCCGTCGTCAACGTCTATGTCCGCAGCCGCGTTCGCACGTTCGACTCACCCTTCGCCAACGATCCCTTCTTCCGTCATTTCTTCGGCGACGCTTTCGGCCGTCCGTCAGAGCGTGTGTTGAGTTCGCTCGGCTCCGGGGTCATCGTCAATCGCGAGGGCCTCGTTGTCACGAACACGCACGTCATCAAGGGCGGCAGCGACGCCGCCATCCGCGTGGCGCTTGCCGATAAGCGCGAGTTCGACGCCAAGGTTATCGCGCAGGACGACAAGGCCGACATCGCCGTGCTGAAGATCGAAGGCGGCGACGGTAATTTCCCCTATCTGCAGTTCGATGATTCAGATTCGCTCGAAGTCGGCGATCTCGTGCTCGCCATCGGCAACCCCTTCGGCGTCGGCCAGACCGTAACGAGCGGCATCGTCTCGGCGTTGTCGCGTTCGGAGATCGGTCAATCGGACAGTCAAGTCTTCATCCAGACCGACGCGGCCATCAATCCCGGTAACTCCGGCGGCGCGCTGGTCGATATGTCCGGTCGCCTCGTCGGCATCAACACGATGATCTATTCGCAGTCCGGCGGTTCCGTCGGTATCGGCTTCGCCATTCCATCGAACCTGGTTCGCGTCTATGCCGAAAGTGCGGAGAAGGGCCGGAAGGTCGAAAAGCCGTGGCTCGGCGCCAAGATCGAAGCCATGACGCGGGACTTCGCCGAAGGCCTCGGCCTCGATCGCGTTTCGGGTGCTGTCGTCACCCGGCTTTACGATAAAGGTCCGGGCGCAGACGCCGGCCTTCAGGCCGGAGACGTGATTACGCATGTCGATGGCGTTGAGGTCGTCGATGCGCGTGCCGTCTATTATCGTTTGATGACGAAAGGCATCGGCCGCACGGCGAAGCTGACCGTCATTCGCAACAAAAAGCCGGTCGATATCGAGATGCCGCTCGTCGCGGCGCCGAAGCCTGGCAAGGGCGACGCCAAGAATCTCTCGGGCAATCACCCGCTCGATGGTGCGCGCATTTCCAACATCCTGCCGTCCGTCGCCGATGAGTATAATCTCGATCAAACTGACGGGGTCGTCGTGACGTCCGTGCGTGACGGTTCGCTGGCTCAGCAGTTCGGCTTCCAGCCGGGTGATGTCATCGTCGCCATCGGGAAGAAGAAGATCGCCAACGTAGACGAGGCCGACCAAGCACTCGAAACGCGCCAGCAGCTCTGGCAGATCTCAGTCAAGCGCGGCAGCCGCGTCCTCCAGCTTCAGGTGCCGGGTTAGGGATCGCAGCCCTGGGTGTTAACCTCGATTGCCGCGCAACTGTCGAGAAGCTGACAAAATCATGGCCGAGGTTACGCCTCGCGACCTCCGCGGTCGCGCCCAGTAGGCGTAACGGAGTGAGCCGATGTCCGAGAACCGTGGCGTGTTGATCATCGGCGAGGACGCCGTCCTGAAAGGCGAGGTCAAAAGCGGCCAGCGCGTCGAAATCTGGGGCTACGTCGAAGGCGGCGTCACAGCCTCAGAGGTCATCGTGCAAGAAGGTGGCAAGCTCTTCGGCACCATCAATTCCGATACCGCAGAAATCCGCGGCACCATCCAGGGCGACGTCCGCGTCCAGCAGCTCATTCAGATCAAGAGCACCGGCCACGCCGCTGGCAAGATCAAATACGGCCGCTTGTCGATGGAAGAGGGCGGCGAACTCACGGCACATGTCCGTAACATCCCGCCCACCCTTGGCGGCGATCTCGACCTGACCGTCACGAAAGGCCGTTCGGTGCGCATCACTACGGCCGACCTCAACGCCCTCGATCCCGATGACCGGCCCGAAAATCTGACGTTCCATATCTCGAACGCGTCGGGCGGTTCCGTCGTCCTGTCCAACGATCCTGCGCAGGCCGTGGCGACGTTCTCGCAGGCCGATCTCGAACGCGGCATGGTCTATTTCACGCACGATGGCTCGGACGCGGCACAGGCCCGTTTCGACGTCGAAGTCAGCGACGTCTCCGGCGCCACCTCCGGCACTCCACAAACGGTCAACGTCGCTGTACGGAACGATTAGCTAAAATCGGAGACCCATCTCCAACTGCCGTCATCCCGGCGCAGGCCGGGATCCAGACAAGCCGCGACAGCCGTTATGTTGAGGTTTGTCTGGGTGCCGACCTTCGTCGGCATGACGGTGGGTGAAGCGAATGTTCGCGCCTAGCGGCCGGCTCCGCGGAGCGGAGTCGCTCGGCGCAAATAAAGCACTCGGCCGGCGCGCGGACGCGTGTTGCCAAGCGCCAGCAAAAGAGCCTTTGGACGCCGGCCGCGCGGCCTTATATAAGGCGCGTATGACCAATCTCTTCGAAGCTGCCGGACTGGAAAAGAGCGCACCTCGGCCGCTCGCCGATAGGCTGCGCCCCAAGACGCTGTCGGAAGTCGTCGGCCAGGAACATATCGTCGGACCCGAAGGCACGCTGACGCGGATGCTGAAGAGTGGCCGCGTGCCGAGCCTTATTTTCTGGGGACCGCCCGGCTCCGGCAAAACGACGATTGCGCGCCTGCTCGCGGGCGAAACGAACCTTGTGTTCGAGCAACTCTCGGCCATCTTCTCGGGCGTCGCCGAGCTGCGCAAAGCCTTCGACCGCGCCAAGATCATGCGCGAGCAGGGCAAGGGCACGCTGCTCTTCATCGATGAGATACATCGCTTCAACCGTTCGCAGCAGGACAGTTTCCTGCCCTACATGGAAGACGGCACGATCACGCTCGTCGGCGCCACGACCGAGAACCCGTCGTTCGAACTCAACGCCGCTGTGCTTTCGCGCGCGAGCGTGCTGGTTCTCAATCGCCTGACGGACGAAAACCTTGAAACGATCTTGGAACGCGCTGAGAAGGAGGTCGGCCGGCCGCTACCGCTCGATGATGACGCCCGAGACGCGCTGAAGGGCATGGCGGACGGCGACGGCCGATCGATCTTGAACCTCGTCGAAGATGTGTTTGCTGCTGTTCCAGCGAAGGGCAAACCGTTGACGCGCGAAGCCCTCGTCAAGCTCGTGCAGCGTCGCGCGCCGCTTTACGACAAGTCGCGCGAAGGTCATTACAACCTGATCTCTGCGCTGCATAAGGCCGTGCGCGGTTCCGATCCCGACGCCGCGCTCTATTATTTCTGCCGGATGCTCGACGGTGGCGAGGACCGTTTGTTCCTTGCGCGTCGCATCGTACGGATGGCGGTGGAAGACATCGGCCTCGCCGATCCGCAGGCGCTTGTCGTCGCGAATGCCGCCAAGGACGCCTATGATTTCTTAGGCTCTCCGGAAGGCGAACTTGCGTTGGCCGAAGCCGTTATTTACGTCGCGACGGCGCCGAAATCGAACGCCAACTACGTCGCCTACAAGGCCGCGATGCGCGCTGCGAAAGAGCACGGCTCGCTGTCGCCGCCGAAGACGATCCTGAACGCGCCCACCAAACTGATGGAGGAGGAGGGCTACGGCTCCGACTACCTCTACGATCACGATCAGCCGGACGCATTCTCAGGGCAGAATTATTTCCCCGACGCTTTCAAGAAGCGCCCGCAATACTACGACCCGCCCGAGCGCGGCTTCGAACGCGAAATCAAGAAACGCCTCGATTACTGGGCCAAACTCCGCGCCGAGCGGAGTGGCAGATAGGCCGCCGGCCGAGGGGTCTTCCCACCATTTACAGTTTGGTAAGTCCGCGAACGGTTCGAATTCCGCTACGACTGTTGCGACGTTAGAATGCCGACCTCCGAGGATCGTCAGATGGCCCAGCAATCGATAGAACCAAACCCGCGATCGCCGCAGCCGCTGCTGCATTCCATCGCCATTGCCGATCTACGGCCGACGCAGATGACGGTCGGCATGCGCGAGGTCGAGCGCAAACGCGCCGAATGGAAGAAACTCGCGCCGACAAAGACGGGCACATTCCTCGGTCGCCATATGATCCCCGTCGTCCGCGGCCCGAAGAACCGCTACTACGTCATCGATCATCATCATCTAGGCCGTGCACTGCATGACGAAGGCGTCGAGCAGGTTTTGATTTCGCCGGTCGCCGACCTTCGTGCGCTCGACAAAGAAGAGTTCTGGCGCTTCATGGACAATCGCGGCTGGATGCATCCGTTCGACAGCGGCGGCGAGCGCCAGACGCGCACGGAGCTTCCCAAGTCGATAGCCGAACTCGTGGACGATCCGTATCGCAGCCTCGCGGGAGAACTTCGCTTCGCGGGTGGCTACGCGAAGGACGCAACGCCATTCAGCGAATTTCTTTGGGCCGACGCACTCCGCCGCCGTGTCGATGCCAAGATCGCCAAAAGCGACCCCGAATCTGCGCTGACGCAGGCACTTCAGTTCGCTAAAAGCCCCGAAGCATCGTATCTTCCCGGTTGGTGCGGGCCTCATGCTCGCTCATAACGTTAGCAGGTAAGAGAAACATGGCGACGACCGAGCAGCACGTTGTAGAACGCGTCGGCTGGCTGCGCGCAGCGGTCTTGGGCGCCAACGACGGCATTGTCTCGACCGCAAGCTTGATTGCGGGTGTCGCTTCGGCCGATTCCTCGCAGCAATCTATTCTCATCGCGGGCGTCGCCGGTCTCGTCGCCGGTGCGCTTTCCATGGCCGCCGGTGAATACGTGTCGGTCAGCTCCCAACGGGACGCAGAAAATGCCGACCTTGCCCGAGAGCGCAAAGAACTCGTCGATCAACCGGACTTTGAGCTTCAGGAACTGACCGACATCTACGTCGCCCGCGGCGTTGAGCCATCGCTCGCACGTCAAGTCGCGCAGCAACTGATGGCGCGTGATGCGCTTGGGGTCCATGCCCGAGAGGAACTTGGCATTTCCGAGTTGACGACGGCACGCCCCATCACGGCTGCGCTGGCATCGGCTGTGTCTTTCGCCGTCGGGGCGGCAGTTCCTGTCCTGGTGGCGCTTTTCTCGCCGGAAGGCCGCGTGACCTGGTTAGTCACCGTCGCCTCTCTTGTCTGCCTCGCGGCTCTCGGCGCCATCGGAGCCCAGGCCGGCGGAGCGAATATTGGGCGTGCCGTCGTGCGGGTAACCTTCTGGGGCGCGCTGGCGATGGCGATAACCGCGGCCATCGGCCATCTTTCTGGGGCCGCCGTTTAGCGGCCGTTTATCTTACCGCCCTTCCTAGCCGCCCGGATCGGCGCTATACGGAATTCCGCTAAGGATTCCTCTTATGATCTTCGCACTTCGCTTGCCACCGGAATTTTCTGGGGCCGCACGACGTTGGACACTCCGATGACCGACACGCCTTCAAAAGTCGAAACGCTGCGCGTCGCGCACGGCGAGGCCGATATGCGCCTCGACCGCTGGTTTCGCGTGCATTTCCCGGAGGTCGGCTACACCTATCTCCAGAAGCTTCTGCGTTCGGGGCAGGTCCGCGTCGATTCCAAGCGCGCGCAGGCGAACGACCGTCTCAATGTCGGCGCAGAAATCCGCGTTCCTGCGATCGTTCGTCAGCCCAAAAAGTCGGGGCCGGGACTGCAGGCCCCTCCCGGCGTCTCAAAGGGCGACCGCGATACCATCGAAAAGATGATCCTGTTCGAGGATGACTACGTTCTCGTTCTGAATAAGCCGTTCGGCCTCGCGGTCCAGGGCGGCACCGGTACGAAGAAGCACATCGACGGCATGCTCGAAGGCATGGCCGACCGCTTCGGCGGCGAGCGTCCGCGGCTGGTACATCGCCTTGACCGCGACACGACCGGCGTGCTGCTCGTTGCCAAAACGCGCGAGGCGGCAGCGAAGCTCGGGCGGACGTTCCAGACACGCTCCGCTGCGAAAACCTATTGGGCGCTCGTGAAGGGCGTTCCGAAGCCGCCGCAGGGCAAGGTCGAGGCAGCACTCGTCAAAGCCTCAGGACCTGACGGCGATCGCGTCCGCAAGGCAAAACCCGGCGAGCAGGACGTCGCGATGCACGCGACCACACACTATTCCGTCATAGATCGCGCTGCGCACAAAACGGCGTGGGTATCACTGAAGCCGGTGACCGGCCGCCAGCATCAGCTCCGCGCGCACATGCATCTCATCGGCCATCCGATCGTCGGCGACAACAAGTACGAGGGCGACGTTCACATGCCCGCCGAGAATATCGATAAGAAGCTTCACTTGCACGCGCGCCGCCTCGTTATTCCGCATCCGAAAGGCGGAAAGACCATCGACGTTACCGCGCCGTTGCCCGATCACATGCGGCGCACTTGGGAACTCCTGGGTTTCGACGAAGAAAAGTTCGAATAGAACAAGGCGAGCGCCATGATCTCGGAAATCATCAGGTTCGTTCTTTCGAATTTCACGCTCACGTTTCTCGTTATTGGACTTCTGTTTTCGCTCGCGGCGATCATGCGTGCTTCCAAACCCGTGACAGCCGCCGTGGTCGTCGAGAAGTTGATTTCGTGGCACGTGTTCTGGGCCATCGGCGTCTGCTTCTTCTACAACTTCGTGATGCATTCCTTCTTCGGACAAATGGCGGCTCAGTTCATCGGCTGGGCCGATAGTCCTTTTCAGTTCGAGGTCGGAACTGCGAGCCTCGGCTTTTCCGTTGTGGGGTTTCTGGCGGCGTTCCGAAGCTTCGACCTTCGTCTCGCGGCCATCGTCGGACCGGCATTATTCGCGCTGGGCGCGGGCTTCGGCCACATTTACCAGATCGTGACGCAGCACAATTTTGCGCCCGGCAACGCCGGCGTGATTTTCTATCTGGACTTCCTCATCCCGCTTTTCGGCTTCCTGTTGCTCTGGCTCCAGCATCGCCTCGGCCGCCCCTAGCTTTTTATGGTGCTCAGCGACACGCGTTCCGCGCGCCGGCCGCCATGCGCCACCTAACGGGCGAAGAAAGTTACAAAAATCATCCGGCGGCCGGCTCCCCGTAAGGGGGGGCGCCGGGTGCAAACTAAAAATCCCCATGCTAAAACGCCCCCCATGAAACTCGTTGTTTTTGATTGCGACGGCACGATCGTCGACAGCCAGGCGGGCATCGTGCTGTCGATGGTGCACGCCTTCACCACGCTCGAGATGACCCCGCCGACGCGGGAGGCAACGCTCTCGGTCGTCGGGCTTTCGCTCCCTGAGGCGTTTGCAGTGCTGGCCCCCGATGTTGACAAGGCGACGCGCGCTGCGCTCGCTGAACGCTACAAGATGGCGTTCCGCGAGCTGAAGCACGATCCGGCCGAAACCGAGATCCTATTTCCGCAAGCCAAGGAAACGATCGCCAATCTCGCCGCGCGTGACGACCACCTTCTCGGCATCGCGACGGGCAAGTCGCGTCGCGGCATCGATCGGCTGTTCGACCGCGAAGGCTGGCACGGAAGTTTCGCAACCATCCAGACTGCCGACGATCATCCCTCGAAGCCGCATCCCTCGATGCTTCAGCGCGCTATCCTCGAAACCGACGCAACGCCCGAAGTTACGGTCATGATCGGCGACACGACGTATGATATGGCGATGGCGCGGACTGCTGGCGTGGCGGCAATTGGCGTCGCCTGGGGCTATCACACCGTGGCGGAACTAAACAACGCCGGCGCTCATATTATCGTCGAACGTTTCGAAGATCTGCCCAAAGCCATCGACGATGTCCTCGCACTTGAAAGCAGCGCCGCATGAACGACGAGAACGGAAAAGGCAAATCCGGCTCTGGGCCTGCTGAGCCGCGGCCATCCGGCGGTCCAGGCAAAGTCCTGAACGACAGCCTGGCCAAACCGCTTCCGCGCCGCTTCTACAAAGAGGTGAGCGTCGGCGACACGGCACCTTTCAGCGTGCTGCTCGATGGCCGCCCGATCAAAACGCCAAAGAAGCGTGCGCTTGCCTTGCCGACGCACGAACTCGCGGAAGCCATCGCCGAGGAATGGCGCGCCCAGGGTGAGCATATCAACCCCGCACATATGCCGTTGACCCGTTTCGCCAACACAGCCATCGATGCTGTCGCCGATACGCTTGACGCCGTTGCCGATGATATCGCCGCTTATGCCGGAACCGATCTCATCTGCTATCGCGCAGAGACACCAGAAAAGCTCGTCGAGCTACAGGCCGAGCATTGGGATCCGATCGTCGCGTGGGTGAACGAGACGCTCAACGCCGAGTTTCGGGTCGTGTTCGGCATCGTGCATGTCGCTCAGCCAACTGCTGCGATCGTCGCTTATGAGCAAGCGTTGGAGCCGCACGACGCCATGCGGCTATCGGGACTGCACGTCATCACGACGCTGACCGGTTCGGCGCTGATCGCGCTCGCCATCGACCGCGAATGGCTGAGCCCGGACGCCGCCTGGAAAGCCGCGCACGTCGATGAAGATTATCAGATCTCGCTTTGGGGCGAGGATTCTGAAGCCCTTGCACGCCGCCGTGGCCGCCGGGCCGAGTTCGACGCCGCCGTGCGGTTTCTGACTTTGTGCAGAAAAGCTACGTAGGAAGTCTGCGCCGCAACGGCACCAGACGGCTTGCGAGCACCTTGTCGATACGGCGCGCATCGAGATCGACGACCTCAAACCGCCAGCCGCTGATATCGACGTGCTCGCCCGTCTTCGGCAAATGCTGCAATCCGGCAAGAACAAACCCGGCGACAGTCTCGTAGGAGCGGTTCTCCGGCAGCACGATGCCGATCTTGTCGGCCATTTCATCGACCGGCATACCGCCGGAAAACAGCCACGACCCGTCGTCGCGCTCGACCGCATAGGGCTCAAGGCCCTCGGCATCGGATTTGAAAACGCCCGCAATCGCTTCGAGAATATCGGCGGGCGTGACGAGGCCTTCGAAGTCGCCGTATTCGTCGTGGATCAGCGCCATCGGCACTTCCGCGTCTCGCAGCACCGAGAGCACGTCGAGTGCCGCCGCTGTCTCGGGGATCATCGGCGCCTTGCGAACGAAGGACTTCAGATCGAAGTTGTTGCCGGAGAGGAGGTTCGACAGCAGCTCGCGCGTCTGCACCACGCCGATCAGCTTGTCGGTCGAGCCTTCACCGACAGGTAGACGCGAATGCGGCGTCGAGATCAGCCGTTCCTTGATCGCTTCGTCCGACGCGGTGATGTCGATCCAGACGACATCGGTGCGCGGCGTCATGATGCCGACGACGGCGCGATCTGCCAGACGCATGACGCCCGAAATCAATTCGCCTTCGCCCGTCTCCAGCACACCCGCCGTTTCGGCTTCCGCGATGAGCGTCTTGATCTCTTCATCCGTGACCTTGCTCTCGCTTTCCTGCGACAGTCCGAGAAGACGGAACACGAGGTTCGTCGAGGTATCGAGAAGCCAGACGATGGGCGCCGCGATCTTCGCGAAACCCGTCATGATCGGCGCAACGAAACAGGCGATCGCCTCGGCGTTGCGCAGCGCCAGCGTCTTCGGCACCAATTCGCCGATAATGACCGAAAGATACGTGATGACCGCGACGACGATACCGAAGCCGGCCGGGTCGGCAATCTGTCGGCTGAAGCCGAGGTTTTGCAGATAGAGGGAAGCGTCCTCGCCGAACGTCTCGCCCGAATAGGCGCCGTTGATCGTGCCGATCAGTGTGATGCCGATCTGGACGGCCGACAGGAAGCGGCCGGGCTGCGCCGAGAGTGCCAGCGCGCTGTTCGCGCCGGAACGGCCCGATGCCGCCATGGCTTTCAATCGCGGCCGGCGTGCCGAAACAATCGCAAGTTCGGAAAGCGCAAAAAGGCCGTTGAGAAGAACAAGGGCCAGAACGATGAGGGCTTCGGTCACGATGTTCGCGGCCGACGGATGTGCGTCCAAGCCACTCCAAGTTGTTGGGAAGCGTTATGCTATGGGCACGGACGGGGCAAATCAAGGTCGCCTTTTAGGTGGCCGCCCCCAGATTTCTGCATCGTCCCGGCCAATGCACTGGGCCTATTGCGCTGGGATACGCGCCTCAACGCGTTCCTTAAAATGCGCCAGGACATCCGAAATGCCGGTCGAGGAAAAAACACCGTTCAAGCCGGTTGACGCTTCTTCCGCAGCCGGCGTCGCCCGCGCGACCATCTCCGCTTCATAATGCTCAACGGCCGACCAGCCGTTTTCAGCTGTCAGCGCATCCGCAAGATCGACGGCATCGGCGAGCGCGAGATTGACGCCTTCGCCCGCGAAAGGCGACATCAAGTGCGCAGCATCGCCTAGCATTGTGAGCCCAGGTCTGCTGATCCAATGGTGGCCAACCGGCAGTGCATACAACTGGCGAACGCCAATAATGTCGCCTTCCTCGATCAACTGGGTCAACGTCGGAGCCCAACCGTCGAACGCCTCCCGTACGGTTGCACGTACCCGGCCGGTAGATCTTTTTGACAAGTCCTGGGCCTCAGCCTCCGCGATGCGAATACCGGCGTAGCCGCGGATGTGCCCGTGACCGTTGCGCTGGGCGATCAGCGCGCGGTTGTTGCCGACCGCAAACATTTTGCCCCTCCCAACAAGGGTATCGACAGAGGGGTGGCGGCTCGCATCGAAGCCGAGTTCGACAAAGGTGACGCCCTCGTAAAAAGGCGTGGCGTCGGAGAGCAAGGGACGGACGCGAGACCAAGCGCCATCGGCGCCGACGACAATGTCGAAATGTTCGCTGATGCCGTCGCTCATCACATCGTAACCGCCATTCTCCGCGTGGCGGACACCCGTGATCCTGTAGCCCCAACGCATCTCCGTTGTGGAAAGGGAGCCGAGCAGGATGCGGCGAAGTTCTGTGCGGTCGATTTCGGGCCGGTCGTCGCCAAGGCCGTCGTAGTCGAACAGGAGCGTTCCGTGTTCGTCGTACAAACGATCGCCCTGGTCTTCCGGTCGAGCAGCAGCACGAAATTCCGCCTCTAACCCGGCGCAACGCATGGCGCGCTGGCCGGACTCGGCGTGAAGGTCGAGAGAACCGCCTTGCGGACGCTCGCCGGCGTGAGCATCACGCTCGAACACTGTCGCGATCACCCCGCGGAGTTCCAGTAGCCGGGCGAGCATCAATCCGCCGGGGCCGCCGCCAATAATTGCGATCTGTGAACCGATTGCCATTTCCGCCGCCTCCGTTTACATAGGGTCCTATGTTATAAACATAGGACCCTATGTAATGGCAAGCGGGAAGTGGAAGCCGATGGAGACGCCCGGTCATTATTTCAGTCGAATTGCGCGCGGTTTGGCGCGGGTCGGCGACACGCGCCTTCGTGCGCTGGGCTTTGCCTCCGCGCATCTGCCCGTGCTTAGCGCTCTCAAAGACGGTAATCGAATGTCGCAAATCGAGCTGGCGCGTTTGGTAAAAGTTGAGCAGCCGAGCATGGCGCAGCTTATCAATCGCATGGAGCGCGACGGCCTGGTGCGCCGGGAACCGGATCTAACCGATCGCCGCAGCAGCATGATTTCGCTTACCGAAAAAGCTTTGGCGAAGCTGCCTCAGGGGCGTGAGATCCTCCTTCAAGGCAACAAGGAAGCGATGGAGGGGCTAACCGCGCAAGAGGTCGAGACGCTGATGGGCCTGTTGCGTCGGGTGCTGGCAAATGTCGAAGCCATGGACAATTGAGGCGCAGACGTCGCATCGGAAACACAGAGGAAAGAACCGAATTTAACACGAAGGATTATCTTTACCCGGGACCTCCTTGTCCTCGCGTCGCGTTTCAAGAACACTTGCAGGAATGATTCGGGGTCGGTGACCAATGCTCAACGCGCCGCGCATTCCAGAGCTAGCGCAACGCGACCGCTTCGTGCGCCGGGCGGTGGCCGAAGGGCGTGTGCTCACGCTTGCCGACGAGGAAAACGCTTCCGTGCCCTCGCAGAAGGTCGCTGGGCGAACGGTTCAGCTTTTCTGGTCAAGCCCGATCGAGGCCGGGCGCTGGGCTGAAGCGTTGGCCGGAAACCGCGAGTTGCAGGATATCTCTCTGGAAGTATTTGCAACTGATATTCTGCCTGGCATCGCGACCGCCAAGGGTTTCGTCGGCACCGACTGGGTTTCCGATCCGATCGAAGCCGAGATCGACCCGCGCGATCTTCTGATCCGGCTCAAGACCGAGGCGATCCCGCTTTATGTGGCCGCCGCCCGTGAGAAGCGCGAAATTTACCTTGTCGGCAATGCCGAGGGCCCGATGCTGACGCCCGGCACGCAGAAGCCGCGCTCGGCCGACAAGCTGCACGTTTTTTCGCACCGGCCTGACGCCGAAGCCCACATGAAAAAGATCGCGGGCAAGCGCGTCATCGTCGAGCCGATCGCGAATTTCATCGCAACGACGCTGGCCTGGGCCGAAGCCCAAAATCATCCCGTTCTGATTGAGCCAGTTCGCGGCGCCGGCTTTGTCGAGGTCAAGGCGGCTGATTTGTCCGCCCGGCTGGCCGCTCCGGCAGCCGAGCCCGCCGCAAAAAGCGCCTGAGTTTCCGGGCCTTTGCCGACGTACCGGGCTTGGCTCCGGCATCGCGACAACTCACCGTTTGCGCTGCATCGGAGCCATGCTAGAGAGCCCTTTCGGCACATTCGGCCCGAGCCAGGCAAGGGGTTCCATGAAAGACATTATCGATGAGCTTGAGAAGCGCCGCGACAATGCCCGTCTCGGCGGCGGCCGCGCCCGCATTGACGCGCAGCATGCCAAGGGCAAGCTGACCGCCCGCGAGCGCATCGAACTTCTGATGGATGACGGCTCGTTTGAAGAATTCGACATGTACGTCGAGCACCGCTGCACCGACTTCGGTATGGAAAAGACGAAGGTGCCGGGCGACGGTGTCGTCACCGGCTGGGGCACGATCAACGGCCGCGTCGTCTACGTCTTCGCGAAAGACTTCACGGTGATGGGCGGTTCGCTGTCCGAGACACACGCCAAGAAGATCACCAAGATCCAGGATATGGCGCTGAAAAACCGCGCCCCGATCATCGGCGTGTTCGACGCAGGTGGCGCGCGCATTCAGGAAGGCGTCGACGCGCTCGGCGGCTATGGCGAAGTATTCCAGCGCAACGTGCTGGCGTCCGGCGTTATCCCGCAGATTTCCGTGATCATGGGACCCTGCGCGGGCGGCGATGTCTACTCGCCTGCCATGACCGACTTCATCTTCATGGTGAAGGACACGAGCTACATGTTCGTGACCGGCCCCGACGTCGTGAAGACCGTGACGAACGAAACCGTGACCGCAGAAGAGTTGGGTGGTGCCAAGGTCCACACCACGAAGTCCTCGATCGCCGACAAGGCCTACGAGAACGATCTCGAGGCACTGCTGCAGATGCGTCGCCTGATGGACTTCCTGCCGTCGAGCAACCAGGCGGGCGTGCCGCTCATCCCGACGCACGACAGCCCCGATCGCATCGACCATTCGCTCGATACGCTGATCCCCGACAATCCGAACAAGCCCTACGACATCAAGGAACTCATTCTGAAGGTCGTGGACGAGGCGGACTTCTTCGAAATCCAGGAAGCTTTCGCAAAGAACATCGTGACGGGCTTCGCACGCATGGAAGGCTCGACCGTCGGCATCATCGCCAACCAGCCGATGGTGCTCGCGGGCGTGCTCGATAGCGATGCGTCGCGCAAAGCCGCGCGCTTCGTTCGCTTCTGCGATTGTTTCGACATTCCGTTGGTGACGTTCGTTGACGTTCCGGGCTTCCTGCCGGGCACCGCGCAGGAATACGGCGGGCTCATCAAGCACGGCGCGAAACTGCTGTTTGCCTATGCGGAAGCCACGGTGCCGAAAGTCACGGTCATCACGCGCAAGGCCTACGGCGGCGCTTACGACGTCATGAGTTCGAAGCACATCCGCGGTGACGTCAACTATGCGTGGCCGACCGCCGAAATCGCCGTCATGGGCGCGAAGGGTGCAGCCGAAATTCTTTACCGCTCTGAATTGTCTGACCCGGCGAAGATCCAGGCCCGCATCGACGAATACAAGAAGCGCTTCGCCAATCCGTTTGTTGCCGCCGAGCGTGGCTACATCGATGAGGTCATCACGCCCTCAGCGACGCGCAAGCGCCTTTGCCGCGCGCTCAACATGCTGCGCAACAAGACGCTCGAAAATCCCTGGAAGAAGCACGACAACATTCCGTTGTGATGGTTCCGCCGCTTCCGGCTGTCTGCGACCAGCGCAGTCGGAAGCGGCAAAACGAAAATGCCCGGCGCGCCGAACGCGCGTCGCCGGGCGTTTTCAGAAATTCTGCCAAGAACGATGCGTCAAGTAATGTGCCCGGCGGCCAGCCCGCGGAACGCGTGTCGCCGGGCACAAACTAATTAGAGATTAATCCACACGCCGCCGCGCCAGTAACCGCGGCCTTCATGCTCGCGCCAGCGATAGTGATCGTGATCGCCCCACTTCCAAGAGTCGGGAAACACGCGCAGATGCAGGCCCGGTTCGTATTTGTAGTGCCCGCGCACGTGCCAGCAATCGCCTTCTCTGTTGCAGACAATTGCCGCCGAAGCCGTGGTCGCGGTCAGAGCAAGCATGCCCGCGCCAAGCAGTGCAGCGGTTGTGACGAATTTCATGAAACTTACCTCTCGTTTGTCGATAGGACGGTCTTCAAACGGGATCGAGAGGTAATGGTTTCCCGCGCAGACGCAGCTTGTAGATTTGTAAAGAACATGAACCGCAGCTATCCGACCGGAAGCGCTGCATTATAGGAACAGAGTTCCCTCAAATGTATTGCTCACTGCGAACCCGATCTATGTAACTGACGAGATTTTGCTTATTCGCCACATAATGCGCGCCGGGCCATTCATGCGGCTGATCGTGAAGATGACGAAGCATCGCGTAGGCCGAGGCATCTAGGGAATGCAGTCTGTCGCCAAGGAAATAGGGCTTATCGCCGAGATATGCGGACAGCGCGTCGATATCCGTCTTGAAACAGTCAAGCACTGTTGACGACGATCGCCGCCCCATTCCTTGCCCACAAAAGCCGGACAAGATCCGAAGACGGAAGGCATCCAACGCCGCTCTGAGTTCTGGAGTCACCTCGGCGCCTTGAACGATGAAGGGGATATATGTTTCCCAGCCGGCATCCGATCGCCAGCGCGGTTCAATGACACCGCTCCAATAGAGGTGTTCTTCGATAAGCCGGTTCCATGCGAGCGAGTTTGCTCTCTCCGATGGCGAAAGATCCGCATCGAGCGGATCGCCGAACTTTTCCTTGAGGTACGCGATGATGGCGTTGGAGTCGGCGACCTTTGTGCCGTCACTGTCGACGATATAAGGAAGTTTGCCGTGCGGTGCATCGATGTCGATCCGCGCGAGGTCCTGCGATCGATGTTGAAACGGAATTCCAACGAAAGTCATGTAGGCAATGACTTTGGTGACATAAGGACTGATATCGGGAAGCCCCCACGCCGGCACGTACCCATAAACAGTGATCATGATAACCCCTGCAGCGTGCGGAAGATTCAATGCGCCGAATAAACGCCGTTGGAGGCACGAACGTGCTGAAGAATTTTCCTCAGCACACTGGCCATCAATTCATTGGCGCGTTCGTTGAGCGAGGCTTCCGAGGTTTCAGTGATCGCCCGGCCGCGATTGTGCGCACGCCGATAACCGAGCCGCTCCGGCAGCGAGCCAGTGAGCGGCTTATAGCCGGTCGTTTCAAGGTAATGCCGCGCCCAACGTTCTTCTTTTGCGTCCAGGATCCGGCAAAGGGCAACACACAGCCGATCTTTCGATAGCCCCCTCTGCTCCAGTTCATAGAGCAGCAGCGTCGTCGGATGGAGATCGTCCGAACTCGTGCCAGTCGGCAGGACGATGAGATCCGATGCACGCGCAATTTCGAATGTTTCGGGCGAGAGATGGCCGGGTGTATCGATGACGACAAGATCGGCGCCCGACGTATCCTTCAGCGCATCGGCGACCGATGAAAAAGCCTCCGCGTCGATGGTTCGAAGCGCACGGCTCGTTGCGCGCGTCGTCGACCAGCGCACGGATGTCTGTTGCCCGATATCGAGATCGAGCAGCTTGACCCGTAGGTTTCCTTGCGCCGCGACGACCGCAATCGCTCGCGCCAGCGTGCTTTTTCCCACGCCGCCTTTTTGGCCGATGATGGATAGAACGACAGGCATGGCAATCGACGGGCCAATTAAGACGTTCACGACAACTCTTAGGCTAGCTCCGAGTGTTAGGCTGGCCAAGCCATCTTTGCCGCCCGGCCGCGTCCCCGGCGTTAATCTTTAACGAACGGGGCAAAAATGTCGAACGACATCGCTAGGGGGCGAGCCGTGGACCGCGCTGTTATTCCGGCCCCGCATTGGCGACGAGACCTGGGAGCATGGCTGCACTGGGGCCGGGCTCTCCGTCGGCCGGGATGACAAACGAGGGTGGCTGGCTCCCCGGCAGGGGCTCGCAGGGCACTATCAAGTGCCGGGCAAAAGGAAAAAGGAACTTAAAAACTCCGGCGTGCGTTCGCTTTCCAGATATCTGAGCATGGAGGACCACAATGGGTGGCAGCCTGATTTATTATGCGATCGTCTTCTTGGTCGTCGCGCTTATTGCGGCGTTTCTCGGCTTTGGTGGCGTAGCTGGAACGGCGATGTCTGGCGCGCATCTCTTACTGATGGTGGCCGTCGTGTTCGTGATCATCGGCCTCGTGGCCGGTGTGTTGCGACGCGGTGTGTAGGTTTCGCCGTTGAGCAGGCCCCCGGCGCTCGAAGCGCTGGGGGCTGGTTCCAATTCACTTCGGCACCATCAGAGCGTAGCCAGCCGCGTTCTTGAAGTTCTGTCGTTCGGTAGATGACAACAGCGCACGCGCGACGGTGGCGACGATTGCTAGGAAGGGCATCCGTATTTTGCGACCCAGCCGATCGCCTTCCTCGCCGAAATAGCGAATTTCCTCGCGGTGCCAACCATGTTGATCGAAGAAGCCAAACCAGTCAGTGGGGCGGAATAAAAATGGCGCGTTCTGCATTTTGCCCGACATCATGCCCTCCCGGAACTTGAGAAGCTGAGGCGAAAGATAATCGACGATCCAGTAGGCCGCATGATCGAGCGCATGGAGATCATCGGCCAGAGCCCCGGCAGCATCTGTTGTCAGATACGGAACGACGCCCTCGGTCAGGACCAGAAATTTCCGCGATTTCGCATTAACCTCTGAGAGCACGGATTTGCGTTCCGCATCGTTCGCGAGATCGCATTTCACGCGTGACAGACCGAAGCGCGGCTTTTCTTGCGCGAGCAAGCTTTTCTTGTAGTCGATCATTGCCGGGTAATCGGCTTCGATCCAATGCAGCGCCGGAGGCAAATCCATTCGATAGGGCCGGGTATCGAGGCCCGCTCCGAGGTTCAAAACAGTATCGACACCGTTGGCGACCGCACCTTGAATGAAATCATCGATGATGCGAGTGCGGAGGGCAATGACCCACTCCGTCAGGAACGGCCGCGGCATGGCTTCGGCGATGGTCCGTCCGCGATCTCCCGCCAGCACTGCCGCGAGGGGATCATGAAAGAGAGCATCCGCGCGCTTACCTTCGATGCCGCGATAATGAGCGACCCAGAATGCGGTATCCGAGACGTTCTCGATGATTGCGGTTGTCACGGGGATATATCCTTGAGCCTATTGAGCGCCGAGCGGCATAAGCCGCGATTGCGTCAGCGCGACGACCGCGAACTAGACATAAATCATCTTCACGCTCATGCCGCCGTCGATGATGATGTTTTGCCCAGTCATGAAGCCTGCATCGTTCGCGAGAAACAGACATGCCTTGGCAATGTCGTCCGGTACGCCGACGCGGCCGACAGGATGCTGCGCGTTGTCGGCGTCCGAATGATGCGGGATTTTTGCGCGTGCCGAGTATTGCCAGTCGCCGGTCTCGATCCAGCCGGGGCTGATAGCGTTGACGCGGATGCCATAGCCGCCAAGGCTGATCGCCAGGCCGTGCGTCAACGCGATGATCGCGCCTTTTGATGCCGTGTAGGCTTCGGTGTTGGCCTCCGACATGAAGGCGCGCGTCGAGGCGATATTGATGATTGCACCGCCCCGCTTTGCCTTGACGAGTTCACGCGCGACGGCTTGCGTGCAGAGCACCGCACCGCGAACGTTGACCGCCTGCACGCGATCGAAATCCTCGATCCGCAATTCGAGGAACGGCTGATTGGCATTGATCCCGGCGTTGTTAACGAGCACCTCCGGACAGCCGAACGTTTCGATGGTCCGCGCGATCCAGCGGCTCACGTCTTCCTCGCGCGACGTGTCTGCGCGCTCGTACAGCGCGCGCCCGCCGAGCTTGCTGATGTATTCGACGGCTTCTTCGCCTGCGTCCGCGGCCGGATCGGCGATGGAAACCGCATAGCCCGCCGCCGCGAAAGCATACGCGATGCCGCGTCCGATGCCTTGTCCGCCTCCCGTAATCGCGACGATTTTTGCATCCATGTCATGCGATCCTGATGTGGCTTCGGATGAAAGCATTATAGAACGGCCAACGTGCGAAACGGCGCAGCGTTGCACGCACGCCATGCAAACGCCGCAAGCCCGAACGATAGCAGTTGGAACGAAGTCTATTTATACATTGAAGAATGCGGGGGAGGAGCATGGCGCAGCCAGTCGCGATCGTGTTCGTGCACGGTATCCATACGTTTGCGCCGGGTTATCACGCAGGCATGCAGTCCGCAATCGAGGCCTGCCTGCCCAAGCGCGTCCGCGACGTCGCGACGTTTCGGTCGGTCTTCTGGGCGGAGCGCGTGCGCCAACGCCAGAAAGAATATCTCGATGAGGTTGCAAAGAGCCGCCTTTTCCCCGTAACACCCTATCGCAGTCTCGTCGTGCAGGGGCTGGGTGACGCGGCGGCTTATCAGAAGACAAAGAGCTTCCGCAATTCCTGCTACTACGAAATTCAGTCCGACATTCGCGCCGTTCTCGAAACACTCGACGGTGACGGCCAGCCGAACCGGCCGCTGATTTTCATCGGCCATTCGCTCGGCTGCCATATCGTCTCTTCGTTCATCTGGGACGTAAATACCATCAAGAACTGGGACGATGCGCGCCTCGCACAAGAGGGCGATGATATCCGAGAATTCGCCGATTACTTGAAGAACGGCTCGCCCTTCCGCCGCCTCGATACGCTGGCAGGCCTAGTGATGATGGGTTCGAACATGCCGCTCTTTACTTTCACGTTTGGACCGAGCCGCATTCTACCAATCACGACGTCCCGCGATCCGAACACGCCGCCAGCTTTTCCTGGTAGGGATCTCGATGCCGATATACGAGCGCGCACGCGATGGCTCAACTTCTATAGCCGCAACGATCTGCTCGGCTATCCGCTGAAGCCGCTCAACGAAGCTTACGCGAACGAGCCGCTGCTTGACGATATTGAGGTTGCATCGGAAGGCATGCTTCTTCGCGGGCTCGGTTATCTGTCGCAACCGATGGTCGCCTATCATGCTCACACCGGATACTGGAACAACCGCCGTGTGGTTCGCGGCGCTGCCGATCTGATTAGCTCGCTCGCAACCGCTGGCGAGCCCGTACGCAAGCGCAGATTTGCATTCTGGCGACGACCGGAAGAGGACCTCGCGACAGCCTCGTAGGAGCCAAAAATCAACGACGCATCAGCGTGGCGGGCATGCCGTACTTCGGTGGCATCGTGATTTGGGGCATGATGTCGATCACCGCGTCGGGGGCGAGCGTGAACTTGAATTGTTGCCCCACGGTCGCGAGCACAATGGCCGCTTCCATCAATGCGAAGTGCACGCCGATGCAAAGCCGCTGGCCGCCGCCGAACGGATAGTAAGCGAACTTCGGCAGACGCGATGCCAGGCCATCGAGCCATCGCTCGGGAAGAAAGCGCTCGGGCTCAGGAAAATACTTCGGGTCGCGATGGTTGACCCACTGGCTCATCAAAATCGTATAGCCTTTCTTGACGCGATAACCGCCGAGTTCGAGGTCGGTCGTCGCCTCGCGCCCGATGACATAGACGGGGGGATAAAGCCGCATCGCCTCGTTGATGACGGCCGCCGTATACGTCAGCGCCGAGAGGTCGCTCGCACGCGCCGCGCGTCCG
This sequence comes from Hyphomicrobium sp. MC1, assembly GCF_000253295.1. Lineage (NCBI taxonomy): Bacteria > Pseudomonadati > Pseudomonadota > Alphaproteobacteria > Hyphomicrobiales > Hyphomicrobiaceae > Hyphomicrobium > Hyphomicrobium sp. MC1. Next base: position 2,375,951 of record NC_015717.1, on the reverse strand, counting down.
CCAAGAACACGCTGCCATTCGGCAACGAGCTTCTGTTCGACGTCGGGATGTTGCGACAGCAGATACCAGCTCCACGTCAAGGTGAGTGCCGTCGTTTCATGGCCCGCGAGATAGAGCGTCATCGCTTCGTCGCGCAGCTGTTGCGCCGTCATTTGCGTGCCGTCTTCGCGCTGTGCTGCAATCATCGTGGACAGCAGATCGTTGCCGGGAGACGCCGCTTGCTTCTGCGCAATGAAACCGTCAATCACGGCGTTGACGTCTGCGATCGCTCGCTTGAGGCGCAAATTGGCTGGCGTCGGAAAAACGAGCGGCACTTGAAACAACGAGTCGAGACGATGCGTCAGAAGCTCGAACGTCAGCCGCAGACTTTCATCAACGCGCACGCGATCGCCGTGATCGTCGAGGCCGAACAGCGTCTTCAGTGCGATGGCGCTCGTCAGTGCGCTGAACTCGAATGCGATGTCAACAGATGTTCCTGGCACCCACTTCGCGAGCATCGCTTCTGTCAATTCCGCCATGACCGGAGCATAGGACAGCACCTGTGTTTTGAGGAAAGCAGGTTGCAATAGGCGGCGTTGCGTCAGCCAGAAATCACCCTCGCTTGTAACGAGGCCGTTGCCCAGGACTGGCTTGAACGTCCGCGCGCCGAAATGCTTGATGTAGGAACGCGCGTCCGTGACCAGTACCTGCTGGATGAGCTCCGGATCGCTAACGAGAAAAAGTCGCCATCGTCCGGCGCGGAAGCTCGCAATAGGACCATACGTCTGCGCCAACTTTAGAAAGAAATCGACGCGTCGCGGTCCGATCTGCGAGAGATTGCCGCCGATCAGGGTACCTTTCGGACCAGGCGGCAGACCCTTGTGTAACTTGGCCGTGTGCGACGTTGCGATCGACGTGCTCATGTCCGGCTCCGAAATTCGATAACGCATTCGAAATTTCGAAATAGGCATGGATACTGTTTGGTTCCAGTCCATGCTGACGATGCTATCGTTTTACGACCGTCAGTGTAAGCTCGAAACGGCGTGGGAGACATGCGCGAAGGTAGGGAACTCAGGCGACGCCTGCATCTTTCGCCGCGAGGCTGCCGACGGCCGACCAGTCGAGATCATCGCCGCCATTGGCAAGCAGCGTTAGAAAGCGGTCGCGCAGCAGGCTGGCGATGGGCAACGGTACGCGCAGTTCCTCGCCGGCGGCCAGCGCCAGCCGAACATCTTTCAGCCCGAGGGGCGCTGCAAACCCAGCAGGCTTGAATTTTTCGTCCGCAATTAGATTGCCGTAAGTCTTGTAGATCGGCGCGCCGAACAGCGTCGAGGTGAGGATGTCGAGAAAGTTGTGTTTGTCGATGCCGGCCTTGCTTGTGAGCGCCATCGTTTCGCCGAGCGATTCAATCACGGTCGCGATAAGAAAATTACAGCTGAGCTTGACGACGTTGGCGGCGTCGGCCTGCTCCGAGACGGCGAATGTTCGTTGTCCGATAACATCAAACAAAGGCGTTACGGCTTTCACCGCGTCATCCGCACCCGCCGCAACGATAAAGAGCTTCGCCGCCGCTGCCGCATCAGGACGGCCGAGCACGGGCGCTGCGACGTAGCGCTGCCCGGCCTTCGCATGCGCCTTCGCCAGCCGCTTCGAAAGGGCCGTGCTGATGGTGCTGAGCGAGATATGAACGGCCTTGGGGTTCATGCTGGCGAGAATGCCGCCGTCGTCGAAAACAACGCTCGCAACGGCGGTGTCGTCCGCCAGCATCGTGAAGACGGCATCACCCGTCGCTGCTTCGCCCGGCGCGCTTGCGACCTTGGCGCCCTGAGACGCAAGTGCTTCGGCTTTCGCCCGCGTGCGATTGTAGACGGTGACGTCGTATCCTGCCTTGAGCAGGTTTGCGGCGAGGGCCGAGCCCATATGACCGAGCCCGATGAATCCGACTTTCATACTTCCTCACATATCTCGTCGACAGAGTGAAAGTTGCGGCACGCCGCCATCTCAGCTTGACCGGGCCTGCGCGAATTGTGGCCGCTTTTCCGGCGGCGCCATGAACTCAGGAGAAACTGGATCGCTGATGCAGGCTTCCAAAATCGCATTTATTTCACGCTTACTGCCGTCGTCGATATGCCAGCCATCGACTTCGGCTACCGGATCGAGCTGACCGGGATGGCGCGCGCCCCACAGCGCAATCGTTGGCCCCTGGTCGAGGACCCAGCGGACAGCAAGCGCGAGCACGGATTTGCCGAAGCGGTTCTGCGCCAGAGCTTGCAGCTTTTCGATTGCAGCAAGGTATTGTGCGAAGCGCGGGGCCTGGAACTTCGGATCGGCTTTACGCAGATCATCGCCGCTAAACGTCGTCGCGGTGGTCATGCGCCCGCTGAGCAGCCCTCGGCATAAGGCGCCATAGCTGAGCACCGTAAGACCGACTTTCTTGGCATAGGGAAGAACGTCGGCCTCGATCTCGCGCTCGAACAGATTGTAGGGCGGCTGCACCGCATCGAGCGCCGCAGCACGGCGAAACTGCTCCATCTGTCCTGGAGAATAATTGCTGACCCCGATCGCGCGTATTTTGCCAGCACGCCGCAAATCCTCCAGCGTGCGCGCCGTCTCTTCAAATGGCGTGTCGAGATCGGGCCAGTGGACTTGATAAAGGTCGATGACGTCCGTTCGTAGACGGCGCAGCGAGTCCTCGATTTCCTGACGAATGCGTGACGGCGAGGAGTCCCGATAGACCTTGCCGTCCTTCCACGCGAGCCCGACTTTCGTTGCGATCTGTACTTTGTCGCGCAGTCCGCCTTCTGCGAGCGCTTTACCGACGATCTCTTCGGACCGGCCGAAACCATAGACCGGCGCTGTGTCGATCAGCGTAATGCCGCGCTCGACGGCCGATTGGATAGTTGCGATGGACTCGCGTTCTTCGCTGCCGCCCCACATCCATCCGCCGATGGCCCAGGTTCCAAGACCCACCCGAGACGTTGTGATGCCGGACTTGCCGATAGCGATCTGTTCCATGACATGCTCCTCATTTGGCCGGCTACACTGCGCTTAAACATGGCGACGCGACGAAGAAGCTTCCAATACAAACTTCCGATGGCATTAAGCGCTCGTTGAGATGGCAGGCAGCCTGTCGCAACGTTACAAGAGCGCGCGAAGGCGCGCCCCTCCCTAGGCCAGGGCGCCGCGCATCTCGACTTGATATCTAAGATCCGTGATGGTTTTGCGTAGTTCGTCGTTCTCGATGCGGGCGTAGGCGTCGGCCGCGTGTCGCCCGAGGTTCTGCAGCATCCGTCGCTCGTTGCCGTCGATCGCCGTGCCGGACTCGTGCGGGCCATAGAACGTGATGGCATAACAATGCACGCGGCTCGTCGCCGGAATCGCCAGGATCGGCATATCGAGATCGCCAGGAAATGACGCGTCCTTTGCCACCGCCTCGTTGATGACGCACGGCTCGCCCTTCAGCAGCGCGCCGAGATTGTCATCGTTGAGACGAAGATCCGAGATATCGCCGGTCCAGCCTGTGCCGTTTTCGTAGCGGCGAAAACCGCTTTCGGTCCGGCGGAACGTCACCGCTGATGACAGCCTGAGAATATTGCTGGCGCGGTTGGATAAAATTCGGTCGATCTCGTCTCCGGTCTTGGCCCCCAATATGGCTTCGTCGAGAATCTCCCCAGCCCGATCGAGCGAGCGATTGAAAAAATCGTCGGCGAGCTCGACGGCCCATTCGTGCAGCCGTCCGATGACAAACAGAATGATCGCGCCGACGAGAAGCCACGTCCAGCTCGGAAGCTCGACAAGCTCATGCAGATGCTCGGCCTGCTCGTGCAAGAGGAGAGCCGGCAAACTCGTAATGAGCGCAAGCACGGTCACGCGCCTGAGCGGTATCGCAACGTTGACGACGCGCTGCCGCCGCACGGCTTCGACTACGAACAGGCAAAGCACGCCGTTAGTCAGATAAAGCAGCCCGGCAACGTCTTCCGGCAGAAACAGTCCGTCCCAATCGGTCAGTAGCGTCGTGTATTCGTTGAGATCGGCGATGACAAACGCCGGAAGCCCGATCAGGCATCCCCACATCACCCACCGCAGGCGCTGGTTGTCCTTGGGCGACAGCGTCTGCCGCCGCATCAGCAGGATCGCAACGGCCGCCGCACTGACGAGGATGCCGAACAAGATTGTGATCCGGCTGAGCAATTCAGTATGGAATCCGAACGAGCTGCCGAACGATGCCATGAGCGCCACGGCGATGACGGCGCCAAGCCACGGCATCACGCGATCAACGCGCGCCCATGGCGGCTGTAGCGTATCGTTTGGCGCTCGCATCACGAAGATCAGCAGGCCGACGTATCCCGCAGCTTGAGCAATACAACCCAGAGCGTTCTGCGCCATCAGCACGATCGGCCAGCGCTGCAAGTGGGCATAGAATTCGTAGGCTTGGCCGGGATTGAACCAGATGGCGTACAGGAAAAAGCCCCAGCTCATAGGGCCGGGCTTCGTCCACACCAGCCACCCGGCGCCGAGGATGACCGCGATGCCGGCGATTTGCTCGAGCATCAGCACGAAGCGCACGAGCCAGTTTGAGGGCCGGGGCAGCGCCGTCAAGTGCACCTGACGCGCCGGTTCCGCGCCATTGGGCAGCAGTTCGAACGTCGCCTGTACGCCAGGAAGGACATATTCGTTGCCGCCGACTGCCGAGATCGTCGCGGCACACACGTCGCGGTCGTATGGAATACATCGCATTTTCGAAAAATCGAGCCGGTCGCCCTCGCGCACACCGGCTTTCCAGGCGGGCGAGTTCTCTAAGGCATTGAACGGACCGGCAACGTCATAGATCAGTCCATCGCTGTCGGCATAAAAACCGAACGATCCGAGCGGGCGAACCACGCGCGCGAAATCCGGCAGGATCATCGCGAGCGCCCAGATCAGCAGTCCGAGAAACAGAAGCCGCTGGCGTGTCATCGTCGATTGCTTTCGCCTCAGGACCGTCATGCAAATCTGGTGACGGCCAACTTATCCCCGCAGTCCCTGGCAGTGGTAGAATGCCAATACATGAGGCCGCAAGGAGGCGCATTTGCGCAGTTTGAAGTTAATGATTTCCTTAATGAAATCCTGTTCCCGGGTTGCCCGCTATGGCACGCGGCGGCGTCGCGCTGGATTTTTATTATGAACATAATATAAAAACCTCGGCATGTGTTAAACGCGAATACGGGTTTGGGGCCTTCATGATCTCTTCGGCGCTCGCCGCAACGATGGCGCGAAAAAACATCCACTACGGCTGGGCCGTTGCCGCCGCGGCATTCCTCACCATGCTCGTGACGGCAGGCGCTGTGGGTGCGCCGGGCGTTTTTATCGTCCCGCTCGAAAAAGAATTCGGCTGGAAGACGTCGGAGATCTCATCGGCGTTGGCCATCCGTTTCATCCTTTTTGGGTTGATGGGGCCATTCGCGGCCGCGTTCATGAACCGCTTCGGCATTCGCCGCATGGTGCTGACGGCGCTCGTCATCGTCGCCGCCGTGCTCGCCGCGTCGTTGGAGATGACCAGCCTCTGGCAACTCGTTCTGCTGTGGGGCGTCGGCGTCGGATTTGGAACGGGACTGACGGCGATGGTGCTCGGCGCCACGGTCGCGACACGCTGGTTCTCCGAGCGGCGCGGCCTGGTGATGGGCATGCTGTCTGCCAGCACGGCAACCGGCCAGCTGGTCTTTCTACCGCTGCTCGCCAAGCTTACGGCGCTTTACGGATGGCGTCTCTCCGTCGGGTTCATCTGTGCGGTGATCGCCGTTGCTGCCATCGTCGTCTGGCTCTTGATGCGCGACCGCCCCGCCGATATCGGCCTGCCACCTTACGGCGCGAAGGACATCGTTCCCACGCCGCCGCACACTGAGAATTTTGCTGCGCTGTTGCTGACGCCGTTGTTGGTCCTGAAGGAGGTCTCCACAAGCGGAGCATTCTGGGTGCTGTTCGGCACGTTCTTCATCTGTGGCGTAAGCACGACCGGCCTGATCCAGACGCATTTCATCGCGCTGTGCGGCGATTACGGCCTCGCATCCGTCGCGGCGGCGAGCGTGCTCGCGATGATGGGCGTCTTCGATTTCTTCGGCACCATCGGCTCGGGCTGGCTATCGGATCGTTTCGACAACCGCTGGCTGCTCTTCTGGTATTACGGCCTGCGCGGGCTATCGCTGCTTTATCTGCCGTACACCGACTTCACATTTTACGGTCTGTCGCTTTTCGCGATGTTCTACGGCCTCGATTGGATCGCGACCGTGCCGCCCACGGTCAAGCTGACGACGCGCTATTTCGGGCCTGAAAAAACCAATGTCATCTTCGGCTGGATCTTCGCTGGTCATCAGATCGGCGCAGCGACGGCGGCATATGGCGCAGGGTTGACGCGCACTGAGTTCGCAACCTATCTGCCGGCGTTCTTTGCCGCGGGAATTGCGTGCCTCGCCGCGTCGCTGCTCATTTTGTCACTGAAGAAACCCGAGAGTGCGCCCGCGATGCTCGATGCCAAAGCAACAACGTAAGGTGTGAATAATCAGACAGCGTAAGCCGCGGCGATCAATAAGCCGACGCGCCCGAGCACTAACAGAAACGCATCGAGACTGAGCGTCATCGCGATCCCCCCGACCCGTCAGTTGCTATCCCTGATCTATATCCACGGCCCGCAAACGCAGCGCATTTCCGATCACGCTGACGGACGACATCGCCATCGCTGCAGCCGCGATGACGGGCGATAGCAGCAAACCAAAGACCGGATAGAGCACGCCTGCCGCAATCGGTACGCCCGCGGCGTTATAGATGAAAGCGAAGAACAGGTTTTGCCGGATGTTCGACATCGTGGCTTCGGACAGCCGACGCGCTTTCGCGATGCCTTCGAGATCGCCTTTGAGCAGCGTAACGCCCGCGCTTTCGATCGCGACGTCGGTGCCCGTTCCCATCGCGATGCCGACGTCGGCGGCGGCGAGAGCAGGGGCGTCATTGACGCCGTCGCCCGCCATCGCAACGGCGTGGCCGCGACCTTTGTATTCGTTGACGATGCGCGCCTTGTCTTCCGGCAGCACATCCGCCTTGACGTCGTCGATGCCGAGCTTGCCGGCGACAGCCTTCGCCGTCGTGGTATTGTCGCCCGTCAGCATGACGACATGAATACCGCTGGCTTTGAGTTTTTTGAGCGCCGATGCCGTCGTCGCCTTGATGGGATCGGCGACCGCAATGATACCCGCTGCCTGCCCATCGATCGCGACGTAGACCGCCGTCGCGCCGTCGGCGCGCAGCTTTTCCGCATCTGCATCGAGTGACGACGTAGAGATGCCGGCTTCGTCGATGATCTTCCTGTTGCCGATAACGACTGCGCGGCCGTCGATGGTGCCGCTGACGCCTTTGCCCGACGGTGCTGCAAAGTCGCTGACCGGCGAAAGCGCGATATTGCGTTCGCGCGCGGCAGCGACGACGGCCGCGCCGAGCGGATGCTCACTCGCCTGTTCAAGACTTGCCGCGAGCTTCAAAAGCTCGGCTTCGTCAACACGGGACGTGGTGCGGATCGCAGTGACCTTCGGCTTGCCTTCAGTCAGCGTGCCGGTCTTGTCGACGACGAGCGTGTCGATCTTTTCCATCCGCTCCAGAGCTTCGGCGTTCTTGATCAGAACGCCCGCGCGTGCACCGCGTCCGACGCCGACCATGATCGACATTGGCGTTGCAAGACCAAGCGCGCAGGGGCACGCGATGATCAGCACTGAGACCGCTGCGATGAGAGCATATGAAAACCGCGGCTCCGGACCAAACGCCATCCACGCGATGAACGCCAATACTGCGACGCCTAAGACCAGCGGCACGAACCAGCTTGCAACCTGATCGGCCAATCGCTGGATCGGCGCGCGGCTGCGCTGTGCATCCGCCACCATTTGGACGATGCGCGCCAGCATCGTATCGCGGCCGACCTTTTCGGCGCGAATGACGAGCGCGCCCGAGCCGTTGATCGTGCCGCCGATCACCTTCGCACCGGCCGTTTTGCTGACGGGCATGGATTCGCCGGTCACCATCGATTCATCGACGTTGCTTTTGCCATCGATGACTTCGCTGTCGACCGGTATGCTTTCACCGGGACGCACGCGCAGTTTATCGCCGACGACGATGGTCTCGACTTGCACTTCTTCTTCGGAATTATCGGCCTTGATGCGCCGCGCCGTCTTGGGAGCAAGATTGAGCAGCGATCGGATGGCGCTGCTCGTCTGGTCGCGCGCTCGAAGCTCAAGAACTTGGCCGACGAGAACCAGCACCGTAATGACCGCAGCCGCTTCGAAATAAACCGGCGCCGCGCCATCCATGGTGCGCAGGCTTTCCGGAAACAAGCTCGGCGCCAGCGTCGCAACGATGCTATAGAGCCATGCCACGCCGGTACCGAGTGCGATCAGCGTGAACATATTGAGATTGCGCGTCTGAAGCGATTTCCAGCCGCGCTCAAAGAACGGAAAACCCGCCCACAGCACGACAGGCGTGGCGAGCACGAGCTGTATCCAATTCGAAACCGTTGGGCTGATGAGGTGGTGCAGATCGACGATGTGTCCGCCCATTTCGAGCACGAACACCGGAAGCGCTAGCGCGAAGCCAATCTTCAGTCGTCGCGTCATATCCTCAAGCTCGGGGTTCGGCTTGGCCTCGGCCGATACGATCTCGGGTTCGAGCGCCATGCCGCAAATCGGACATGAGCCCGGCCCGACCTGGCGGATCTGCGGATGCATCGGGCAGGTGTAGATCGTGCCGGCGGGGACGTTCTCAGTGCGCGCTTCGGCGGGTTTCAGATATTTCGCAGGCTCGGCGAGAAACTTCGTCCGGCATCCGGCGGAACAGAAATAATAAGTCTGTCCCCCATGCTCAGCGCGGTGCTTCGCCGTAGCGGGATCGACGCTCATGCCGCACACGGGATCCTTCGCCATGTGCGCGGCCACGCCGTGACTATGACCCGAATGATCGTGATGGGCGTGATCGTGCGTCTGAGCAGCCGCGTCGTCTTTCGCGCCCTGATGCGAGCAGCAGCTATGCCCGTTTTGGCCACTGTGATCGTGTCCGTCGGTCGGTTTACCTGCCGCCATCGTTCCGCATCCTTGATCCATTCCTCATACCCGCCTAGGGTATCATTTGACAGATATACCCCCATAGGGTATACGTCAAGGCATGCAGAAACAGACAAAAGCCGCTTGCTTGAAACGCCTGAGCCGGATCGAAGGTCAGGTGCGTGGCATCGCCAAGATGGTCGAGGATGACCGGTATTGCATCGACGTCGTCACGCAGATCTCGGCCGTTCGCGCCGCCCTTCGCCGTCTCGAAGAGGAAGTTCTGAAAGATCACGTTGCACATTGTGTCGAGCACGCGATCGCCAGCGGCAACTCGGCTGAGCAGCGCCGTAAGGTGGCGGAATTAATGGATGTGTTGGCCCGCTCTTCGCGCTGACCTGGATCAACTTTCGTCAGACAAGGAAAATCGGCTTTTATCAACATTGAGCGTTTCTTCGTTACAATTTGAAATACCGCCCATGCGTCGATGCCATTGATTTGCCACGCCGATGACGACTTCAGACATCACATGTTGAACGGCGGAAATGGCGTTCCGATCTGTTCAGCCATGACTGCCCTACGGGTAAATCAAAGAATGCGCGGGATTCAATGAAAGCAATCATTCTGTCGATCGTCGGCGTGTCGGCGTTAGCCGGTTCGTCGACCCTGGCCTCAGCCCAGCAGTGGCAACAATGGAATGACCCACGCGGCGCACCCGTGCAGGGCTATTCCCAGTATGGCTACGACGAACCGCAGGATGACGATCGCTACTTCGATCAGCAAGACGGCCCGCGCGCCGATAATCGCTACGGCGATCCCGACAGCGACCCGCGCCGCTACGATCCCCGCTACAACGGCAACCGCGACGGCGGCTATTACGCGCCCTATCCGGGGCGGCGGGTCTACGGCAGCGACGGCTACGATAAATATGGATACGATCGCGACGATGATGGCGCGTGGGACGCAGCGCCCTCTCGCGAAGAAGAAGAGCGGTTAAGCAGGTCGCAGGGCGTCAGCGGCGGATCGCGGCCTTACATCCGTCCTGTGGCGCCGCCGAAGGTGGCCTTCAACGCGCCTTATGCGCCGGGCTCCATCGTCATCGATACCAGCGCGCGCAAACTCTACTACGTGCTCAACACGCGCACGGCTTACGCCTATTCGATCGGCGTCGGCCGTCAGGGTTTTGCCTGGACCGGTAAGGAAAAAGTGTCCCGCATTGCCGATTGGCCGGATTGGTATCCGCCCGCAGAAATGCGCCGGCGCCAGCCGGGACTTCCTGTACGCATGCTCGGCGGCATCGGCAATCCGCTCGGCGCCAAGGCAATCTATCTCGGTAACACGCTGTATCGCATCCACGGCACCAACGAGCCGAAGTCGATCGGCAAGGCGATGTCGTCAGGTTGCTTCCGTATGATGAACGCGAACGTTCTGCATCTGGCGTCTCTTGTGCATGTGGGAACCGAGGTGACGATCGTGCGCTCGCTGAGCGGTCGCGTGGCTTCCTCAGAGAAGTCGCGGTCGAAGCCGGCTGAGCGGCCGTCGGTGAAGACCTCCGCGGCTGCGCAGAAAGCGGACCCGCAATCGCCGCACATCATCAATCGTCAGTCAGAACGGCAAGCCGAGGACGATGGCTGGGACCCTTATAATGGCTGGCATTGACGCAATGCCACGTGTGCGGGGCCAAAGGCATCGTAGCGCCTATGCATCGTCGTCTTTCTCCGGCGGCGGATTGCCGTTCTTGTCCCAAGTGATGAACGGATAGCGCGCGAGGTTGGAATTGCCGTAGCGGCGGTCGTTGGTCACTTCGCGCCCGGCCCACTGCGGCAACGCCAGCGCCTGATCCGGACTTTTGAGTTCGGCTTCGGCGAGCACCAGACCTTTATTCGCGCCTTCGAAGACGTCGACACTCCATACGACGCCGCCATAGGGCACATCGTAGCGCATCTTGCTGATGATCGGCTCGACGCTGAACTGCTTGATCATCTCGACAGCGTCGGCTTTCGGAATCTCATATTCGTATTCATGCCGGACCAGCATGCCCGGTTCGCTTTTGAGCGTGATGTAGCCCTTGTCACCGTAGATGCGAATGCGGGCTCGGAGCAGCGGCGTGCGCGCGAAATAGCCCTGCAGAATGCGTTCAGAACCCGTCACCGCCTCTCTCCAGGAGGCGTCATGGATCAGAAATTTTCGTTCGATTTCGAGTGCCATGCGGTCTCCCGTCGTCCGTGCCGCAAACGAAGAACTGCGACGCGTCGCACAGACTGTAGCTCGTTCTGACGGCCGGAATGTTGCTGCTTGGTTTCCGGAGCAGTACGAATTGTTGGAACCGCATGCGACGACCTGTTGGAGCCGAGCCGGCGGGAGTTTGCGACCAAGCGGAACTCTCCCGCCGTCGCAACGTAGCAGTTAGGTCCGCGCGCTCCGTTTGCCATTGATCCAGGCCAAGAGAACGCGACGAAAACATTGCTCTTGCATATTGTTCGGAAAATCCGATCTAAGGTACATAAACCCTCCAAACCGGAACCGGCCCATGAAAATCGATTTGACCGATAAGACCGCCCTCGTAACTGGCTCGACGGCCGGTATCGGACTGGCCATCGCGAAAAGCTTAGCTCAGGCCGGCGCCAAAGTGGTGATCAATGGCCGCAAGCAGGAGACGGTCGATAAGGGCATCGCCGCCGTGCACAAGGCATGCAACGCCGCGGCTGTTACGGGTGTCGCTGCCGACGTCGCAACCGCAGCGGGCTGCGATGCCTTGATCAAGGCGGTGCCGTCAGTCGATATCCTGATCAACAATGCCGGCATCTTCGAGCCGAAGCCCTTCTTCGAAATTCCTGACGCAGATTGGATGCGCTTCTTCGAGACGAACGTGATGTCCGGCGTGCGCCTGACGCGCGGCTACCTGAAGGGTATGCTTGAGCGTAACTGGGGCCGCGTGATCTTCATCTCGTCGGAGTCGGCGGTGAACATTCCCGTCGAGATGATCCATTATGGGTTTACCAAGACCGCGCAGCTCTCGATTGCCCAAGGCGTCGCTCAACTGACGGCCGGAACCAACGTCACCGTCAATTCCGTCCTTCCGGGGCCGACGCTCTCCGAAGGTGTCGATGACTTCTTGAAGTCGATGGCCGAAGCTGCAGGCAAGAGCACGGACGAGATGGCTGCAACGTTCGTGAAAGAACACCGCCCAACATCGCTTGTTCAGCGGTTCGCGAGCGTCGAAGAAGTCGCCAACATGGTTGTGTACGCGGCGTCCAAAGAAGCCTCCGCCACCAATGGTGCAGCGCTCCGCGTTGAAGGTGGCATTCTTAGAACCATTGGCTGATCGCAGCCGGCCTCCTCGGCGTCATGCCGAGGAGCCATTGCGCAGATGAAAAGCGGATGCTCGGGACAGTTACGCGTGACTGCCCGGAGCACCACAGCTCGATCTGGAGATCAATTCTGCGGCTGCTTAGGTGGCACTTCGATCTTTACGCCGGGAGCTTCGATCTTCGTGCCTTCATTGCCCTTTTCGATATGCGTATAAGGCGCATCGATCGTTGTCTCGCCGCCCGGCTTATTGGTTTCGACTTTCGCAGCCGGCGTATCGACAAGCACTTCCGTGTGTGAATGCCGATAGGCCGTCACGGCGCCGATGACGACGCCCGCAGCGATCAGGCTAAGCGCAATGAAGATGAGAAGTTGGCGGGTTTGCACAGGCATCCCTCCCTTTTTCGTTTTTTAGCAGAATCTTGTTGTAACGCGATGCGGCCGGAAAAGTTTCTTCACGGATTAATTTTCAGACCGCTCATGGTTCCGCTGAACGGGCGACAATTTCCAGCTTCGGCTCGCCCGAGGCATCCGGCTTGAGTGTGTAAAGTTTTTTGTTTTCCGCCGTTACCTTCGCGATTTCCGTTGCCGACGAGAAGACGCCGCCAGGCTTGGTAATAAGGAGCTGCTGTTGCGAGCACGATGAGTGAACGACAGAAACTCCAGGCTTCAGGTCATAGGTCTTGCTTCCATAGGAATAGCTGAGTTCCACCATTGCGAAATTCTTGATCTGGAATGTCAAGATTTTCGAAGCAGGCTGGCCGAACAATTCGACCGATATGAACTTCGGCTTGGCGCCTGGAGCGCGCGCAACGCCGACGCCGATTTCGGACACGCTGGCGCGAAGAATGTTGGCGCGATGCGGCGGTGAGTTCATCCAGCCAGCAATGGCTTGCAACGCAAGCTCGCCAGTATCGAAGCCGCCGATGTTCTGGTCCATCGCGAGGTTTTCGGCGATATCGCAATGTTTGTAACCGACGCTCTCGGCGCGCTGGGCCGGTGTCCGGCCGTCTGCGGTGTGTGAAAACTTGCCGCTCGTTGCCACCTTCTGCGCAAATGCGCGCGCGGCCTTGGCCAGCATGGCATTGACCTTCAGCGCCGGCAGATTTTTTTCCCGACGCACTTCGTTCGTCATTTCGACGATGTGTTTTTCAACCTGAGGCAGGTCTGGCACGAGCGCCGCCATCGTTCATCCATTCTGGCCATCTGATCCCCTGGTTCTAAGAGGAATAGCGGCCCTCACATGCGGATGCTATCCCGTCCGATCAAGGAGCCCAACGGACTGTGGATTTTGTGTCGCGCCGCTCGGCTCGGGGACTTGTGCCGCATTGCGCCCAAATGGCGCGTCCCTGCAACTCTTGCCGTCCGCAGCGCTGCCCTAGGCTTGAGCGCGCCTCGGCAGCGCTGTAGAGGGATGCGCCATGAGTGACAAACCGATTCTTCCGGGCGATGGCCCCATTGAGCCCGTCGAGCTCAGAACTGCTCTCGAAGAGCGCTATCTGGCCTACGCCCTTTCGACCATCATGCACCGTGCGCTGCCCGACGTGCGCGACGGCCTGAAGCCCGTTCATCGGCGCATACTTTATGCTATGCGCGAGCTTAGGCTCAATCCCGAGGGCGGCTTCATCAAATGCGCCAAGATCGTGGGCGAGGTGATGGGCGACTATCACCCGCACGGCAACCAGGCGATCTACGACGCTCTTGCGCGTTTGGCGCAGGATTTCGCGGTGCGCTATCCGCTGGTCGATGGCCAGGGCAACTTCGGCAATATCGACGGCGATAATCCGGCTGCTGAGCGTTACACCGAAGCGCGCATGACCGACACTGCGGCGTTGATCCTCGAAGGCATCGACGAGGAGACGGTCGACTTCCGTCCCAACTACGACGGCCGCGTCGAAGAGCCGGTCGTGCTGCCGGCTGCTTTTCCCAATTTGTTGGCGAACGGATCGTCCGGCATCGCGGTCGGCATGGCGACGAACATCCCGCCGCACAATGTCGACGAATTGTGTGCCGCGCTTCTGCATCTCATCAAGCATCCGAACGCCACGATCGAGAAACTTGTCGAGTTGGTTCCCGGTCCTGACTTTCCGACCGGCGGCGTGATCGTCGAGCCGCGCGCCCAGATCCTCGAAGCCTATAAGACTGGCCGCGGCGGCTTTCGCTTGCGCGCGCGCTGGGACAAGGAAGAGACTGGGCGCGGCGGCTATCAGATCGTCGTCACCGAAATTCCCTACGGCGTGCAGAAGGCGAAGCTGATCGAAAAGATCGCCGACCTGATGAGCGAGAAAAAGCTTCAGCTCTTAGGCGATGTCCGTGACGAAAGCGCCGAAGAGATCCGCCTAGTGCTCGAACCCAAGAGCCGCACGGTCGATCCCATCCTGCTGATGGAAAGCCTGTTCCGCGCGACCGAGCTTGAAGTGCGCGTCAGCCTCAACATGAACGTGCTGTCGGGTGGCCAGATCCCGAATGTGCTCGATCTGCGCGACGTGCTCTGGCAGTGGCTGGAGCATCGCATCGAGGTTCTGGTTCGCCGTTCGACGTACCGCCTGAAAAAGATCGAGCATCGTCTTGAAGTGCTCGACGGCTACCTGATCGCCTACCTCAACATCGACGAGGTGATCCGGATCATCCGCCGCGAGGACGATCCCAAAGCCAAGTTGATGTCGAAATTCAACTTGAGCGACGTCCAAGCCGAAGCGATCCTGAACCTGCGCTTGCGCTCGCTGTCGAGGCTCGAAGAAGTCGAGATCAAGGCTGAGCACGACAAGCTTTCGAAAGAACGCCGCGAATTGAAGCAGCTTCTGAAGTCGGAAGAACTGCAATGGGAGCGCGTCTCCGAAGAGGTCAAGGAAACGCGCGAAAAGTATTCCAAGAAGACGCCGCTCGGCCGCCGCCGCTCGTCATTCGCCGACATGCCCGACATCGACATCGATCTCGATGCGGCGCTCGTCGAGAAAGAGCCGATCACCGTCATCATGTCTGAGAAGGGCTGGGTGCGCGCGCTGAAGGGCCACCAGGACGACCTGTCGAAGCTCGAATTCAAGCAGGGCGACGGCCTGAAACGCGCCTTGAAGGCGTTCACGACCGACAAGCTCGTGCTCTTCGCAACGAACGGTAAATTCTTCACGCTCGAAGCGGGTTCGCTGCCGGGCGGGCGCGGTCACGGCGAGCCACTCCGCCTTATGATCGATCTTGAAGAAAACCACGATATCGCCGAGCTGTTCGTCCACGATCCGTCGCGCAAGCTGCTCGTCGCCTCGACCGGCGCTTACGGCTTCATCGTGCCGGAAGCCGAAGTCATCGCCGCGACGCGCAAGGGCAAGCAGGTCCTGAACGTCAGCGAACCCGAGGAAGCCCGAGTTTGCGTGCCGGTTGATGGCGACTACGTCGCGACCATCGGCGAGAACCGCAAGATGCTCGTTTTCAAGCTCGACGAGGTCAACGAAATGACCCGCGGCAAGGGCGTCATCCTGCAGCGGATCAAGGACGGCGCGCTGTCGGATGCGCGCGTGTTCAAAAAGTCCAACGGCCTGACCTGGCTCGACAGCGCCGGCCGCGAATTTTCGCTGTCGTGGAGCGAACTGAAGGAATGGGTCGGGGAGCGCGCCCAAGCAGGCAAGGTGGCGCCCAAGGGCTTCCCGCGGTCAAATTCGTTCGGTCCCCGATTTTAGTCACACCTGTTGACTGCCGGACCTTGTGGCATTCGCTGCGCGAAGCTACGACTGCCGGCTATGGGTGGGTATCTGAAACGGACGGCTTCCAGGGCCGGGGTCTCGTTGCTGGCGATAGCGTGTGCCGGGTCGGCCGCATGCGCCGTGGAGGCGACGACGGGTTGCTCGAAGGAAGACTTTGAAGCGGTCGTCGAAGAGGCGGCCGGAAGCCTGCGCGACCTTAATTTGAAGAACCGCCCGCCCTTCCAGGAAAAACTGCGCGCGCTGAAAGACAAGCGGCACTGGAGCCATGACGAGTTCATGGAAAAGGCAAAGCCGTTCGTAAGAGACGATAAAACCGTCATCTATGACCAGACGACCAACGAATTGCTGTCCGAGATCGCCATGATGGGCCAGCAGGGGGCCGAGGCCGACACGCCCGATTGCGCACGCATGCAGGATTTGCGCGAGCACATGAAAAAGCTCATCGATACGCTATCGGCGAAGTGGGCCTACATGTTCCAGAAGCTCGATGCCGAACTCGCGAATTGATCGAGTTCGGTACTTATCTGTCATCCCTCGGCATAAAGCTCAGGACACGCTCCATCGGCATCCGAGGTGTGGCAGGCGCAATTACCGCGGAATGTCTTCGTCGTCAGGCGCGCGTTCCCAGCGGTCGGGGCCAAGACGTTCCTGCGGCTTGAAGCGTGTCTTGTACGCCATCTTCCGCGAACCCTCGATCCAATAGCCGAGATAGACGTAGGGCAGTCCGATCCGGCGCGCAAAGGCAAGGTGTTCGAGGATCATGTACGTTCCAAGGCCCGCATCGACATCGTCAGGATCATAGAAGCTGTAGACCATCGAAATGCCGTCGCTCAGCCGGTCGCACAGCGCAACTGCTTTGAGCGGCCAGGTATCGAAGTCGAGATCTTCGGCCCCCTCGGGCTTTTCGCGATATTCGGTAAGGAACGTCTCGATGACCGTATCTTCGACCATCATGCGATAGTCGAGCATCGTCATGTCGGCCATGCCGCCGTCGCTATGGCGCGCGTCGATGTAGGCGCGAAACAGCCGGAACTGCTCCATGGTCGGCGTCGGTGCCGTACGCTGGGCGACGAGACGCGAATTCCTTTTCCATGCCCGTCGCATCGAGCGGTCGGGCTCGAACTGGTCGGCGAGCACGCGAACGGAGACGCAGGCTTGGCAGCCTTCGCAATAAGGCACGTAGGCGATGTTCTGGCTGCGTCGGAAGCCGGTGGTCAAAAGGCGATCGACAAGCTCAGGCGGCTTGTCGTGCGTCAGGTGCGTGAAAAGCTTGCGTTCGAGCTTGCCTGGTAAGTAGGGGCACGGCTGCGGCGCCGTCACGTAGAATTCTGGAAACTTCTTTTGCTGCTCCGTCATTCAGACGCGTCCCTCAGGGCTCCAGCGATTACTGATGATAGGAGGATGAAGACTCCAAATTCAAGGTGCTGGAGATCACTACGCAGCATCAATAGTGAATGTCAGGCAAAATTGTAGAAGCATAGCTGAGCAAAATACGCCTTTTTCGACAATGCGGGTGCCAGTCATGCGCGCAAGGCGCTGCGTTTTGTAGGCAACTTAACCTGAAGTGGGTGCCCCGAGATGGGACGCCCCTGTGCCTGCATGCCGGGAATTCGCATACCGCGGCGCATCGCAATCGCGCAGCAAAGGTCCATTGCGGAGGAACCAGCCGGCTCCAGACAGGCCTCCCTCGGCGCCGGGGCGAATGCGCTGCACCGATAGTCCAAATCCGGATTATCCGTAATGACCGGAAATCTAAACCTTGAATTCCGGCGAGGGCGCTCTCGGGATGCGGGCGCCGTCCGCGCCGACTTGGCTCGCCACGCCGTAAAGGGTGCACGCCAGGACAAGGGCAACGAACATGATGCCCATCCAGAGCGCCGAACGGCGCACAAACCAACCGACGGTAAGAGTTCCGGATGCGCGCGCATCATCCCACGCCGCGCCTTCGGCCCGCTCGACACTTTGAGTAGTCATATGCTGATCTGCCGCCTTAGAAACTTGCCTCTGCGACTCGCCCGATCACATCGCCCCGACACCCCCATCCGCACAAGACGACCATGCGCGCTTTTGGTGAAAATCGAATCGGATGTGGCATCCGCGCTGCTTATCTGCCGCGAGGAAGAGAGTGGCAAGGCCAAACCGTGGCAAATTCGATACGCTTTGAAGGCGACATGAGGGCCAATCCGCAACAGGAGCCGCGGCAAATATTCCTGACCACAGATTAGGCAGAAAGTGCGACAGCCTTGTTCTTGTGCACGGGAAAATTTCCCGCATACTTGGCTCGATCAGTCCAAAAACGAATAAAAAACGATCAGAGGAACCGTCCAGGGCACACCGCAATCGCTCCCGCGAGCGATTAACGCTTCAAACCTGGAGGCCCCATGATCGAACTCGTCGTCGCCGTCTGCCTGATCGACCAGCCGAGCCGTTGCAAAGACGTCACGCTGAATTTCGAAGGTCAGAGCGTCAGCGCCAGCCAGTGCATGACCAACGGTCAGATCGAGATGGCGAAGTGGATTGGTGACCACCCCAACTGGGTTATCCAGAAGTGGCACTGCGGTATGGCCGGACGCTCCGCCGACCTCTAGGAAAACTTATAACGAGCCGGCCAGTTGACAGGCCGGTTCCGCGTCGGCTCCCTGTGGCTCAAAAAGCTTCAGGGGAACGCCAACAATGTCGACATCATCGAACGTCAAGTTCGCGACGGCAGCCGTGCACGCCGGAGCAGCGCCCGATCCCACGACCGGCGCGCGTGCCACGCCGATTTATCAGACGACGTCTTACGTCTTTAATGACGTCGACCATGCCGCCGCCCTTTTCGGGCTGGAGGCGTTCGGCAACATCTATACGCGCATAACGAACCCGACTCAGGCGGTGCTAGAAGGGCGCCTCGCGGCGCTGGAGGATGGCTCAGCCGCGCTGGCGCTTGCCTCCGGTCATGCCGCGCAGTTTCTGGCGTTCCATACGCTGCTTGAGCCGGGCGATGAGTTCATTGCCGGGCGGCAGCTCTACGGCGGTTCGGTCAACCAGTTCAACCATTCGTTCAAGAAGTTCGATTGGAACGTCGTCTGGGCGGATGCAACAGACCCGCAATCGTTTGCCCGCGCCGTCACGCCGAAGACGCGTGCGATATTCTGCGAAAGCATCGCCAACCCCGGCGGCGTTGTCGTGGACCTCCCGGCCATTGCAGCCGTCGCGAAAGACGCAGGCGTACCGTTTATCGTCGATAATACGCTGGCGACGCCCTACCTCTGCCGCCCGAAGGATTTCGGCGCCGACATCGTCGTACACAGCCTGACTAAATTTATTGGCGGCCACGGCAACTCGATCGGCGGCGCCATCGTCGATTGCGGCACCTTCGACTGGCTCGGAAGCCGCCACCATTACAAATCTCTGGTCAATCCGAACCCCTCCTACAACGGCCTGAAGATTGCCGAGGCCTTTGGGCCGATGGCGTTTGCCATCGCGGCGCGCGTTCTGGGGTTGCGCGACCTCGGGCCCGCAATCTCGCCGTTTAACGCCTTCCTGCTGTTGACGGGTGCCGAGACCCTGCCGCTCCGCATGCAACGGCAGACCGACAACGCGCTTGCTGTCGCCGAATGGCTCGAAAGGCAGCCGAAAATCGCCTGGGTTAGCTATGCCGGGCTGCCGTCGAGCCCCTGCCACGCGCTGCAGAAAAAGATTTGTCCAAAAGGTGCAGGTGCCGTCTTCACGTTCGGGCTCAAAGGCGGATATGAAGCGGGCGTGAAGCTCGTTTCGGGCTTGAAGCTCTTCAGCCTTCTCGCCAACATTGGCGACACGCGAAGCCTTGTCATCCATCCCGCATCGACGACGCACCGGCAGCTCCGGGACGATGAGAGACGGGCTGCGGGGGCGGGGCCGGATGTCGTCAGATTATCGATCGGCATCGAAGACATAGAGGACATCATCGGCGATCTCGAACAGGCGCTCGCTGCTGTCTAGACGTCAACGGGAAAGGGACCATGAACCACCAGCTTGTTCTTCAATTTCAGGGCGACGACGACGATACGCTCGACAAGGTCATCGCGCTGGAAGATCGCCTGATCGAAGCCCTCGGTAACTCGACGTCGGCCGAAGTAGACGGGCACGAGCCCGGTGACGGCGTGATCAATCTCGTGTTGCTGGCAAAGAACGCAACGAAGGTCTGGGAGAAGATCGAGCCGATCGTGGAAGACGCTTCTGACGAGCTCGATATCAACGCCGTCGCGTTCCGCTCGCTCGATGGCGAGGATTTCACGGTTCTCTGGCCGGTCGATTACGAGGGCGAATTCGAATTGGCATGAAGTCATGCGCCGCGTCTCAGCGCGGCGCAGACGTTCTTCAATGCGCTTTGACGTAAGCGCCGGGGGCGTCCTCGATCACGCCGAGCGTGCTGCCGGGAACGCGCGCCGGCACCCAACCGCCCGACTGCTGCGACAGCCATTCGATCCAGTACGGCCACCACGAGCCTGGATGCTCGACGGCGGACGCCTGCCAATCGGCGATGTTCGTCATTGCCGTGCCGTCGGTCCAATACTGATACTTGACCTTGTTCGGCGGATTGACCACGCCCGCGATGTGTCCTGATCCGGCAAGCACGAACTCGACCGGGCCGCCGAACATCTGAATACCGCGGAATACCGACGGCGCTGGCGCGATGTGATCCTCACGCGTCGCCACCGAGAAGATCGGCAGCGTAATTTTCTTCAGGTCGAGATGAACGCCACCGAGCGTCATGTCGCCTCGTGCCAGCCGGTTCTCGTTATAGAACTCGCGCAGATAGAACTTGTGATTGGCCGCCGCCATGCGCGTCGAATCCTGGTTCCAGTAGAGCAGGTCGAACGGGAACGGCTTCTTTCCGAGCAGGTAATTGTTGACGACATACGGCCAGATGAGGTCGCGCGGCCGCATCATATTGAAGACGTTCGCCATGCGCGACCCGTCGAGGAAGCCGCGCTCCGACATCAGCGCGTCGAGACTTTCGAGCTGCATGTTGTCGGTGAACAGCAACAGATCGCCGGCGAGCGAAAAGTCGACTTGTGTCGTCAGCAACGTGCAGCATTGGAACGGCTCTTCGCCGCGCTGGGCGAGATAGGCGAGGCCGGTCGCGAGCGCCGTTCCGCCGACGCAGTAGCCGAGCACGTTGATCTTATCGAGCCCCGTTTCCTTCTGTACGGCCCGCACCGCTTCGAGGATGCCTTCCAGCACGTAGTCCTCGAAGGTCTTGTCGGCGAGCTTTTCGTCCGGATTGACCCACGAGACGATGAAAACGGTGAAACCCTGGTCGACGACATACTTGATCAGGCTCTTCGAAGCCGTCAGGTCGAGGATGTAGTATTTGTTGATCCACGGCGGGATCATGATCAGCGGCCGCTCGCGGACTTTCTCCGTCGTCGGACTGTATTGAATGAGCTGCAGCAATTCGTTCTGGAAAACGACCTTGCCGCCCGTCGTCGCTAGATTGCGGCCAAGCTCGAAGGCGTTCGCGTCGGTCTGACTGATCTTCATCAGATCGCCGGAACGCTTCATATCCTCCGCCAGCAGATTGGCGCCCTTCAGCAGGTTCTCGGCGTTTGACGCCAGCGTCTCGCGCAAGACCTCCGGGTTCGTCACTGGGAAGTTCGTCGGCGAATAGGCGCTGGTGAGCTGTTTCAGATAGAACTCGGCGCGATGCCGTTCGACCGCGTCGAGGTCTGGCGTCGAGGCCAACTGATCCTCGGCCCATTTGCACGCCAGAAGATAAGCCTGTTTGCAGAAATCGAAGAACGGGTTGTGATCCCACTCCGGGTCCTTGAACCTGTGATCCCCGGCAGCCGGTGCAATGAGCGGCGGCACGTCCTTGTTCAGCATACGGGTCAGGACGTTGTTCCAGAGAGCCGCGAACTGCCGGAAGAACTCGGCCTGTGCCTCGGACAGCTTAACTGGGTCGGACAGCCATTTCCGGACCAACGCGGTCAATGTCTCGGTCGCGGCCGAAAACTCGCTCGCGGGCGAATAGGGACCCATCTTGGCGTCGGGACGCTCCGCAAGCTGAGCAAGCGCCGTGCTGCCCTGCTCGAACGCTTTCAACAGGTTTGTAGCAAACGCCTCGGGATCCGGGATGCGGTAGGCCGAGAAAAGCGGCGGCAATTCGTGGCTATCTTGCGGCATGGCGGCTTAAGAAGCTTTCTAAGGTTTTTTATCCGTTGGCACGGTACGCGAGTTCGCCAAAACCCTCGACGACAGTGCCGTTAAGAGGGGAGTCGAAGCAAGTGCGAATCGGTCATGTTGGCCCTTCGCAGTAGGTAGGTGGTGATGGCGCCATCATGACCGCGTCACGTTTGCTCCCGCAGTGCGAAAATAATGCGAAACCGTGCCCTTTCGCCCCGTTCGGTGCTACCTCGCGCCGCGGTACTGGACGGACCATGGGCCGCAAGCGTAAAGAGGCGTGCGGCCAAGCATTATCGCGAGCCTGGGCTTTGGTTAAACGACCGTTGATCAGCTTCGCAGCCGCCATATGAATTTCGCCGCGATTTGCTGCGGTGCCGAGGGATAAAGATCTTTGAGCGAAGAGTTTCACCGCATCAAGCGCCTGCCACCGTACGTTTTCGCGGAAGTCAACCGTTTGAAGGCGGCTGCCCGAGCACGCGGCGCGGATATTATCGACCTCGGCATGGGCAATCCCGATATGCCGACGCCGAAGCATATCGTCGATAAGCTCATCGAGACGATCAACAAGCCGCGGACGCATCGCTATTCGGCCTCGAAGGGCATTCCGGGGCTGCGCAAGGCTCAAGCTGCTTATTACGAGCGCCGCTTCGGCGTGAAGCTCGATCCTGAGACCGAGATCGTCGCGACGCTCGGCTCGAAGGAAGGCTTCGCCAACATCGCACAGGCGATTGCTGCACCGGGCGACATCGTGCTCGTGCCGAACCCGACCTATCCGATCCACTCGTTCGGTTTCATCATCGCGGGCGCCGCTATCCGCCATCTGCCGGCATCGAACGGCGAGGATTTTCTGCGCGCGATGGAACACGCGGTAAAGCACTCGATTCCGAAGCCCCTCGCCGTCGTCATGTCGTATCCGTCGAACCCGACGGCCATGACGGTCAGCCTCGACTTCTACAAGGAAGCCGTGGCGCTGGCGAAGAAGCTCGACATCATCATTCTGTCCGACATCGCCTATGCCGAGCTTTATTACGATGACAACCCGCCGCCGTCCGTGCTGCAGGTTCCCGGCGCGAAGGACATCACTGTTGAGTTCACGTCGCTGTCGAAGACCTACAACATGCCCGGCTGGCGCATGGGCTTTGCTGTCGGCAACGAAAGGCTGATCGGTGCGCTTGCGCGCGTGAAATCCTATCTCGACTATGGTGCCTTCACGCCGATCCAGGTCGCCGCCGCCGCAGCACTCAACGGCCCGCAGGATTGCGTCGACGAAATCCGCGCCATGTATAAGAGTCGCCGCGACGTACTCGTTGATAGCTTCGCAAAAGCAGGGTTTCCCGTGCCGCCGCCGCCCGCAACGATGTTCGCCTGGGCGCCTGTACCGGAGCGGTACCGCCACATGGGCTCCGTCGAGTTCGCCAAGATGTTGATCGAGAAGGCCGACGTCGCCGTCTCGCCGGGGGTCGGCTTCGGCGAATACGGCGAGGGCTTCATTCGCATCGCGCTGGTCGAAAACGAGCAGCGCATTCGCCAGGCTGCCCGTTCGATCAAGAAGCTTTTCTCCGAGCCGGCAGAAGCGTCGGCCGATATGTCCCGCCCACAGCAGTCCGCAATCCGATAATCGACGACATGGAACCTCTCACCCTTGGTATTGCCGGACTAGGCACGGTTGGCGGCGGTTTGCTTGGACTGCTGCAGGCGAACGGTCCGCATTTCGCAAACATCGTCGGTCGCGAGATCCGCGTCACCGGCATTTCGGCCCGCAACCGCAAGAAAGAGCGCGGCATCGCCGTCGACAATGTCGAATGGTTCGATGATCCGGTCGCGCTCGCGGTGCACCCGTCGAACACTGTGTTCGTCGAGTTGATCGGCGGCGAGGACGGCATCGCCAAGGCGGCTGTCGAGGCAGCACTCAACGCCAAGAAGCACGTCGTCACCGCGAATAAGGCGCTGCTCGCAAAGCACGGCGTCGAGCTGGCACGCTTGGCCGAGAAGAACGGCGTCGCGCTGAACTTCGAGGCCGCCGTCGCGGGCGGCATTCCCGTCATCAAAACGCTACGCGAAGCGCTGGGCGCCAACCGCGTCAGGCGCGTTTACGGCATTCTGAACGGCACCTGCAATTACATCCTCTCCAAGATGCAGTCGGAGAACCGCGCCTTCGACGACGTGCTGAAGGAAGCGCAGGAACTGGGCTACGCCGAAGCCGATCCGACATTCGACATTGGTGGCTTCGATGCCGCGCATAAGCTTGCGCTGCTGACGAGCCTCGCCTTCGGCACCCGCGTCGCCTTCGAACAGATCCACGTCGAAGGCATTCAATCGATCACCCAGGCCGACATCGAGGCCAGCGACAGCCTCGGCTATCGCATCAAGCTGCTGGGCGTTGCGACGGAAACGGAGACCGGCATCGAGGCACGCGTTTCGCCCGCGCTGGTCTACAAGGATTCCGCCATCGCCGAAGTTTCCGGTGTGACGAACGCCGTCGCGATCGACGGCGATTTCTCCGGCAACATTCTGCTCGTCGGACCGGGCGCGGGCGCGAAGCCGACCGCGTCGGCCGTCGCCGGCGATATTCTCGATATTGCGCGCGGCCTGATCGTTCCGCCGTTCGTAACACCGACCGCCAAGCTCAAGGCGCACAAGCGCGCCAAGCTCGATCAGCATTACGGCTCTTATTACGTGCGTCTGGCGCTTTACGATAAGCCCGGCGCCATGGCCGCTGTCGCGAAAAGCATGGGCGATCAGCAAATTTCGCTGGAAAGTATCGTCCAGCACCGGCCGCAGACGCTGCACGCGCCGCGCATCGGCGGTCGCGCGCCGACGAACAAGGACCAGCCGGTTATCATCATCACGCACGAAACCACCGAACAGGCCGTGCGTAAGGCTCTCGAAACCATCGAGAAAGATGGCATCGTCACCGAGCGCCCGCAAATGATACGCATCGAAGAGCTTTGAACGAAACCTTGGGCACCGCGGAAGGACATGGATCATGAGCAGGGCTGAACAAGCAAACGGCACGCACGGGCCGGGTCTCGATCGAATTTTGGTGCTCGAACTGGCGCGCGTGACGGAAGCTGCCGCCATTGCCGCCGCTCATCTGGTCGGACGCGGCAACGAGAAAGCTGCCGACAAGGCTGCGGTTGACGCCATGCGCCGTGAACTCGGCCGCGTCGAAATCCGCGGCACGGTCGTCATCGGCGAAGGCGAGATGGACGAAGCGCCGATGCTGTACATCGGTGAGAAGGTCGGCACCGGCGAAGGCCCGGAAGTCGATATCGCAGTCGATCCTCTCGAAGGCACGACGATCTGCGCCAAGGCGATGCCGAACGCCCTTGCCGTGCTCGCAATCTCGGAGAAGGGTGGCCTGCTGCACGCCCCTGATATGTACATGAACAAGATTGCAGTTGGTCCGGGTTACCCGAACGGCGTCGTCGATCTTGATGCAACGCCTGCTGACAATCTCAACGCCCTTGCCAAGGCGAAAGGCGTGCCGATCCATGAGATCATGGCTTGCATTCTCGACCGTCCGCGCCACGCCGACCTGATCCGCGCCGTCCGCGAAGCCGGTGCCGGCGTGCAGCTCATTCCCGACGGCGACATCGCGGGCGTCATCTGGACGACGGACCCGAAGGAAACCGGCATCGACATTTACATGGGGTCGGGTGGCGCGCCGGAAGGTGTCCTCGCGGCGGCAGCTCTCCGCTGCATCGGTGGCCAGATCCAGGGCCGTCTGATGCCGATGAAAGACGAAGAGCGCATTCGCGCCGAGAAGATGGGCATTTCCGACATCAAGCGGAAGTTCTGTCTCGAAGATATGGCTTCCGCCGACGTCGTCTTTTCCGCAACCGGCGTCACTGACGGTTCGTTGCTGAAGGGCGTGCACATTCGCGGCGACTTCGCGGAAACGGAAACCGTCGTCATGCGCTCGAAGACGGGCACCGTCCGCCGCATCAAGTCGCGGGTGCGCAACGTCGGCTCGCGTTTCGTCTGATCTCGCAGGCCATCCGCTCGCCGGACTCATATCTCCTTGTGGAGACAACGCGAGCGGATGCCGCCTCACGGCCCGAATCGACCTACAACCTGAGGCGATTGAGGCCGATCATACGAAACGGCGGGGAAACGATTGCGCCCAAATCTCGCGACAGTTGAACAGGACGCCGGCACTGCCGAGCGTTCGTTTCTCGGAGTGACCAAAAGCGCCCGCGGTTTTGCGTGGCGTGAGCGTCTTCCTGAGCATCAGAAGCAAATCGCAACCGCGATCAGCCAGCGCCACGGCTTGCCCGATCTGATCGGACGCGTACTCGCCGCGCGCGGCGTCGGCTTGGACGCGGTGCCGACGTTCCTCGATCCGACGCTGAAAGCGCTGATGCCTGATCCGAGCACGCTGCGCGACATGGACAAAGCTGCCGCGCGCCTTGCCGACGCCGTGCAGGGCAAACAGAACGTCGCGATCTTCGGTGACTACGACGTAGACGGCGCTTGCTCGTCGGCGCTGATGAAACGCTTTCTCGAATTCCACGATACGCCCGCGCGCATCTACATTCCGGACCGATTGTTCGAAGGCTATGGTCCGAACGTCGCCGCTATTGAAGGCCTCGTCAACGAAGGTGCAAAGCTCATCGTCACGGTCGACTGCGGTACGACCAGCTATGAGCCGCTCGCCGCCGCGCGCAAACTCGGCGCCGATGTCGTCGTCATCGACCACCACCAGGCTGACGAGCGCCTGCCGGACGTGACGGCGCTGGTCAATCCGAACCGTCAGGACGACATTTCAGGGCAGGGGATGCTCTGCGCCGCGGGTGTCGTCTTTCTCGTTCTCGTCGCGACAACGCGCGAACTCCGCCGCCGCGGCCATTACAGCGGGGCACGCGAGCCCGATCTGCTGGCGCTTCTCGATATGGTCGCGCTGGCGACCGTCGCCGACGTGGTGCCGCTCGTCGGCCTCAATCGCGCGTATGTGAAAAAGGGCCTCGCGGTCATGCGGGCGCGCGAGAACGTCGGCTTGACCGCGCTTTCCGACGCCGCCGGTCTCTCCGTCGCGCCGACGCCCTACCACTTGGGATTCATCCTCGGACCGCGCATCAACGCAGGCGGACGCATCGGTAATGCCGCACTTGGCGCGACGCTGCTCTCATCGTCCGATCCAACGGAAGCGCAACGCATCGCCGAAACGCTTCATCGGCTCAACAAGGAACGCAAGGATATCGAGACGGCCGTGCTCGAAGAGGCGATGGCGATCGCCGACCGGCAGGTGACGGATAACCCCGATCGCGCGATCCTTGTTGTCGGTTCTGATGCTTGGCACAAGGGCGTGGTCGGACTTGTCGCGAGCCGTCTGGTCGAACGCTTTCGTCGTCCGGCCTGCGTCATAGCCTGGGATGCAACAGCGATGGGCACCGGCTCGCTACGCTCGGTTCCCGGCATAGATCTCGGCGCTGCCGTGCGTGCCGCTGTGACCGCAGGCCATCTGGCGAAGGGCGGTGGACACGCCATGGCGGCCGGTCTGACGGTCAGCCGCGACAGCCTTGCGCCGCTCGAAGCCTTTCTGCAAAGCCACCTCGGCGCGGCAGCACAAGGTGTGGGCGACATCGCGCATCTCGATATCGACGCTTCGCTCGTCGCGTCGGGCGCTACGTCCGATTTGATGGACCTGATCGAACGCGTGAGCCCCTTCGGTCAGGGCAATTCCGAAGCCCGCTTCGCGCTTCCCGCGCACCGCGTGAAATTCGGCAAGATCATCGCCGACGCACACGTCCGCGTCATTCTCGAAGGCGGCGACGGTTCGCGCGTCGACGGCGTCGCATTCCGCGCCGTAGGCCAGCCGCTGGGCGACCTTCTGCTGTCGGCAAGCGGGATGCCCCTCCATGTCGCAGGCCACCTGCGCAAGGACACCTGGGGCGGCCGCGAACGCATTG
Organism: Hyphomicrobium sp. MC1; assembly: GCF_000253295.1. Classification (NCBI taxonomy): domain Bacteria; kingdom Pseudomonadati; phylum Pseudomonadota; class Alphaproteobacteria; order Hyphomicrobiales; family Hyphomicrobiaceae; genus Hyphomicrobium; species Hyphomicrobium sp. MC1. The sequence goes on along the minus strand of NC_015717.1, from coordinate 2,347,856 downwards.
AAATGCAGATCGAAGACGCTGCCGATCCCCGCCGCCAGTAGGAATTTGCGCCCCTTTTTGAGATGGCCCATCCTGTCGCAGGAAATAGGGGCGACGGCGGCTTGCCAAAGGCGCCCAAAGCCGCTTATACGGTGCCCCTTGTTGCCGACGGACGCTCCCTTCGTCTATCGGTTAGGACGTCAGATTTTCAATCTGAAAAGACGGGTTCGACTCCCGTAGGGAGCGCCAGTGCGGAAAAAAGCGCATTGAATTCACTGAATTTTATTCGGCTTTTGTCCCGCCGAGAAAAGCGGGAATGTCATTCAACCTTCTTTATCCGACGAAGCGGATGCATTTCAGCCCGCGCCGACGACCGCTTTCGTACAGTTGCGGACCTCATACCGCCGTTGCACCCATTTAGCTTTAGCTGTCGGTCTTACGCCGCATTGCGCGATAGCGGCGGGGCGACAAGCCTTAGAGCCGATGGAACAGCTTCGAGAATGCAGCGCTCGTTTCGTAGCCAACCCTCAGGGTAAATTGCCAGCGCGACTTCGCGCACAATGAAAGCCGACACATCTGAAATGGCAGCCATAGCCTCGCGCCTCAAAGAGATTCCAGCCAGCATTTGGGCTCTAGGCTTTGTCTCCATGCTGATGGACATCTCGTCGGAGATGATCCACGCATTGCTGCCGATCTATCTGGTTACCGTGCTCGGCGCTTCCACGCTGACGGTCGGCGTAATCGAGGGTATCGCTGAAGCGACAGCTGCGATCACCAAGATCTTCTCGGGCGCTCTGTCCGACTGGCTCGGCCGACGCAAGGAATTGGCCGCACTGGGTTACGGCCTGGCCGCCTTGACCAAGCCGATCTTTCCTCTGGCGCCAGACGTCGGATGGCTCGTTGTCGCGCGCTTCATCGACCGCGTCGGCAAAGGCATCCGGGGTGCGCCGCGTGATGCGCTCGTCGCCGATCTTGCACCGCCGGAGTTGCGTGGCGCGAGCTTCGGTTTGCGCCAATCCCTCGATACGGTCGGGGCATTTATCGGTCCGGCTATTGCTATTGCCTTTATGTGGCTCACCGCCGACAGATTCACGACCGTGTTCTGGGTGGCTGTCCTTCCGGCATTTCTCGCTCTGGGACTCATTCTCTTCGCCGTACATGAGCCTAAGCGCCCGGCCGATGTGCGTGTCGTCAAATCCCCTTTAAGCCGTGCGGAAATCGCACGCCTCGGACCTGCTTTTTGGCGAGTTGTAGCGATTGCGACGGCGTTCACTCTCGCACGATTCAGCGAGGCGTTTCTCATTCTCAAAGCCCAGGCCGTGGGGCTGCCCATTGCGCTGGTTCCTGGTGTGCTTGTGCTGATGAATGTCGTCTACGCGCTTGCCGCCTATCCGGCTGGCGTGCTGTCAGACCGGTTTGATCGCGAGACCATCCTCATCGCGGGGCTGGGTCTGCTCATTCTGGCCGATGGAGTGCTGGCGTTTTCCTCTACGATCGCTACGGCAGCGCTTGGGATTGCACTGTGGGGCCTGCATATGGGTGTGACTCAGGGATTGCTGGCGACGTTGGTCGCCGACACCGCGCCACCAGAACTGCGTGGTACGGCTTACGGGATGTTCAACCTCACGACCGGCATCGCCCTTCTCGCTGCCAGCGTGCTTGCCGGAGGGCTATGGGAGGGCGTTGGGCCACAAGCGACGTTCCTGGCGGGAGCATTCTTTGCGATCGTGGCGCTCGCAGGGCTTTTGGTTGCGGCTCGGGCGACAAAAAGCTAAACGCACATCGTCCGCGTCTCAGCTCCTGCCAAACAGCAATTCAACCGGTTACAGTCAGCTTTTTGGTGATTGCCGGTGGCTCGCTCAGCTGTCCGGCTATCTCGCTGATCGTCAATTCCTCGAAATCGCCCAGCAGCACGTCCGATAACGAATGAGCAATCCCGCCCGGCGAAATAACCAAGCGTCGCTCTGGGTCGAAAACAGTGAGGCCCAACGCGATGAACGTCATCGCTGGCCTGCAACCATCTTTCGACCCAGTCGACGAAGCATCCCTAAAACGGATCGACTCCGTCTTCCAATGCCACGCTATTCTTCGTTTGCGCTGAGCAGCGGCGTCACAGCGGTGAGCACAGCCAAGCGCCTAAGCAGGCTTTGGGCGTCGTCACTTTGCATGCGATCTGCGAGGAATGACATGTCGTCATGCCAGAGCCATCATCGCATTTCGTGTGGACCGGGCCCTTGCCCACGCGGCCTTGCCCATAGATGACATTTGCAAGCCCGTGCGTCGAGAAGAGGTAGGCGATATCGTGAGTCATAGCTTCGCCGACCGCTCCGACCTTGACGCAATTACCAGCCTGGGCTGTTGCCGAAAGTGCGCTGAAGGCCACCGCGGCGGCCAAGCCGAGTTTCAAAGAACGCATTTGCCCCTCCAAAATTAGTTTATCCCGTTCACGAAACTAGATGAGCTTTGCTCTCGGCGACAGAACCGGGCTGACGCATGCCGGGTTATACGGAAAGAAAATTGGAAAGCGTGCCGCATTTGCCACCCATCCTGCGGCTTGGAGTGCTCAGCGCGAACAATCCGTAATCATCCGGAATAAAGTCTCATATGAGCCGTTGCAGGGGTTCCTTCTTCTGCATCCGGGAACTTAATGGGCCTTCTCAAGGTAACGTTGGCGAAACTGAGCAGGCCCTTCGCCAGCAATTTGCCCAAACGCCTTTGCAAATGCGCTCAGCGACGAATAACCGACTTCGATCGCGACATCGCTCACCCGTCGTCCGCGAATCAAAAGCCCCATGGCCATCTGAATTCGCGCCTGCGCAAGCCAAGCTTGCCAAGTCATGCCGGTTTCTCGCGCGAACGATCGACGAAAAGTGCGTTCCGACTGCGCGGCGATTGCTACGGCCTTCGATAGCGAAACAGTGCTGAGATCAGCCAAGGCATAGTCCATAGCGCGGCGGATAGATGGATGTTGAGCGCTGGGCAAGAACAACGGAAGTTCGCTTTCCAGCCATTCACCGCACAGCAGCGCTAATGTGCGTAAGAAGCTGTCAGCCAGCGGATCGCTCTCGCTGGCGCCGAGCGGCCAACGAACCGCATGCAAGATCATTCCCTGCATCAAGCGGCTCCCGATCAAAATTCGCACATGCCGCGTCTCGTCTTCGATGGCATCCGGCGAAAAATACAGGGAGGCAACGCCACCCGTAACCATGGAGCGATGCAGGGTTTCTGCGGGAATCCATGCCGCGCGGCCTTGCGGAAGGATATGACGCCCGCGCCCCGTCTCAATCTGCGCAGGACCGCCCGTCGCGTAGATTAATTGATGATAGTCGTGTGCGTGCCAATCGTAGAGAACGTCGCGCGCCGCATCGACGAAAGCAAAGCCGACGCCGGACGGACTGTCGAGACCGTAAGCGTGAAGGGCGTTTCGGGTTTCAAGGGCATTGAGAGTCTGCATGGCCGATTTTCGCTCTTATCTGGCCGGTGATCGTTAGCCGGTCAGATCGCTTCTGGCTATCATCCTGTTCGAACAGAGAGGATGATATGAGCATCGCCAGCCATAACCAACGTATCGTCGACCAGTTCACCCGCTGGGCGAAGCCGTTTTCTGAACTTCCCATTCACGCCGAGAGCGGAGCGATGACGCGTACGCTTGAGGCTTGTGCCTTGAAGTCGGAATTGGACGTTCTCGACGTCGCTTGCGGCCCGGGCATTCTTGCCTGCGCCTTGGCACCCCATGTGCGCACCGTGACCGGCATCGACATAACGGCCGCCATGATCGAGCAGGCGCGGGCGCGGCAGGGGAAGGCCGGGCTGCAAAATCTGGAATGGCATATCGGTGATGCGGTTGCACTGCCCTTCGAGACAGGCAGCTTTGATCGAGTGACGACGCGTTACAGCTTTCATCACATGCCCGAACCTGCTGCCGCGCTCGCGGAAATGAAGCGCGTATGCCGTCCCAACGGACGCATCATTGTCATCGACGCGACACCTTCACCAGAAACGCAGTTTGCCTACGACGAAATGGAGCGGCTGCGTGATCCCTCTCACGCAAGTGCATTGACCTTGGATCAACTCCGTGAAATCGGCAGAGAAGCTGGGCTCGGCGAAGTCATCATTGATGCTTACCGTCTCGAAGCCCAGCTTGAAACATTGGCTGAAGCATCCGATATGCCTGCACTTACCACGATATTCGATGCAGACATCGCGTCCGGCGAGGATCGTATTGGCGTTGCAGCCTGGCACAGCCCGACCGGCATCCGGTTCCACTTCCCCATCTCGATCATTGCATGGGAGCCGCGGAGCGTGGGCGGATGAGCCGTAGGCAGTTCCGTCGGCGCGTCGTCCGCTCGATCTAAGGCATCCTCCGTAGTCCGCACCATCGCAGCGCCAAAGCAACGCGGGACGCCGCTCCCGCGCCCCGCTAAATTGCTTGGCAGGATGGGCATGAGGGGGAAGTGCCGAAATGAACGTGCTGCACGGCGTTTGCGGGCTTGCGGGCCTGTTGCTGATCGCATGGATTTTCAGCGAGAACCGTTGGCGGGTGCCGCTGCGTGTCGTCATCGCCGGGGTCGCCTTGCAGATCGCTTTGGCGTTTCTTTTCACCAAATTCCCGCCGGCAACGAAAGCATTCCTGCTGCTGAATGACGGCGTCACGGCGCTTCAGCAAGCGACCGACACGGGAACGGCATTGGTTTTCGGCTATCTCGGCGGCGGCGCCACGCCTTTCGTTGAAACGCATCCGGAAGCGAGCTTTGTACTGGCGTTTCGCGCCTTTCCGCTTGTTCTGGTGATCAGCGCCATCGCTTCGGTGCTGCTGTATTGGGGCATTCTGCAGCGTATCGTCGGCGCGCTCGCATTCGCGTTGCGCCGAACCCTTGGGATCGGTGGCGCACTCGCGCTTGGCGGCGCGGTGCATATTTTCGTCGGAATGGTGGAAGCCCCGCTGCTCGTGCGGCCCTACCTCAAGACGATGTCGCGCGGTGAGCTTTTCGCGCTGATGAGTTGCGGCATGGCTGGCATTGCCGGGACCATGATGGTCATCTACGCGGCGTTGCTGGGCTCCGTCATCCCGGACTCGCTCGGTCAGATTCTGATTGCCTCGATTATCAGCACGCCGGCTGCTCTCGCCATCGCGGCATTGATGGTTCCCTTCGTTCCGGATCCAAAGGAAGCGAGCGAGCTTTCGCTGTCGGATCCGCCGCACAGCACGATGGAAGCGATCGTCCGCGGAACGATCGACGGTATCGGCATCGTCGCGACGATCATCGCCATGCTGATCGTGCTCGTCGCTCTCGTCAGCCTTGTGAACCTTGCGCTTGGCCTACTGCCGTATTCCGGCACGCCACTTACGTTGCAGCAGTTGTTTGCCTATGCGTTCTGGCCGCTGCTCTGGCTGATCGGCATCCCCGTCGCGGACCTTTCGACGGCATCTCTACTGATGGGCACGAAGACCGTGCTGAACGAATTCGTCGCCTATCTCAACCTCTCGAAGTTGCCGCCAGACGCTCTGAGCCCGCGCACGCGCCTGATGATGACCTATGCGCTTTGCGGCTTCGCCAATTTTGGCAGTCTTGGAATTCTTGTTGGCGGCATGACGACGATGGCGCCCGAGCGGAAAAACGACATCATTTCGCTCGGTGCGCGCTCCATCCTTTCCGGCACGCTCGCGACCATGATGAGCGCAGCCGTCGTCGGAATGATCAACTGACGCGCCGCTGGCCTCGTATTTTCTTAAGAAAACATGCATTTCATGCGGCGTATTCGAAAAATATAGCAGCACGGGTACTGGGAACCGCCGTTTCGGTCACTACGTTCTCTGTCGGCGTGGGCAGGGGGCTGCCTGCTTCGAGGGATGTTCCCGATGAGGACACACGGATATTCGGCCGAAGAGTTGTCGCGTTTTTATGCCGTCTTGGATCGCGCCGTGCGCGAAGCCGCAGAGCGCGAAATCGAACTCTCCATTCCCACCATGGTGCAGCGCCTGTTCTTTGCCGCAGACCACGGCGAACGCGAAGCCGATAGGCTCATTGCAGCCATATTTGGGGATGCGGTAACGGTTAGTTGTGCGTCCGCTGCATAATCAAAAAATTGTTCCGCGTTGCGAAACAAATTCGCCGCTCGCGCGTATCTGTTTCGATGATGGGGGTCATTCATGGCATTACATCCAATGGGGTACGAGCTGACGCAGCGGGCCATTCGCATAACCTATCAGCGTGCGATTGATGCATACACTGTTGAAAGCGCGGTTCGTTATCACAGCGAACTCGTCGATCTTCTCGCGATCGAGGCGATGATCGTCAGAATGAGCGACCAGAACGAGACCGCGAAAAAGGCGGCGATCGACGACATTACCGCCTGCGCCAGTTATCATCGGGACGTCGTTGATCGGCTGACGGACATCATCGAATCGAAGCGGCAGCTGAGTTGGCGCCCCTGACGCCAAGCAAAGTCGGAGCTGGGGACGATGTTTTCCAGCCATCGTCTTGATGCGCACATTCTGTATGCTGTTGATAAATTCCGCCTCCGGCTTGCCTCGAATCGCTCACAAGCGGACGTTCCGTACCGTCTCCCATCATTGGCAAATTTTGGTGAGATCTACACCCCGGCAGCAGCCCTCGCTCGTCCGGGGTGTCCTTTTTGGAATTGCCGCGCTCCGCTGGCGCGTCACCACCGGGAAATAGTCCAAAAAATTTGCTTGGCTCTCGGAACCCGGGAGCCCTGAGAGCGTCGTTGCTCATGCCACGGTTGGCGTTCCCCCGCGCCGTCCCCCAAATCGTGGCCGACCCGAACACCCCGGCTTCCCCCGCGCCGGGGTGTTCCCTCTCTACGTCTGGCGCGATTTTCTCCCAAACGAGCGGGATGAGCAGCGGTGCATTGCATCTCTACGCGCGAGCACCCAATTTGCCCATCATGCCTTCCGATTGCATTTCTCAGCCTGATTTGTTTGGCCCGCACACCTTGCCGGGACTTCGCTATCGCGACGACTTTCTGTCCGAGGAAGAAGAGAGCAATCTCATTCGCCACATCGATGCCGAGGACCTCGCGCCATTTCGCTTTCAGCAGTGGACCGGCAAGCGCCTCACGGCGACCTTCGGCTGGAGCTACGATTTTGAAACGGGCAGGTTCGGCCCCACGCGGCCACTGCCAGAATTTCTCACGCCGGTACGCGAACGCGCCGCGCAGTTCGCCGGGCTGGCCGCCAGCCGTCTGGAACAGGCGCTTCTGATCCGTTACGACGCCGGCGCGGAGATCGGTTGGCACCGCGATCGCCCGGTCTTCGAGGAGGTCATCGGGATTTCGCTTGGATCGCCTGCGCCGATGCGTTTTCGGCAGCGGCTCGAAAAAGGCTTTCGGCGAAATACCGTACCGCTCGCGCCTCGTTCGATCTATCTGCTGTCCGGCGAAGCACGGTACGAGTGGGAGCACAGCATCGACGCGCTGCCTGAGGCGCGATGGTCGATTACCTTTCGGACGCTATCGGAAAAAGGCCGGGCAAAAAGCTCCCGGCCTGAGTAACTCCTTATGATTGTTTAGAAGCGCCGCTGCGCGGCATCGATGAGATCCGAAATATATCTCTTCGCGCGCCCCTCGATCTGCGCCGGCGAATAGCCTTCCTCACGCAGACGAGCGCGTAATTTCTGGACGGTATCGACAGCGCCCGAGCGAGCCATATCCACGGCCCGATCGAAAGACGCAAACTTCTGGGGATGCGTGCGCCGGTATTGCCAGATTACTGCGCCGACAGCGAAGCCGATCGCGCCGGCCGCGATAAGCGCAACAGCCGGTTTGTTCAGACCGCCGTCTTCCGTGTTTGCAGTTTCGTCGTTTGCATTTTCATCCGGCGTATCGTGTGCATACGTCATCTTGAAATCACTCTCTCTGGTTAAAAGATCACGAGGATTGCGGCTGCTGCTGAGATCGGTCACCGCCGTCGGAAAAGCTGAAAACATAAAGTCCAGCGGCGACCGCCAGAACCAGCGGCCAATTCTTTGTTGCGGTCCTGAGCAACGCGGGCAGCAGGATAGGTGCGGCCGTAGAGACAATGCCCATCAGCTGTTCGTTATCGAAAAACGATTTGGTGGCGTCGACCGGTTCTTCGCTTGCTGCCGCCTCCGGCTCCTCGTCCATAAGCGGCGACGAGCTGCGGAGTTTGACGACAATCGCAATGATGCCGCCGAGAACAACGAAAGCTGCGGCAACGATGAGATTGCCAATCTCCGCGCCGTACGTCCGGTTGACGTAGATCGACAAGCTCGCCGCGCCAAAGCCAAGCGCGACGATGAACGGAATGGTAATCAAAATCCGATTGCCAAGATCGGCAATCGCATTGTCAACGCTGGCCTCAGCTCTCTCGAACAGGCTTGCAAACATAGACGCGCTCCGAGCTTAGGCTTTCCAAATGGCGCCAAGAATGAAACCTGCGGCGACAGCCATGCCGAGCGTCGTCAATGGTTGCTCCGCGACGGATTTATCGACTGCGTTCGAAAAATTTTTCGCGACTTTCTGCATACCATCGCCAAGCTCGACGCCCTTCGACGCGAGCCGTTCGCCCGTATCCTGTAGATTGGCCGCGGTCCGTTCGAGCGAATCCATGGCGCGCATACCGGCGTCCACCGCTTTATCGGTTAAATCGTGGGAAGCTGATCTTACGTTTTCCGAAGTCTCTGAACTGGCCATGCCGTTCCTCCCGAAACCAAAACGATTTGGAACGCCAACGCCTCCCGGCGATCGTTTGTTCCGGGGCAATACCTTCAGGACGCTAGGCGATAGGGCGCATGCCGATCATCGTGGGGATCGTCGTGACGGCGGCGCGCTTCCTCGATCTCATAAAGGCGGTTCAATCGCTCGAGGATCGGAATGGAGGTCGTCCAATCCATGTCGTCCTGCAAGATGCGTTTGAGATCTTCGGCCGCCCGTTCGGCGAAAATTTCGACCCAATGCGCCGGCTCCGCAGAACTGTGCGGCAACGGGTCGAGGGACCTACGCAAACTCGAATTTTTATCGCTCATTGACGGGTAATGCCGTCTACGGACGGAGGTTCCCGGACGGCACCGGCGGCGTCCGCCACGCTGCGATAAGTCAATGGCCGGAAACGAACATTCCGATCTTATAAATTCTCGTAACCGAAGCTGCGTAGTTCTGATACGGCGCGCCTTTCGACCTCCCGGCCAGGCTGTCTCTTTCTGAAGCGCACCTTCGCAGGCCGGTAACCGCCCCACGAAATAGCCGCGCCAAGACACCCTCCGGCAAGCTTCGTCAGGCACATTCGCGGCGATGAATGCGGAAAGGCGGAGATTGCCATGAAATGGCTCGTGACCGTAGCGGTTGCCTGCACGATGTTTGCCGGAGCGGCAGCGGCCGGCGAGATGGATGGTCGTCGCCCTGGCGGCCCGGGTGGCGGCGGGCAGAACCCCTGGAGCCAAAACTCTGGCGTCTTTGTCGATGTGCCCTGGTCGGCGATCAACAATGGCAACAATTCCGGCATTCCGCCGCGCAGCGACTATGAGATCCACTGTCGCGACGTCCGTCACAGCTGCTTCGATCAGTTTGGCGTGAGCGAGCCGGGCTATGGCCAGTGCATGGCAAGCCGCGGCTGCTGATGCTGTAAACCCTTCCGGGCGCGCAGCACGTCCGTTTACGCCACCACTTTATCTTGCGTTTTCGTCTCGAAATCGCTGGCGTCGTGGCGCTCGCGCAATTGCTGATTGAGCGGCCCGGAAATGCGATTGACCATGCGTCCGCGTTTGACGGCAGGACGTTCCGCGATGGTATTCGCCCAGCGGTTGACGTTGGTGTAGTCCTGAACCTGCAGGAACTCGGCCACACCATAGAGATCACCGCGGACAAGATTGCCGTACCATGGCCAGATCGCGATATCTGCAATCGAGTAGTCGTGCCCTGCCATGAAGGCATGTGCCGCGAGATGGCGCTCCAGGACGTCGAGCTGTCGCTTGGTCTCCATCGCGAAACGATTGATCGCATATTCGATCTTGATCGGCGCATAGCTGTAGAAGTGACCGAGGCCGCCGCCGAGATAGGGTGCGCTACCCATCTGCCAGAACAGCCAGTTCAGCGCTTCTGTGCGCGCATCTGGATCGGGAGGCAGCAGCGCGCCGAATTTTTCCGCAAGATAAAGAAGAATGGCGCCCGACTCGAAGACACGTCGCGGCTTAGGCCCACTGCGATCCATGAGAGCTGGAATTTTCGAGTTCGGATTGACCTCGACGAAGCCGCTGCCGAACTGATCGCCCTTGTCGATGCGGATCAGCCAAGCATCGTACTCAGCGCCTTTATGGCCGAGCGCAAGCAGCTCTTCGAGCATGATCGTGACCTTCTGGCCATTCGGCGTCGCGAGCGAATAAAGCTGCAGCGGATGCCGTCCGATCGGAAGCTCCTTGTCGTGCGTCGCTCCGGCGATCGGACGATTGATGTTGGCGAATTGCCCACCGCTTGGTGCTTCCCAAGTCCAGATTTTCGGCGGGGTATAATCGGATGAGTTTGTCATGGCTGGGATTCTTGGATTGAAGGACATGGCGCCGCTTCGGTCGTAACAAGTGGACTGGAAGCCGCTTCATGCGCCGGAGCGCACCCAACATGACCCTTATCATCCATTGGCACCAGCCGCACGCCGAGACGACAAGCGCGTCGTTTTGCAACGCCGCCCGCCCCGGCGCCGGCATGTAGGCCGGACATCCGGAGCGGGTACGCATTTGTCCGCTTAAGCGGACACCAGCAGCGTTATGCTGCTTTCTGCCATTTCGCGGGTCCCTGGGCCTTGAGCTGTTCTTCGAAATCGCCCACGCCGAATGGCAGAACCGGCTGCAGTTGGTCGTCGAGAAAGACGAACAGAACGTCCTCGGCGTTTCGGAAGCTGAAAAACACGATCACGTCGTCCTCGCCGCCGCCTTCGAGATGCGGATCGCCATTGGCGACGCCGACGACATAACTGCCGACGGGGCGGATTTCTTTCATGTCGCCGTTCGGTTTGTAGAACCTCAGCTCTCCCTGCAGCACCAGCGTGATGTAGGGCACCTTGTGCTGGTGAAGCATTATTCTCGACTGCGCACCGAACTTGAAAATGGCGTCGACGATGCCGTTTTTGCGGTCGACATTGTAGACGTAGAACCAGAGGTCATCGAAACCCTCAAGTTGCCGCCAAGCAATATTGCTGTCATCGAATGTGTTGCCGGACACGACGTTCCTCCGTTGTTTCAGGATGATGTCTGGGCGCAATACAGCGTCCTGAACGGAACATCGGCTAGCAAGCCAGCGCCGACTACGGCGAAAAGCCCAGCGGCCGCCGGGCAAATTTCCCGACGAAGCAAGCCGGCGCTTCACGCGCTGTCGGCGTCCCGATAGATTGTGCGCAGCTTGAGACCGCTATCGCCGGAGTTTGCAATGACGCTGAAGTGGCTGCTCGTTCGCCGGATCACGCTGGTCGCGATAGCCTGTCTTTTCGCCGGATCGCTCATCGCCATCTATCGCGTGGCGAGCATCGCAAAGCACCAGAATGAAGAGCTGGCGCAATCCGTCAGCCGGCAACTCAATCTGCAACTCCTTCGGATCGACACGATGCTCGACATTCCGAAGAGATTTCCCGATTGGGACTTGGTCACCAGCTACGCTCTTCAGCCGGGACAGTGTGTGCAGCTGTTGAAGCAGGACGGGTCGGAATGGAGAACGAGCTGTTCCGGCGTTGACACGGTTTCGAACCCGTCGCCGCAATGGTTCATCGATGCGTACAGATCTCTCGTCGGTGGTGAGACGCGGGTATCTCGTCCGGTTTCATATCGCAACAAAGTTGCGGGCAGCGTGGTCGCAACCTTCAATCCTGCCGCGATTGCCGGCGAGACATGGCATACCATTGCGCCGGTATTCAGCTTCTCGGCTCTACTCGTCGCCCTGCTTTGCTTCGTCACGTACTACGTGATCGAGCGCGCACTGCGCCCCACGACGGTAATTCTAGACCGCATCAATCGCCTGGCGAAGGGCGATCTTTCCAGCCAGTTGCCGTCCTTCCGTGTCGTCGAAATCAATCGCATCAGCGAAGTCTTCAATGCGCTCGTCGCCGACCTCAAGCGCGCGTCGTCGGAGCGTGCCGAGCTTGCGCGCCGTCTGGTCGACGCTCAGGAACAGCAGCGTCGCCACATAGCGCGCGAGCTTCATGACGAAATCGCGCAGAAGCTCAGCGCGCTAAATGCCCTTGCCGCCTGTCTCAGAATAGCGGTGCAACACGACGCGACGAAGCTCGAAGGCGAGGCGAGGGCGTTGGAAGACATGGCTTCGAGCCTGATGATCTCTCTGCGCAAAACCTTGACGTATCTTCGTCCGCAGGAAATCGACGATCTCGGATTGCTTCCGAGCCTGGAAGGCCTTGTGGCCGCTTATAACACGGAGGCAAAAGGCCGGACGCGCTATACCATTGAGACGAGTGGCGACGTTGAAGACCTCAATTCCGAGACCAGAGCACACGTATATCGGATCATCCAAGAAGCCTTGAACAACGCTGCCAAACACGCCAATGCGCAAAACGTCAAGGTAACGCTCAACCAGTTTCGCAATGCGGCTGGCGAGAAAATCGAACTGGCGGTGACAGACGACGGCATCGGGTCGACGCCCGACGTCAAACAGAAAACGTTTGCCGGATCGGGATTGATCGGCATGCGCGAACGCGTGCTCGCGTTGAGCGGATCGTTGGATGCCGGGCCGCTTGAGCAGGGAGGCTTCGGGCTACATGTGCAGTTCCCGTCGCACGCGCATGGGAGCGCCGCATGAGAAATATCCGTGTGCTGCTGGTCGATGACCACGCCGTGGTCCGCGAAGGCTATCGGCGTCTGATCGAAAAGCATGACGGCATGGAAGTTGTCGCCGAGGCCGGCGATGCCTCGTCCGGATATGCAGCCTTCAAGGCCGCGAAACCGGACGTGGTCATCGCCGATATCTCTATGCCGGGTCGTGGGGGTATCGATCTCGTACGCCAGATCCGTCAGCTCGATCCGCATGCCCGCGTTTTGATGTTCACGATGCATGCCGACGCAACTTATGCGCAGCAGACATTCCGGGCCGGTGCGCGGGGCTACATCACCAAGAGCAGCGCGCCGGATGTGCTGATCAATGCGATCCGCAGCGTCTACGCGGGTAAGCCGGCGCTGTGCGATGAGATCAATCGCATCATCGCCGAGAGCCGCGTGATGGATGACGTCTCGCCGATCGATGCCTTGACTCCCCGCGAGTTCGAGATCCTCCGCATGATCCTCGACGCCAAGGCGACGGATGAGATCGCGAACGCTTTCAATCTCAGTCCGAAGACGATTGCAAATCATCACTACACGATCAAATCGAAGCTCGGCGTACAGTCCGATATCGAGCTCGTCTACCTTTGCATGAAGCACGGATTGATCGCATCGGTGTTGGCTTCGACATCGATTTAGCCGCAATTTTCGGGAATTTTTTCACTTTGCGGAGTGGTGCGATGCAATGACGAATGTTCGCGTGTCGAGCGAACTTCCGCTTGCATGAACTCTGTGCAACTGCCTACATGCTCGGCACCGGGGCTTATTCAAAATATTGTCAGCTACGTTGCCCCGCTGCGTTGCTGTCATCCTGGGACTGCTTGGCCGTAAAGGCTTGGCTCCACGCGGAAAGCGCGACCGTATCGCGCCGCAAGGTACCCACTATGACGTCACTTCAAGACCTTTCTATTTTGATCGTCGACCCGAATGGCGAAGCAGCGTTTGGACTACGGCAGTCGTTTATTGCTGCGGGTGCGAAAGCACACGTCGTCGAGAGCCTTGCATTCGCAGAGCGTCTTCTCGATGCAAAAAATATAGACGCTGTGGTGCTGCCGTATTCGCAGGATCCGCAGACGATCGGCTTCTGCCGCATGCTCTCTGTGCGCAATATTCCGTCCGTCTTTACGTCAGAGCCACCTGCGCGCTATCCGACGCGTCAGCAGATGTCAGGCGCGATCATCGCCGTCAAAGGCCTGATCGACGAGAGTGGTCTGCAGACTTACCACTCCATCAATTGACATCGCAAAAAAAACGCCGAGCGCGGAGTGCGCTCGGCGTCGTCTTTCAGCTATCGCACAAACCGACACGTGGGCGCGCGAAGGTTGACTAGTCTTCCGCGTCCTCGTCGGGGACGGCCTCGTTCTCGTCTTCCCGTTCATCGTCAGAATCGTCATCGTCGCCCGGATAGGATGGTGCTTCCAAAGGCTCGCCGGGCATCTGCACGGGCACCGGCGAGGGCTCGTCCGGATCGAATTCTTCCGGCTCGACGACTTGCTGCTTCCGCTTGTCCATTGTCTCTCCTCGCTCTCGAAAACGCCTTACCTGAAATATTGTGCGTTCTGGGATTAGATCCAGTGGGCCGGCATACGCGTCCTTTGAGTTACGTCAGACGCACCAGCATCGTGTCAGGACCTCCGATGTCGGAAACGATCTTAGTGGCAAACGCATCGTCTCCGCCGACAACGATATAGGCGAATTTCAGCGCCTTGGCTTTTGCCGCTTCGGCGCCGGCGCCAGGCGTCAATTCGTGAAAGACAGAGCGGTTGAACATACCGTCGTCCAAGATCTCCGCGATCGCCGGACAGGCGTAATAATAATACTCCCGCTGCTGCTCGATCGTGTCGATGAAGATCGACCCGAGTGCCTCCATAATGGCGCGCCGATTGCGATAGGTCGGGCTACAGGCAACAAGGATGCGCAGTGCGCTCGGGGGGGACTTGTGACGGCTCATGTTAAACAATTCCGCGATGTTGTCGGAACTCGAACGCGCCTCGAACCATTTTGCGCATGGCCTATGACAGGCATGAGCGTACTGATCACGAGGTGCGGCGAACGCACATAGCGGCCAAGCCAGTGATTAGGCGAGTGAAAAAATGCTGTCAGCGGGACGCCACGGTGTCGCGCGGCCTGCATACGCTGTGGCTCATGCTCAAAACGACAAGAAGGTCTGACGAAAGTAGGATACCCAAGCCAAGGAGCATCGCAGTGGATAGTCGCATTTCACAATTGGAGCGCGCATTCGAGCTTGCAAGCTCGGGCCGTTGTGCCTCGGTCGCGGACATCAAGCGCAAGTTGCGTGAAGAAGGTTATATGGACGACCAAGTGGAAGGGCCGTCTCTGTTTAGCCAACTGAACACTCTCATGAAAAAATCGAATGGCCACGCGTCGCGCAACGCGGCCCGTCCGTCGAGTTCGGGTTCGAGCGCAGCTTGAGCAATTCCCCATAAGTCTGGACGCACCCCGATCCCTGCCAATCGGGGTGCTCCATTCCGCTACGGCCTTTTGGGGCAGTCGCACTGAGGGATCGTGCGTGCCGTAGCCCCGGCTTTACCAACTGCGGTGGTTTCGGTTCCATCAGCGTGAAAGCAAGCGCTTCTGGACGGGTGTCTTGAGGACACAACGGGGAACTCCCAGCGAGCGCGGGCCGTTGCCTCATCTTCAGGAAGAGGTGGGTATATGGAAAGTTTCTCAATGGTGCAGGCAGGGCGATGGTTGTTTGGTGCCATTTCGATTTGCTGTCTCGCAGCAGCTGTGACCGCTGCGGAGGCACAAACAACGGAGCCCACGCCGTCTCAAAAACCAGACTCTCAAAAACCGGGCCTGGCAAAGCAATCCGGCGATGTCCCGCTGAGTAAGAAGCTCGATAGGAATGACGGCGTAATCAAGCCGCCCCACGGCATTGATCCTGAAATTCATCAGGCACCCCCGGCGAGCACCGGCGATAAAATGCCGGTCATCATCCCGCCGGGCGAGCCGGGAGGCGATCAAAGCGTCCAACCCAAATAATGCCGCGCACGGATCATGCCGCGTCCCTTTACTTTTCGGTAAGCTCGTCGATCGCGAATTGGCAATCTTCGAAGAGAATGTTGGCATATCATTCGTCTACAAACGAAGGCTGTAACCGCCCTTCGCGAAGGTCGAAAAAATGGAGAGTAGATGCGATGAAAATTGTTCTTGCAGCTTTGATCAGCCTTGGCCTCTGCAGCGCGGCAATGGCCGATGCAACATGTAGTGCAACCGCGAAAGAAAAGAAGCTCGCCGGTGCCGCGCTGAAAAGTTTTATGACGAAATGCACGAAAGACGCGAATACGAAGTGCACCGCTGACGCGAAAGGCAAGAAACTTCACGGTGCAGCCGAGACAAGCTTCACCAAGAAATGCGTACGCGACGCTACAGGCGCGTGACACGGAACCGGACAAGCAAGTAGCGCGTTCTCGGCTTCAAAGAACAGCAGCGGCGTGCTTTGGACTCAAGTAAGAGGCGCGCTGCTTTCCGGTGGTCTGCGCAAAAATGAGCGATGTTAGCCCTCAAGTCATCGGCGATATGTCGAAGTCCAGCGGATGCGAGCAGCAGCAGTCGTGGAAGAAAAAACTGCTCTGCTGGTTCACGGAGTTTGCCGGCTGGTCGGCACTTCTTATCGGATCGGCGTCGGCCTTCGTCGTTGCGACATTATCCGTGATTGTTTGGGCTGCCACCGGCCCGCTTTTTCATTATTCCGATACCTGGCAGCTCATCATAAATACCGGAACGACGTTGGTGACGTTCCTGGCCGTCTTTCTCATTCAACACAGCCAGAACAGAGACGGCAAGGCCATCCAACTCAAGCTCGACGAACTCATTCGTAGCACGCAGAAGGCGCGCAATCGGCTGATCGACCTTGAGCATTGCACTGATGAAGAGATCGAGCATCTTCAGCAAGAATTTGCCCGGCGCAGAAATTCGTAAGCTTCGCAAGATCGCGCACATCCTCGGGCGGCGGAACCGTGGGCTGCACGTGGCGTTCCACGGCAGTACGGGGTCGAAACGGAAAGGATGTCGACCATGCAAGCCGAAAACAGATTTCTTAACACCACCGAGGTGCCCGGCACGTCTGTCTACGACGGCAGTCATGCCGAGATCGGCGCTGTCGATGATCTCATCGTCGACACGATGACGGGAAAGGTACGCTATGCCGTATTGAGCTTCGGCGGATTTCTCGGGCTCGGAAAAAGCCAATACGTCATTCCGTGGACCGCGCTGAAATGGGATTCGGATCTCGATGGCTATGTGACGGGCATTACCGAAGAGCAGCTTCAATCTTCGCCCAATCTCGATCCGCTTTCGCTGCGCAATCGCGAGGCGGAGACGCGCCTGCATGAAGCCTATGGTGCGCCTGGCTATTGGGAGCTGGAGCCGAGGGGATAAAACCACGCTCTACGGAAGTCTAATCGCGCAGCCGTGAAGGGAGTTCGGGCGCTCTGTCGCAGAGCGAAACTCAACCGCATGGCTGCGCGTTCTTATCATCGATCTTCGCAGGAGAACGATGATGCATCCCGCAATGGCAGTTTGGATTTGGTCGGTAGCCATGCTGCGCGCATGGCAATCATCGATGTGGGAAGGCGGCAATTTAGGTCTGTCGCTGGATACCGCGCCAGCAACGATACAGCCTCGTACGCGTATCGCGAATTATGACATTCGCCTCGTCCCGGCGAATGATTATCTGCATTTTGAGGTCGCCGAAAAGCCGCTTCCCGATGTCCTGCTGGATCGGCTGGCCGATCTCTATTGGGCGGAACGCGACGCGGAACTCGCGATCTGAGGGTGAGCCCTGTCACTGGGAAGGCTTTGGCCTGTTACCGGTTCGCTCATCCTTATGGTCGACCTCAGCCAACCGCTTAAGCCGCTGCATTAGAGCGTCGGGTAGCTCTTGGACATCATTTGAGAACAATTTTCTCAATCGCACCGCTACCTGTCGCTCGAAATGAAACATCCAGTCATCGATATCTCGCACGCGCCCATCCAATCTTTTTTAATCCGTGTTTGCATTCGTAACGTATACGTTGGAATGCTGTTCCTGGCGCTTTGGACGCACGACGAAGCGAGCGCGCAGAAGGGCGCAAACCTCTTGCGCACCTCGACGCTCGGCGTTTGCCTTCGACCGGCGTTTTGCGCTGTTTGAACGAAGCGCTGCTGCGGATTGTTTGGTTAACATCATGAAATAGAACGTTACGCTGTCGTCACCCGACCGCCGCATTCCCCTTCGACAACACTCGCAAACGTGCAAAGCGGGGTGCGTGATGGACAAGGACAAAGCGGCAGAGCGGATCGTTCACGGCTTAAATCTCATTCGCGGTGAAGCGGCGCGTCTCGATACCGCCCGGGCGGAGGGCAGATCGTTCGAGGCGAAGCTCGCTCTTAAGACGATCAAAGACGAGTGCTTCCATCTACGGCAATTTTTGTACGAGCTTCGCGAGGACGGCCGGCTCGATTGATCGAGCAGACGAGCTGCACCGCGATAATATGCGGCCGTGCGCAGGCAATGGCTCTCGGCTACGTCAGAGCATCCCAATGAGATCGGTCGAAACCCCGAGTACCCTGCCATCGGCAAGACGCAGCATGACTATAATTTAATGGCCGCAGAGCTACGGAGGGACAGCAAAGGGCGCCCCAATAAACCTGCCTCAGGGCCCGATATCGTCCATTTGCGATAATCCGCGAGTATGATTGCGCGCCTTGCCCATATCGAACAAAGTAGGGGCTACGTGCGTTGTGACAATGGCCGTTACGGGTCACGGCGAGAGGTGGTTTCCCATGTCGAAGCAGAAATTCGCGCTGGCCTTGGGCGGTGGAGCCGCACGGGGCTGGGCGCATATCGGTATTTTGCGAGGCTTGGCGGAGGCTGGGTTAGAGCCCGAAATCGTCGTCGGTACATCGATTGGCGCCATTGTCGGCGGTCACTATGCGTCAGGACGTCTCGACACGCTGGAGGAATTTGCCCGAAGCCTTACCCGTCGGCGGGTGTTCAGCTTTCTTGATCTGAGCGTTTCCGGATCGGGCCTTATCGCGGGGCAACGCCTGTTCGACCGCTTCGACGATCATTTGCGCGGATACAAGATCGAAGATCTCCCAACGCGCTTTGCTGCAATTGCGACGGATCTGTCGTCCGGGCAGGAAGTGTGGTTGCGTCGCGGCAACGTGATCGACGCGGTTCGTGCTTCGTCGGCAATTCCGGGCATCGTGAAGCCGGTCAACATCAATGGCCGTTGGCTGGTCGACGGCTGTCTCGTCAACCCGATTCCGGTCTCGGTGTGCCGCGCACTGGGCGCGCGCGTCGTCATCGGGGTCAACCTGACGACGGAGTTTGGACGCGGTGGCATTTCGATTGGCGACGACGATGACGAGATTTCAGAGGAGGTCATCGTCGATGAGGCGCCCATCACGCGCTGGAATGGCCGCGGCGCGTTCCAGCTTCTGCACCGTCAATTGTTCGGCCGCAGCGACGGCGCGCCGGGAATCACCTCGGTTATTCTGAACTCCTTCAGCATTTTCCATGATCGGATCTCTCGCGCGCGGCTGATGGGCGATCCGCCCGATCTGCTTGTTGCGCCGAACCTTGCCGATATCGGCGTTCTCGACTTCCACCGCGCTGATGAAATGATCGCGAGCGGGCGGGCAGCGATAGAACCACATATTCCAATGATTGAGAGTTATTTGAACGCTCCGCCTCCGGCATTGATCAACACCCGACTTTTTGCCGGTTGAGGCCAGGCCAGCAGTTTTTCAGCACGCATTCAACGGTGAATAGCGCCCCGTGCGTCCGTGTACGGCACATCGTCACGCATGGGAAACCGTTTTAGGCTCGCGCGCGTCTATGTCTCGTGGTTTTCTTCGGCCTTGGCTGCGTGGGCTTTCTCAGGAGAGAGCGGGCGTTTGATGACCGTAGTCGCAACCATTCAAGACGTCAGGGATTTCGCTCTCGCCAAGCACGAAGGGCAAACGCGCACGCACGACGGCAAGCCCTATATCGCACATTTGGACGGCGTTGCGTCGATCTTGAGAGAGCACGGATATACGGCGCCGGAAGTGATCGCAGCCGCGTTCCTGCACGATACGCTGGAGAAAACCGATACGACGCTCGAAGAGTTGATCGAGAAGTTTGGGATGGTCGTCGCCGAACTCGTATTCTGGCTGACCGATACGGAGCAGGGCAGCCGCGAGGCCCGTGCGTTGGAGGCGGCGTGGCGCCTTTCCCGCGCGCCCTGGGATGCGAAGCTCATCAAGCTGGCTGACATCATCGATAACGGTACAGCCATCATCATGTGCAATCCCGATTTCGGACCGACGTTCCTCGATGAGAAGAGGTTGCAATTGAAAAAGATGGCAGAGGTTGAAAGTAGCAGGCTGCTGCGCCTTCCGCTGTTCCAGAAGGCTGCCATCGTCACGGAATCTGCTTCCCTGTAAAATCCGCACACGGCGCGAATGCATCGCGCCCCGTCGAGACATTCAATTCGCGTGCACGCCGTTGGCCTCAGAAACACGCTGCCGGCGAACGGTGCCATCGGACATGCTGGCGCGTACGCGCGGCAGGGAGCCCGGCAGTTCCTCCTGCAGAAACGCAATCAGCTTCTCTCGAACTTCGCATCTAAGGTCCCACGCCGCAGGCGAAGTGCGTGCGCTGACGAGCGCTCGGAGTTCGACCGTTCCTTCCGTCGCGTCCGTCACCTGCAGATTGACGACCTGCCCGTCCCAGAGCGGCGACGCCTTGGCGATCTCCTTCAGTTTCTCGCGCACGCGATCGACCGGCACAGTGTAATCGGCGTGCACGAAAACCGTGCCGATGATTGATGCATTCTCGCGCGTCCAGTTTTGAAAGGGTTTCTCGATGAAATACGAGAGCGGCACCACCAGGCGCCGCCAATCCCAAAGCTTGATGACGACGAAGGCCGACGTGATCTCTTCGATCCATCCCCATTCACCTTCGACGACAACCGCATCATAGACGCGGATTGGTTGCGTCATGGCGATCTGGACGCCGGCGATGAGGTTGGCGAAAACCGGACGCGCCGCAAGCGCAACGACGAGACCTGCAACGCCGGCGGAGGCAAAGAGGCTGATGCCGTATTGCCGAACCGCTTCGAACGTCATCAATGCCGCGCCGACCGTTACGATGACGATAAGCGTCTCGGCCGCGCGCTGGAGTATGCGAACCTGCGTGTAATGCTTGCGGGCAAGCAGGTTGTCGTCAGCCAGCACGTCGAACCTGCGCAGATAGAAGTCCGCAGCGATCTTCGTTGCAATCAAGGCGACCCAGCCTGCGAGGATGATGAAAGCAAGACCGAGCGCCCTGCTGAAAAAGGACTGGACGCTGTCGCTGAGCTGCGCAACGGGAACGGCCAGCGAAACGATAATGATGATGAGCGCAAGCCTTGTCGCGCCCTTCGTGTTGGTGAAAACCGACCGCAGGTAAGGGTGATTGACGCCGATCCAGCGGCGCATCGTGGCAACCAGTGCGCTATGCAAGACGATAGCGACGGCGATCGCGCCGAGCGCCAATCCCACCGGCAAGAGCCAATCCGGCATCGCACCGAATTGGAAAGAAGTAACGGCTTGGAGCATAAATCTCCCCGCGGGCCAATTGCTGCTTTGCAGCGTAACGCCAAGGGAAGAGGAGAGTTTCGTCGTCCAGACGATGCCAAGCGGCAGGAGGGGGCCGAGACCTGCAGGCACCCGTATCGTGCCGGAATGTCGCAGGAACAATCGGCGGCGTGGGAACGTAATCCTGGTACCACGGCCCGCACCTTCCCCCCAGGTGCCGTCCCTCAAGCCGTGGCCAAACCCGCACACCCTGGCTTCCCCCCAGCCAGGGTGTTCTTTTTTCAAAGGATCAGCGGCGTTCCTGCTCGACCAGAGCCAAGCGTTTCAGCGGCTCAGCGATGATGTCGGGCAGAACCGTGAAATTCCGTTCTGAGGTGAAGAGTTTTCTCAGACGCGGCGCGGCGCGATCCTTGAACTCGAGCACCCAGTCGTCGTGTAAGGAACAGGTAACTTGTGCGAACTTGCCCATCGCGATCGTTCCTTCTCCTGCATTCAAATCCAACACGAGAAGAATACGCGAAAAGTGTTTCCAATCATTTGCCTGAAATTCGATTGATCTCGGCCCGGAATATCGAAAACGGCACCACTGTTAGGAATTCGGTGACGAGCGCCGGTCGCTCTGATAGGACACCCGCACTGATCCCGGCCGCGGCGGATGTCGCGCCGGAAATCATCGCATTTGAATGGAAGGATAAAACGATGCCAACGATGTCAGACAATCGTCGCCGACGCATTATTGCCCGTCAGCGCAAGCTGGAAAACTTGAAGAAGCGGACGGGGAAGATCGCGAAGAAAGAGCGTAACGCCTAAAGTGCGCACAACGCGGGGCGGTCGTCGCGCGTTACGGTTGCCACTTGAAAGTTTCGTTGCTTTCAAGAACGGCAGCAAGCCGCGCCACCGCCTCCGCATGTTGATTTAATCTGTCTTCCAGCGCCGCCATCATGTTGGACTTCACGGTTTGCGGCCATCGACGCGCATGAATGAGGTTGAGCTCGATTGAGAGCTCGGTGATGATCTCATTGTGCCAATAAAGTGCGTCCTCGACGGTATAAGCGTCCAGCGCATTTTCCACGCAGATTTCCAGATATTCGCTAGCTTTCATCATGTTCGCATCCGGCTCGTCGGAACGCAGGTTTGAAGACGTGTCGCGAAAAAAACCGCGCCGCAAGCGAAGCGCATGCAAAAGCGCGCCGCCTTTCATGTGGTCGACCAGCTTGCGGATCAGCCACGAAGGATGGGTGCTGCCAAATGCGGGCAGGGGATGATTGCCGTCCGCCGCCATCGCTGAGCCCTCCCTGAACATATTCTACGCCATGTGAGCGTTTCTCTTGGGCGATCCTCCGCCGTTCGAACGACGCGCCATCGCCGGCTTTTGTTCCATTCTTCGCGGAAGAATTTGGCTTATTTCCAACGAGCTGGCGAAAGGATCGATGCGAAGATCGGCTGGTGCTGCAACTTTCCTCTGACCCGCAGGTAATAAGAACGATATCTGGCGTTTTACGCTCGGTATCGCGAGCCCCAGAGACTATCTGTCTTCACAAACACCGCTCCGCGGATCCTCGATAGTCGTTGGAGTTCGATCCTGTGCCGGTCCACCCTCCCGGCGCGTGGCTTCGTCGAGCGGAGCCGTAAAAAGCCTCGGTTTTTGCCTCAAGCGAAGCCGAGGCTTTTTATTTTTGAACGCAGGCAACTGCGGAACCTCTCAATTCCGAGAGGCGTTGAAGCCGCACAACGACAGGAGGATAGTTATGAATTGGGATCGTATCGAAGGTAACTGGAAGCAGTTCAGTGGCAAGGTCAAAGAGAAGTGGGGACAATTGACCGACGATGATCTTGCCCAGGTGAACGGCAATCGCGAGCAGCTCGAAGGAATTCTCCAGAAGCGCTACGGGTATGCAAAAGACCAGGCCAAGCAGGAACTCGATCGCTGGTCGGATTCACTGTGACGCCGATATTAGCAGTCTTGCAATGGAAGGGCCCAAATTTTGGGCCTTTCTTTTTGGCTTCGGCGTCTAGAATGGGACCACAGACGATTCTGCGTCGGGGGACATCAGGCATGACCGAAACGTTTTACGCCGAAATTCTCACGCGTTCCGAGCAAGATCGCGCCAACGGACGGTTGGAAATCTCGCTGTGCAATGCGGCCGGGGACTGTCAGACGATTTCACTCAGTACCGATGCGGTCGCCGCTCTTGCATCGCTGATTGCTGACGCACAGCAACAGAGCGCGGCACTGACCAAAATCCCGGATAATTTTGCAGTCGGTCACGGTCGTCACGAACCGGTCGTCATGTTGCGCTTCGAGGATGACCCGGCCTACGGCCTGACGGCGGAACAAGCGTTTGGCCTTGGCGAAGCGCTGCTGGAAGAGGCCGAGACCGTCGCTACTAAGATGAAATACACGGTGCGCCAGTAGACGGCGTATATTCATCAGGTATGCCGGGCGACAAGCTTTCGCGCGCTTTTCAAATCATGCACGAAATCGGCGTAGGCTGACTCTTTCTCATCGTGATCGCGAATACGCAGGATCGAAGACGGATGCACGGTGATGAAGCCAGCCATCGTCCCGAAGTCTGCCGGTCCACGTGAGCGCCCGATAACCACGGGCGCACCGGCCAGCGCATATGCGGCAGTCCCGCCAAGCGCTACGACGAGATGCGGGTGGACGAAGTCCAGCTCCTTCATCAGCCACCAGCGATAGTGCTTCACTTCTCCCATCGTCGGCTTCTCGTGAAGGCGTCGCTTGCCGCGCTGCTGAAACTTGAAGTGCTTTACCGCATTCGTGACGTAAGATTGCGCGCGATCTATTCCGGCTTCACCGAGCGCTTTATCGAGCAGCTTGCCTGCCGGTCCGACGAACGGATGGCCTTCGAGATCTTCCTGGTCGCCCGGCTGTTCACCGACGAACGCAAGCGCTGCTCCAATCGGCCCCTCGCCGAAGACGGCGCGCGTTCCACCCTCGACCATTGGGCCAGCGGCCGCCATATCTTCGTTGAGTTCGGCGAGAGTGCGAGGCTCGTTCCCGACCGTAGGCTCAAAGAGATCGCCGGTCGAGGGACTCGGCGAAGCGCGCTTGCGCACAGACGGTTTGGAAGCTTCCTTCGGCATGGCGGGCTCAACGCGCAGATGAAAGGCGAGTTTAGTCCATCACGCGCCAACGGGCGATTGGTTCCCATCAAATGAAATGGGCGCCGGAACGTGGGGTTCCGGCGCCCTCGTCTGAGGCAAGTCAGGGAGCACTGCCAACCTCAGTCGTGGAAGGTCTCCCCATGGAGAGCGAGGTCGAGGCCTTCGGCCTCTTCGGCTTCGCTCACCCTCAAGCCAATCGTGTACTTGATGAGGAGAAGAATGATGAGGCTTACGACGCCGGACCAGACCAGCGTTATGGCAACGCCCTCGACCTGCAGCATCATCTGACCGGGATTGCCGTCGAGCAGCCCCGATTTGCCCGCGCCGCCGACCGACTGCACGGCATAGACGCCGGTCAGGATCGCGCCGAGGATGCCGCCAAGGCCGTGAACGCCCCAAACGTCGAGGGCATCGTCATATCCAAACATATGCTTGAAGCCGGTCACGCCCCAGTAGCAGACGACGCCCGCCGCAAGACCGATGATGAAAGCGCCGTTGACTGAGACGAAGCCGCAAGCCGGCGTGATCGCTACGAGGCCGGCGATAGCGCCGGAAATGGCGCCAAGCAGACTCGGTTTGCCTTTGACGACCCATTCGAGCAGCGTCCACGACACGAGCGCGGCGGCCGTTGCGAGATGCGTGTTGATCATCGTGATACCGGTCGAAGCGCCGGCGCTCAGCACCGAGCCGACGTTGAAGCCGAACCAGCCGACCCACAGCAGCGAGCCGCCGACCATCGTCAGCGCCAGGTTATGCGGCGCCATCTGAACGGTGCCGTAGCCCTTGCGCTTTCCGATCACGATTGCCGCGACGAGGCCCGCGATGGCCGAGTTGATGTGAACGACGGTGCCGCCCGCGAAGTCGAGAACGCCGGCGCCGCCGAGATAGCCGCCCGGTCCCCAGACCATGTGGGCAATCGGCACGTAAGCGAAGAGCAGCCAGAGCGACACGAAAATCATCGCGGCCGAGAACTTCATGCGGTCAGCCGGACCGCCCAAGGCGATGACTGGCGTGATGATCGCAAACGTGCCCTGGAACATGATGAAGAGAAATTCCGGGATGGTCGGCGCTGCCGGAGCCGGAGTATCCGGCGCAATGCCAGCGAGCATGACCTTCGAAAAACCGCCGAAGAACGCGTTGCCTTCCGTGAAGGCCAGCGAATAGCCGACGACGCACCAGATCACCGAAAGGATACCGGCTGCGAACGTGCACTGCATCAGAATGGCGAGGGCGTTTTTCTTGCGAACCATGCCGCCGTAGAAGAGCGCGAGGCCGGGAACGAGCATCGCCAGCACCAATACGGACGACGTCAGCATCCATGCGGTGTCGCCCGAGTTGATGGCCGGCGGCGGGGCGGCAGCCTGTGCGAGGACGGCCGCCGAAGACGCAAGGAGCATCGCGACGCTGAGAGCCGAGGCCCCCAGCGACGCCCGAATTCTTGAAGTCATTATGTATTCCCCCAAAACTAGGACACGATCATCGACTGCCGCTCGATAGGCAGGCGCAATCGACTGCATTCTCGGAGGGCATGAAAGTTTCCCGCAAGTAATGTGCCAAATGGCGCAGTGCAGCAAAAACAGGGGATAACACTTGCTCAGTTTTACGGTGATTGCCTGTTAATTAGGCTAAGAGAAACGTTCTTAGGCAGACCCCGAGTGAACGCGATCCAGAAACGCTGATCGCCATCACTCAGCGGCGCAATCGCCTTTCAATCTGGCGGCGAAATCGGCCAGTCGGCTTCGACGTATTTGCGGAACCAGGCGCTGAAGCACTGCGGGGCTGCCGCGATTTGCTTCCGGATCGCATCGGGGGTCGACCAGCTATAGCCATCGCATTCGATCGGGTCCGGAGCGATGACGCCCTCGTAGATCCCACGAAAGACATGGACGAACTCATGTTCGACGAGGCCTGCGTCGAGCTCCGCCCGGTACGTGAAGGTTCCGATTGCCGTCAGCGGGCAGATGATCCGCATTTCTTCGTTGAGGCGCCGGGCAGCGGCTTCCGACGACGTTTCGCCGGGGCGAGGGTGCCCGCAGCACGTGTTCGTCCACAGACCACCCGAATGATATTTGTCGATCTGGCGCCGCTGTAATAGCAGGCGGCCTTTCCGGTCCCAAATCATCACCGAAAACGCCCGGTGCAGGCTGCCCTGCCGGTGCGCATCGAGCTTTTCAGCGATACCTGTTGGATTGTCCTCGCTGTCGACAAGGACGACTTCTTCTCGAAGCATGGTCGCGGTTCCCCCCAGCCGGCCCATTAGCACATCACCCAGCCGGGAGGATAGCGCCCGCTCATTGAGGCGAAATGGCGTCGGGCGCAGACAGGCCCTTCCTCAGCGACGGAAAAATCCCATCATGCGGGTGAAGTTGCGCATGATTTCATCGGCGGGTCGATCAAAGACTTCCAGTGGAATGCGGATGTGGTTGGGCGCAGGCATGGCCCAGGGCAACCGCATCAGGAAACGGTAATAAGGCCGCTTGCGCCAGTCGGCGAGTAGCGCCCGGTTCAGCGGTTCCTCGAGAATGATGTGCAGTTCGTTGACCTCCGCTCCCCTGAGATTGAGCGAGACCAGATCGAGTTGTTTGATCGAGCGCCAGGCGATGATGCCGAGGCCCTCGGCGAAGATGCCGTACTGGCTGGCGCCGATCCGCGGCCTGCCCGTTTCGAGGAGCGGAAAATTATAATAGGCATATCCCAGCGTGATGAGCGCCAGCGCGAACAGGATGCTGTTGTGATGGACGATACCGAGCGTCGCCAGGACAGCTCCGATCAGGCCGACGACATAAACCGGAAATTGAATTTCTTCCCGTTCGTAGGCCACCGTGTAGCCGTGCATATCTTCTTGGCTCACGGGAACACGGTCTTGCATGTCTATTTCCGATGCGGCCGCCCAATCACGGACTGTGCCACGAACATCGGCCGCCGTTAAGTCCCTGACGAGCTTCGCGCAATTTTTGCAGCGCCAGGCCGCCGAAAAATATGTGTGAGCGATCCGCCGAGGGCGCCGTGCTGATAATTCAGGCAATCTGTGCGCATCTCTATGGCCACGTCAGCGCTCGCATGATGATGACCATCCAATCACTGTCATGCTCGCGTGCATCGTGGTACCCTTAGTCTGAGGTGAGACGGAGAAAGAGGTCACGTCAGCAGCAAGGGGGCGTCGATATGATCCTAGGAATGGACTCGCTTACGTTCGTGCACGTCGTATTGAGCTTGATTGGCATTGCCACTGGCCTGATCGTATTCCTGGGCTTCGTTGCCGACGCTGAAATGCCCACCTTGACCGCCATTTTTCTCGTTACGACCGTTTTGACGAGCGTGACGGGATTTGCCTTTCCATTCTCCAAGCTGCTGCCGTCGCATATCGTCGGCATCATCTCGCTGGTCGTGCTGGCCGCCGCTCTCTACGCCCTGTATGTCGCGCGGCTGTCCGGCTCCTGGCGATGGATTTACCTCGTGACAGCGTCGTGCGCGCCCTATCTCAACGTCTTCGTTCTCGTCGTACAGCTTTTTCAGAAAGTCCCAGCCCTCCACGCCGTAGCGCCGACGCAGTCTGAAACGCCGTTCGTTGCGGCGCAGGGGCTGACGCTCGCAATCTTTATCGCTCTCGGCTTCATCGCCGTTCGCCGGTTTCACGCGGCCAGCGCGCCATCCGGCGGCGTGACCCATCGGTTACGCGGCGATGGCGTTATGCCCGCGAGCGCGCGAAAGTGTTGCGATGCCCTTGATGCGCCAGTAACCTCGATATAAAGGGCTCGTTTCATCTGCAGGAAACGCGAACGCTGATGCGCCGCTACTTGAATTTGCTGATCGGCCTTGCGTTCGCGGTGCGCAGTCTTTTGCCTGTGGGCTTTATGCTTGCGGCTTCGCCGGATGCTGACGGCATGCCCCAGATCGTCATTTGTACCGGGCACGGACCGCAAAACTGGGTCCTGGATGAGAAGGGCGTGCCCCACCCATCCAACTCGACGGCGGATAAGAAAACGACCTGCCCCTATGCTCCTGCAGGTGCAGTCGGCATCAATCAAACCGCGCCGCAACTTCTTGCGCAAACGGTCCGCTATGCCGCGGTTCGGTATGCCATTGCGACCGAGATCTTCCGCGCGACTCCGAAACCTGGAGCGCAGTCTGCGCGCGGGCCGCCGTCCCTCCTGATCTGACCTTTCTTCAGCGTTTTTGTCGGGTGGCTTTGCCGCGCGCCTCGGGCCGTCGGCGTACGCGCTCCCGCATGCTTCGGATCAGTTAGGAATCTACAAATGCAACTCTTGAAGGGCCGCGATCGCGCGGCGCCTGTGCCTGTCTGCGCGGCGGGCGCATCCATTGCTTTACTGTGTTTCATCGCGACAACCATCGCCCACGCCCAGGACGCAGATCCGGAGGCCGTGCAACTGCCCGATGTCAACATCGAACAGACGAAGCCGGAACAGGCAAAGACAACAGCAGGGAAGCCCAAGACCAAACCGGCGACCACGTCAAAGACCGCGAATGCAGCAAAGCGTCCCCGCGCAGCCCAGTCGTTGCCGGACGAGGTCGCAGGTTCGTCTCTGCGAACCAATTCCAATGCAAATCCGTTCTCCGGCAATCCGGGCACACCGTCGGCAGGTGTTGCCGGCGTCCCCGGAGCATCCGGCGCTGGGGCTCAAACGGCGACGGCCGTCGATATGAAGGTCTTCGAAGACACGCCGGTTTTTTCCGTTACTGACATTCTCGATACCGTTCCTGGCGTGTCGCTTAAGCAGGGCAATGGTCCGCGCGACATGGGCATTTCCATTCGAGGTTCGAACGCGCGTAACGGTTTTGCGATCCGCAATATCGTCATCCTCGATGACGGATTCCCTGTAACACAGCCGGACGGTCTCTCGCGCAGCGACCTCATCGATCCGCACGCCTATGCGGACGTCGATGTATGGCGCGGTCCGTCCTCTGCGCTGTTTGGCAATTACGCGACCGGCGGCGCCATCAATTTCCGGACCTATCCTGGCGGCGCGATCAACGGCATCGAGTACGGTCTGGATGTCGGCAGCTTCAACTACCTCAACAATTACGTCCTCGGCGGCAAGAAGGGCGACAACTGGGAAGCCTCTGTCTTCACCAGCGACGTGCGCGGCGACGGCTACTTCGGCTACAGCGGTTTCAATACTCAGACCGTCAATGCGCTGCTAACATATCAACCATCATCGACCGACACGTTCACCTTCAAGTTCATCAACAACAACGTTGACGCCGAATTGCCGTTTCGCACGTCGCTGCAGCAGTTCAGAGAGAACCCGTTTCAGAAGGGCTGCCAGACCGCAGCGACTGCCGCGGAAGGCTGCGCCACGAACAAATTCTCGGGCACAGGCAATACGAGCACCGGCATCGCGCAAACCGCCGAGCAGGCAGGCGCCGGCCGCGACGATCGCCGCACGATCGGAGGTTTTCGCTGGGAGCACGCCTTCGATGCTGCAACGACCGGGCAGACGCAGGTCGTGGTCGACGATCGCAACATCAATCAGCCGACAGGCACGACGAGTTCGGTCGGCGACTATCTTTCCTACAACGTCATCTCTGGCGTGACGCATCGCTCGACGATCGCGGGTTTGCCGACGCTAGGCTATCTCGGCGCGTTCTGGAATTACCTGCCCGTTGACGGCAAGACCTTCAACGTCGCGCCGGGTGGCGACGCGCAGCGCGGGCTGTTGCAGTCGGAGCAGACCGGCTCGACGACGAATGTCGGTGCACGCGCACGTCAGGAAGTGAAGCTGACGGACGATGTTTCCGTCATCGCAGGCGCAACTGTCGAACGTACATCGCTCGATGGCTCGCAGCGCGGCTACGTTTACAACGCCGACGGGACGATCAACAAAATCAACTTCGTCTCTGCCGATCGCGACTTGACGAACATCGCACCGGAAGTCGGCGTTCTCTATGCGCCGAGCCGCGAATGGCAATGGCGCGCGCGCGTCGGAACGGGCTATGGCACGCCGCAGTTCTCAAACCTCTTCGTCACGCCGGAAGGATTGCCCGGCAATAATACCGAGCTTAAATCGCAAACCAATGTCGGCTTCGATGTCGGCGCGGATTGGACGCCGACGCCGGGCGTCGTATTAAGCGTGACGGGCTTCTATGAGTTCTTCAAGAACGAGCTTGTCTCGCAGTCGCCGGGGGCGGGACTGCCGAACTTCACCTTCAACGCACCAGCGTCGGAACATCGCGGCATCGAAGCCTCTGCTAACGTCGCGCTGGGGCACGGCTTCCGGCTGACGGCATCATATACTTTCGATGACCAAATTTATACCGACTATGCCGAGCGCCTGTCGGGCGCGACCGAAGCTGTCAGCCGCAACGGCAACAAAATCCCTGGCGTTGCGCCAAACGAAGTGTCGACGCGTTTGAGCTATGATGTGCCGAGCGGCGCATTCAAGGGCGTTGGCGCATACGCGGAATATGAGTGGCACGACAGCTTCTTCATGGAGAATGCCAACCTGCTGAAGGCGCCGGGCTACGACTTGGTGAACCTCAACATTCACTACAACAAGGATCTCAGTGGCGGCGGTCCGATCAAGTCGCTGATGGCCTATTTCGAAGTCCAGAACGTGCTCGACGAAACCTACATCGCCTCAGCGAACAACATCACCGATCGCGTCGGCGCCGGAGCCGACGATCTAGCCGCTACATCCGGCTCGATCTATGCTGGCGCACCGCGCACGTTCTACGGCGGCATGAAGCTCAAGTTCTGACGTCCGGGCCTGCGGATATTCCGTGCGAGCCTTATGAGCTTGATACCGCTATGGACACAGCCCGCCACAGCATGTTTTCGCACGCGGACACATCGCGCCAGATCGGCGCCGAATCAGCTCCGCGTGCGATTGCAATCGCAGGTCGAACTTGCCAGCAGTCGTTTTGACGCAGATCATAATTCTCATTTCGATTCGTGCGCGTGCTGAACGGGAGAGAAAAAAATGGATCCCACCTTAATGGCATTGATTATCTGGCTCTTGATCGGCGCCGCGGCCGGTTGGCTTGCAGGGCAGATCATGAGTGGCGGCGGATTCGGATTGCTCGGTGATATCGTCGTCGGAATCATCGGCGCGGTTATTGCCGGTTGGTTGTTTCCGTTTCTCGGTCTCCGGCTGGGTGGCGGCATTCTGGGCGAGATCATCGCAGCCGCCATCGGCGCTATCATTCTGCTCTTTGTCTTGCGGCTCGTGAAACGAGCGTAGCGAAGGGAACTTTACCACGACACCGCGGGCCGCTCGTCACTCGGGGGAGACAGCGGGCGGCCCCGGCCCATTAAACGTCGAAAAGCCGCGATTGCGGTACCACGGCCGGGACCGGCTGAAGGCGCAGCATCTGTGGGCCGAGCATGCACATTCTTGAAAAATAAGAAAATCCTTCGTCCGAAAATAATCATGATTTAGGGTCAGGGTCGCCGCGTGCGATTAGCTTGCGCTCGCGGCGCCAGACGCATTACGAATGCCAGCGTCGCGGTCCTGAATTGAAAAATGGCAGTCTTTAAAACGCCAGTCGGATTGCTTCCCCAGTGACGAAATACAACAGCATGCGCAGGGCTCCGGTTTCCTGTTTTATCATTTCGAAAAACGAAGCCGACCGGATTGGACGCACCATTCGCTCGGTCCGGCCGTGGGTGGACGAGGTTGTTGTCGTCGACAGCGAGAGCACCGATGACACCGTCAGCGTTGCGCTTGCAGAGGGCGCTCGCGTGATCACGCAGCGTTGGCTCGGCTTCGGCGGTCAAAAGCGCTTTGCCGAGGAGCAGTGCCGCAACGATTGGGTTTTCAATGTCGATGCCGACGAGGTCGTCACGCCTGCATTGGAGCGTGAGATCCTTGACGTCTTCGCCGGCGGCGATCCGAAATTCGTGGCGTATGGTATGCCGCTGCAAATGGTCTATCCGTCGGCCTCCAAGCCTCGTCTGTTTGCGCGCGATCATTGGTACGTGCGTCTTTACGATCGCCGCTTCGTGCGCTTTCGCCAATCCAACATTCACGATGCCGTCGTGACTGACGACCACCCGGTCGGCCAATTGCGGGCGCCGATGCATCATTATTCGATGCGCTCGTTCCCAGACATGAAGCGCAAGTTGAATGACCGCACCTGGCTTCTCGTCGAGAACTCAGATGTGACTACAACTGGATCGGTCTCGCTTCGGTTGTTTACGGAGCTGCCGATGAATTTCTTCAAGTACTACATTGTTCGCCGTCACTGCATGGGCGGCTTTACTGGCCTCCGGTACGCTTCAATCCAAGCTTGGTACCGCTTCCTGAAGATCTATCGGATCTGGGGTGAGGCGGGTCACAAGACCAGACGGATGCCCGCGCCGGAAGCGCCCGCGGCCTGAATTTCCGCTGTGACCAGCCTTCACTGCGACGGGGGCGCACGGAAGGGGCCATCGACCAACAAGACGTCTTCCACCTCGCCGCCAATTGCGGTTATAGAACAGCCGCGCACGGTCCCGTAGCTCAGTTGGATAGAGCATCTGCCTTCTAAGCAGAGGGTCGCAGGTTCAAGTCCTGCCGGGATCGCCATTGATTTCAGTCATTTGCAGCCGCCCCAGAGAGAACATAAGTGGAATCCTTTGTTCGAGAAAAGTCGCACGTGCGACTTCTTTCGACGGTGTAAGGGAGCTGGCGATGCACGAGATGAAGTTGAGCAGGGCGTTCACGCTGATCGAGCCGGGGCCCGTTGTGCTCGTCACCACGCGCGACGCGGAGAAGAACAACATCATGACCATCTCATGGACGATGGTCATGGACTTCACTCCCGTATTTGCGATCACGACAGGCGCCTGGAACTATTCCTTCTCGGCCCTGCAAAACACGCGGGAATGCGTTATTGCCATTCCCACGATTGATATGCTGGACCGGGTCGTGGGCATCGGGACATGTTCCGGTAGCGATGTCGACAAATTCGCGAAGTTCAAGCTGACGGCGCGCGCTGGAAAGTCCGTCCAGGCGCCGCTGATCGAGGAATGCCTCGCCAACATCGAATGCAAAGTCGTCGACTTCGTCTCGCCGCACAATATCGTCGTGCTGGAGGCGCTCGCCGCTTACCTCAATCCGCAGCGAAAAGAAAAGCGGATGATCCATGCCGTCGGCGACGGAACATTTATCGTTGATGGCCGCAAGTTCGATCGCAAGACGATGATGGCCTCCAAGCTTCCGTCCGGTCTTTGAAGCAAAGGCCACGTGCGCATTGGAAGGACGCCGCGTCGTCATTCGAAGCCTCATCTGCTCAGCCGGCGGAATGAGACTTTCGATTTCCGACCGCAATGCTTTCGCCCAATTCTATGATCTCAGCGGTGATCTCTTCCTGACGCACGATTTGCCTTCGTGCCTGCAGGCCGCCGAGCTGCTTCTGGATTTCGCGATAGGCCGACGCCATCGCTTCCATGCGGGCTTCGTTCTCGGCGGCGAACGCGTTCAACGCAGCGTCGCAAAGCTCCGCGTGAATGTAGTCTGCAGTCAGGCTGGCGAGGACGCGCGCCGGCTTCAGGTTCAGCAATGGCGGATCATTGACAGCGCTCTGCGGAAACGCATTGGGGTCCAGCGGAAAAAGATGACGTCTCTCAAGACCGTTGTGCGCAAACCAAGCCTCGAGGCGTGTGACGCTTCCCTTGGCGATCCGGGTGTAAAGCTCTGCAATCAGCCGGTCGGCGAAGCGAGGGATCGACGCTGGATGTGCTGGCAATGCGCCCTGCCAAACGGGTTTCAGGCCTCGCTCGAGCGCCAGCGTCGCGCCGCGCGTTCCGACAATGAAAACCTCGGCATCGCGCAAATCGGCAATCGCGGCGTCGAGCAATCGCCGGCTGAAGGCGCCTGCGAAACCCTGCTCAGCAAGAAACAGCACGACGACGCGTTTGCCGGCTGCTCCCGATTGATCGCGGTCCGGTAGCAGCGCCAGCGTGCGCCCGATCGCAGCCGCCAGGCTTTCGGCATAGAGCTTGACCGCGATCAGCCCGCTGCGCGCCTGTTGAGCGCGGGCCCCCGCGATCCCCCGCATCGCATTCACGACGGTACCGAGTTCGCGAATGCTTGAGATATGTGCGTTGATGTCCGAAAGACGTTCGCTCATGCCATGAGCCCTTTCAGTGCCGAACGAAGCTGAGCTTTGCCGGCGTCATCGAGCGTTCCGTCTGCAGCGATTTGGTTGACCGCGCCGCCGGTGACGTTGGCGAGGGTGTCCTTCAGTCTGGTGCGTATCGCGCCGATTTTCTCAATCGGCAGTGTGTCGAAAAGGCCGTCTTGTACAGCAGTAACGAGAGCGATCTCTTCGGCGAGCGAATACGGTTCAAGCTGCGATTGCGCCAGGATCGCGCGAATGCGTGCACCGCGCGTCAATTGCTGCTTCACGCGAGCATCGGGCATGCCGCCAAAGCGAGTGAACATTTCAAGTTCGAGAAATTGCGCGTAATCGAGTCTGAGGGTCGACGCGGCATCGCGCAGAGCCCGCGCTTGCGTCTTGCCGCCGACACGGCTGACACTGAGGCCGACATCGACCGCAGGCTTCTGTCCTTGATAGAACAGTTTTGAGTCCAGCACGATCTGGCCGTCGGTAATCGAGATCAGGTTGGTCGGAATGTACGCACTCAGATTGCCCGCATCTGTTTCTGCGATGGGCAATGCCGTAAGCGAGCCGCTGCCTTTCTCTTTCGAGAGCTTTGCAGCGCGCTCCAGCATCCGTGCATGCACATAGAATATATCGCCGGGATAGGCTTCGCGGCCGGGCGATTGATGCGTCAGCAGTGCGATTTCGCGGTGACAGGCTGCGTGTTTCGTCAAATCGTCGACGACGATCAGCGCATGCTGGCCTCGGTCGCGAAAAAATTCTGCCATGCTGAAACCGGCGAAGGGCGCAATCCACTGTAATCCCGGTGCGCTCGCTGATTCAGCGACGACAACGATCGTGCGCTCCAGCGCGCCATGCAATCGTAGTGCCTCGACGACACGGGCAACGCTCGCGCTTTTCTGTCCGATCGCCACGTAGACGCAAACCACGTCGCTCGCTTTCTGGCTGATGATCGTATCGACTGCGATGGCAGTTTTGCCGATGGCTCGGTCGCCGATGATGAGTTCACGCTGCCCGCGCCCCAACGCGAACAGCGCATCGATCACCAGCGTTCCCGTCTGGACCGGTTCGGTAACGAGATCGCGCTCGATGATGCTCGGAGCGGGTCTTTCGATCGGCAGCCAGTCCTTAGCCGTAAAAGGTTCCAATCCGTCGAGCGGCCGGCCGAGCGGATCGACAACGCGTCCGAGCAGCATTTCGCCGACCGGAACGCGAACGACGTCGCCCGTGCCGAAGACGCGATGTCCGGCCTCTACACCGACGGCGGCATCGAGCAGAACGCAGCCGATGCGATCGTCATCAAGGGTCTGCGCAAATCCAAGCTGGCCGTGCTCGAAGTGCACGAGTTCATCGAGCCGGACGCTGGACAAGCCCGACACCATGGCGATGCCGTCGGCGGCGCTCTCCACCCTGCCAACTTCCTCGGCATAGGGGCCGATGGCGGCAGTCGCTGCCTTCTGCCGCGATCTTACGAGCCAGGCGTCGGCGTCACTCATGCGTCAACTCCGAGCGGATGCGGTCGAGATCGTCGCGCCAACTGTTGCCGATCACCATATTCGGCGTGTCGAGCACGAATCCGGCGATGAGCTTGGGATCCGTTGTGAAGGCGATGTCGGGCGCTGTGCCTAACGCACCATTGAGCATGCGCCGGCAGTCCGACTGCTCGTCCTCGGTCAATGACGATGCGCTGATGAGTTTCAGCGGTTGGCCGGCGAGCGCTTGACGTTGCCCGGCCGACAGCGCCGCGATTTGCTCGCGAAGGCCGTCGAGAAATCCGGCTTCGATCGACGCGGTATTGACCCGTGCTAAGAGACGAGCAGCAATGTCGACTGCAAGGGCGGCCGCTTGTCCTTGCAGCGCCTTGTGAGCGTCCGCT
The DNA here is from genome assembly GCF_000253295.1 of Hyphomicrobium sp. MC1. Taxonomy (NCBI): domain Bacteria; kingdom Pseudomonadati; phylum Pseudomonadota; class Alphaproteobacteria; order Hyphomicrobiales; family Hyphomicrobiaceae; genus Hyphomicrobium; species Hyphomicrobium sp. MC1. Next base: position 2,311,439 of record NC_015717.1, on the reverse strand, counting down.
TTCTCTTTCGCAATGGATGCTTCCGATGCGGTTCGCAGCGCTTCGATCTCTTTCGTCGCGGTCTCGACGCGGCGAGCACGCTCCTGAGCGGCATCCGCAGCGGCTTTTGCGAGGATGGCTTCTCGCTCCTTCTGCAGGCCCGCGCGTTCGGCATTTATTGCCGACAAGGCTTTGTCAGCTTCCGCCCGTTTCGCCGCCGCGTCTGTGAGATCTCGCATCGCCTCGGCGCGCCGCTCATCGAGCATTGCGGAAACCGGTTTCCAGAAAAAACGTTGAAGCAGCCAGACCAGAACGGCGACGTTGATCGCTTCCAGCCCGAGCGTCCACCAATCGATCGTCATTTGAGGAGCGGATTGGCAAAGAGCAGCAGCAGCGCAATCACGAGGCAATAGATCGCCATCGTCTCGATCATCGCCAAGCCGACGAACAGCGTGCGTGAAATCGTGTTGGCTGCTTCAGGCTGCCGGGCGATCGCATCCATCGCGGCTGCGACGGCGCGGCCTTCGGCAAGGGCCGGACCGATGGCGCCAAACGAGACGGCCATCGCGGCAGCAATGATGCTCGCGAAGGAAAGCCAATTCATTTCGTCGTCCTTTCATCTGAAGTTTTCTCGGGTTTTCCTTCGCTGATCGCGCCTGCGATGAACACCATCGCGAGCACGGCGAAGATGTAGGCTTGCACCGCTCCGGTCAGCAGATCGAGCGCCATCAACGGGATCGGAACCAGCAAGCCCGCCAGCGACAGCACGATGCCGATGACGAAGACCCCGCTCATCACATTGCCGAAGAGGCGCACGAGAAGTGAGAACGTCCGCGTCAGGCTCTCGACGAAATTCAGCGGGATCATCAGCGGCGTCGGAGAAGCGAACGTCGAGAGATAGCCTTTCACGCCGCTGGCGCGGATGCCGAAGTAAATGACGGCGAGGAAAACGAGAAACGCGAGCGCTGCGTCCGTCTCGATATGCGCGGTCGGCGGCTCGATGCCGGGTACAAGTTCGGACCAGTTAGCAACGAAGATGAAAACGAAGAGCGTGCCGATGAAGGCGCGGTAGGGACCGGGCTCGGCCTGCATTGTGTCTCGGATCTGGCCGTCGACCGTTTGCACGATCAATTCGAGAAACGCCTGGAATCGCGAAGGCTGCAGCGACAATCGCCGCGTCGCGACCCACGCGCCACCCGCCAGGAATGCCATGATCGCCCACGTCACCAGGACGGGCGCGGTGATGGGCACCGGACCAATGTGGAAGAGAACGTCAATTGAAAGCGGCGACTTCACGATGCGGCCCTCAACGCAAAATGCCGGGCCGCAAGGAAGCCGAGCGTCGTCAGCAGAAGCGGCAGCGCGCCTTCAAATGCTGCGATCCCTGTCAGAGCCACCGCAAGAAGTGCAAGGCGCAGGCCTGTCCACGTCAGCGCTGTCAGCATGCTCTCCTGGATGAGATGCGCGCTTTTCCAAACGCCATGAAAATAGAGCCGCCCGATTCCGAAACCCAGGACCGGATGAAGCAATAGAAGCGGCAACTGTATCGTCTCGGGGAGGGCAGCGAAGCTCATGCGTTATTCATCCATCTCCAAGCAGACCAACATCCGAGCGCGAGGCCAAGAAACAAAAGCGGCGCCGTCCAAAACAGACCGCTTGAGAATTCCCGGTCCAGCCAACGGCCGGTGAATAGTCCCAGCAGCATCGGAGTCACGACAATCCAGCCGAGGACGCCGATTTGCGCGAGACGTTTGGCGACAGTCGGCTCGCCCTCGCGTAGCCATCGGCGGTGGCGCTCGCTGCGCAACTGCACGCTTTCGGCCAGCGGATCTTCGTTTTGTTTGCGATCGTCGCTCATAGCGATCGACCCCCGCCGTCGGGACGGAGCCGCTGCATGATCCTGCGAATGGCCGCAAGCTCAAGCTGCGCCCCGCCGACACGTTCGTTACGCTCGGCATCGAGATCGTCGCGAAAGCGGGCGAGCACCACATCGTGAAGCGTCGCAAGATCATCGCCCGGCACGGCTTCGCGTGTCGTGATCGAAACGTCTTTTCCTGCCGTAACGCTCAGCAGGCCGCCACGCACGGCGCAATAATGCCGGCTGCCGTCGGCACGCTTCCAATCGACGACCGATATCGTGAGGCTCGTCAGAAAATCGGCATGACCGTTCATGATGCCGAAGCCGCCGCTTTCATCCTCGGCGCGGACGGATACGATGGCGTCTTCGTCAATGGCGACGGTCAGCGGTGTCGTAATGCGAAGCCTCATGCCGCCGTCCTCGCCTCGTGCTCTTTGGCCCGAGCATCCTCCAGCGAGCCGCACATATAAAGCGAACTTTCGGCCCAATCATCCGTCTCGCCGTCGAGGATGGCGCGGCAGCCTGCCAGCGTCTCTTTTCGCGAAACGCTTTTGCCGGGCATTCCGGTAAAGGCTTCCGTCACGCTGAAGGGCTGACTGAGAAAGCGCTGCAGCCTGCGCGCGCGTTTGACAACCAAGCGATCCTCGCTGCCCAATTCGTCGACGCCGAGCAGCGCGATGATGTCTTCGAGATCCTTGAAGCGGGCGAGTGTTTCCCGCGCGCGTTCGGCGAGCGCATAATGATCGGCGCCGACGATCAGCGGATCGAGAAGCACCGACGACGAAGCCAACGGATCGACGGCGGGATAAAAGCCTTGGGCCGCAAGATTTCGAGACAACATGATCATGCTGTCCATGTGTGTCGAAATTGCTGTGACGGCCGGATCAGTGAAATCGTCGGCGGGCACGTAGACCGCTTGGATCGCAGTGACCGCGGCTCCGGCGACCGACGCGATACGCTCTTCCAAAGCAGCGACTTCGCTCGCAAGCGTTGGTTGATAGCCGACGCGCGACGGCAGCCGCCCGAGCAGACTTGAAATTTCGCTGCCCGCCTGTACGAAGCGGAACACGTTGTCCATCAGCAGCAGAACGTTCTGGTGGCGCGCATCGCGGAAATGCTCCGCGATCGTCAGTGCCGTCATCGGCACGCGCCAGCGTGCGCCGGGCGGTTCGTTCATCTGTCCGTAGACGAGCACGGTATGTGCCAGAACGCCGGAGCCGCGCATATCGGTCAGCAGCTCGTGGCCCTCGCGCGACCGCTCGCCGACACCGGCAAAGACCGAAATGCCGCGATATTTCTCCGCCATCGCATGGATCAGTTCCATGACCAGAACCGTCTTGCCGACGCCTGCGCCGCCGAACATCGCAGCTTTGCCGCCTTGCGGCAGCGGCGCCAGCAGATCGATGACCTTGATGCCTGTCTCGAACAGTGCCGACGAGCCGGTCTCATCTTTAAGACGCGGCGGCGCGGCGTGAATGCCGCGTGTCGGGACATCGGCCGGTAGCGGCGCGCCTTCGTCTCCGACGTTGCCGACCACATCCAGAAGACGGCCGAGAACGGCTTGCCCGACCGGAACTGAAATCGCGCTGCCCGTCGACCGCACCGGCGTGCCGCGTCTCAACCCAGACGTCGACTGCATCGCGACAGCGCGCACGGTTGCGGCGTCAAGATGGCTGTGGACTTCCAGCACGAGCCGGCCCGGTCTGTTCCATGCCACGTCGAGCGCGGTCTCAATGCCGGGAAGACCGGCGTCGAAGCGGATATCGACGACGGCTCCACGGACCGCGATCACCGTTCCATTCAGTTGAGGCGACATGTCAACAACCGTTGGCTACGTTCGAATCCATTTCACGATACTGGGCCATTTATCTTTGAGGGTATGCGAGCCCATAAACAGTCCGATATGTCCGCCGGGAACGGTTTGCTTGGCGATGAGGGAGGCCGGTGTTCCGATGTATTTGCTGGCATCGAGAACCTGCTCGGGCGTCGTGATATCATCCGCCGCACCGGCCAGAAGATAGGTTGGGCACGTAATCGAACGTAGATCCAATTTTCTGCCGAGGGCAACGAATTCGCCTTTGGCCAGACGATTTTCCTTAAAGATCTGAGTGATGACTTCGAGATACCAACGCCCCGGCAGATCGAGTGGGTTCTCGTACCAGCTCTCGAATTTTTCTTCCTTGGCGATATAGGCCGGATCGTCGATGTGCTCGTAAAGATCGACATAGTTTTTAAAGTAGTGCTCCTCCGGGTGCATGTTCTTCCACCCCTGCAGCATGAAGCGGCCCTTCATGAGGCCGCCACCGAGACGCACCAGTTCTTGGTAGAATGATATCGGATAGGTGTGCGCCATCCGCTTGATCGGACCGTCTCCCGCGTCGGTATCGATGGGAGCGCCGGCAAGGACAAGCTTGTTGACCTTTTCGGGGAAGCGGGCGGCGATCATTGCCGCGAACCAACCGCCCTGACATAGCCCGATGAGATCGACTTTGCCGCCGAGATCGTCGATCGCGACAATCAAAGCCGCTAGGTAATCGTCGACTTCGAGGTCTTTCATATCAGGCGTCGCCGATTTCCAATCGGTCAGCACGACGTGCTGAATGCCGCCCCCCATGAGCGTTTCGATGAGGCTTTGCCCCTTATTGAAGTCGGCGATCATCGCGGTGTGACCGGCAAACGGCGCAATCACCAGCGCGGGCATGCCGCCTTCGGCGCCGTAGTCGCGCAACGTCATTTCACGCAGGTCGAGGCGGACTTTATTAGGCGTCGCAAGCTTCGGCTTGAGGCCGGTGTCGAGCTTGACGGCTTCGTCGAGAAACCTCAGGTTCTTTGCATAGATGTCCAGGCCATCGACGCTTAGCTGCTCAGCCAAGGCCATCGGCCAAAAGACCGGTACGCTAAACAGCGGCGTCGAAGCCTGTTTGGGCCGACTGTCAATCTTGGGCATAAGGCGCCTCGTCCAGAGCTTCCTAGTCTCATCTGACGCTAAACCGTAACCGCGTGCGAACGTTGGGCTAGATCAAGTTTAGAGATTTTTGCAGCACGTTCACGCCGCTTAAGTGTCGCTCGGAAAATACCGGCGGAGGCGGCAGGCGGCGAGCGCATCAGGTTCGCTGAATGGGAGCGCTGCAACGGCAATTCGAATTTAAGCAAGTTTGAGAGAACTCAAAATGCCCGGAACCGGGTCTTGTTAACGTGCGTTCGCAGTTTGGGCCCTTAGCCGCGACGCCGGTGGCGTGCTATATGGCTGTCAGTATCGCGTTCTTGAGGAGTTGAGCCATGGCAGCGGCACGGTCCTTTTGGAAGGGACATTTGCGCCTCGCGCTCGTTACCATTCCCATTCGTCTCGTTAGCGCCACCGCTTCGGAAGACAAGATCGCGCTCCATCAGGTCGACCGCAAGACGAAGCAGCGCATCCGCTATCAGAAGGTGGCGGGTGAGGGTGGCCGCGTCGTGCCGCAGGCCGACATCGTCCAAGGCTATGAACTCGATGATGGCAACTATGTCCTATTCGAGCCTGACGAGCTCGACAAGCTGAAGCTCAACACCCGCCATACGGTCGAGTTGACAGAATTCGTCGATGCTTGCTCCATCGACCCGCTCTATTTTGACAATCCTTATTATGTTCTGCCCGACGGTGACGTGGCGGAAGAGGGCTATCGCATCATTCGCGACGCGCTGCGTGCTACCGAAAAATATGGCGTCGGACAGCTGACGATCCGCGGCCGCGAAAATCTCGTGGCGATGAAGCCCTGCGGCAATGGCCTGATGCTTGAGACGCTCCGCTATGCCAACGAGATCCGCGACGCTGACGAGATCTTCTCCGGCATCGGCTCAAGCAAGCTGCGACCCGAGTTGGTCAACATGGCGAAGCAGCTCATCGACGAGCGGACGCGAAAGTTCGAACCGTCGGACTTCAAAAATCATTACTCCGAAGCATTGCGCGCCCTTGTGAAGGAAAAGGTCGAAGGCGGCCTGTCGACGGAAGTTGCAGGCGGCGGCGACGAACCTTCGGGCGGCACGGTCATCGACTTCATGGAAGCGCTACGTCGCTCGACAGGAAAGTCGAAAGCCAAGCCCACGAACACACGCACCAAAACGGCAGCTGCACGCCAGAAGCGCGAGCCCGTCAAGCGGGCTCCGCCGAAAGCACAAAAGCGGAAGTCGCGCGGCCGGTGATTTTTGGTCCAAAATGTCGCAGACTCGTGATACCTTTCACGAACACTGCGAATTGCTCCGGCTCGCTGAGCGGACTTTGAAGGTCCACAGCGGTTTCTCGTAAAATGTGAGACGGGTCGCGATCTCGCCTGATTGCAACAGCAAATTCAGGAGGCTCGAAATGCACCCGTTCTTTGCGCTTTGGATGTGGATGTTCCTGACGCCGCACTTGGCTCAGACGATGTTCTTCCCCTTCACCTGAGATATTTAAGTCTCGATCACTTTAGTGATAGGGCGGCGAACGTCTTTTGCGGGCTTATCTTCCCGCAAGCCTTTGAACGCCGCGTGTCTCAGCAACCCATCGCCCGTCCAGGCACGATACTCGATCTGTGCCACAAGATCGGGACGGACCCAGACGACGTCTCTGCGCTGCAGATTCGTCAGCGGTCCCTGGACCGGGGGCGCATCGACATGAAGCGGCCTCAGCCTGCGCATCAGGTCGGCCGCGGTTCGATGCGTGTACCCGGTGCCAACCCGTCCGGCATAGATCAATCGCTTCTTGTCGTAATAGCCGACGACCAGCGCGCCGACCGCGTTCGGCCCGGCGCTCGAGACGAGGTAGCCGACGATCACGAACTCATCGACCTGAATACATTTCGATTTCAGCCAGTCGTCGTGCCGGCCCGAGCGATAGGGCCGGTCGATCCGCTTCGAAATGATGCCTTCGAGGCCGAGACTGCAAGCATCTGAAAGCATGCGTGCGCCGTCAACGGCGAGATGCCCGCTGTATCGGATCGGGCCGGCCTTCGCCCGGCGCACGAAGAGCTTCTCAAGCAGACGTTTGCGATCTCGCAGCGTCGCGCCGATGAGATTGAGGCCATCGAGATAGAGAAGATCGAAACAGTGCAGAACGAACTTTTCACTGCGCCCGCTTTTCAGCGCGGCGGCGAGCGCCGAAAAGCTCGAATGACCATTCGCGTCTTCGACGACAAGCTCGCCATCGATGATGGCTTTTCCGCGATGAAATTCGGCGAGCGCCTTTGCAAGCCCGCCGAAACGATCGGTCCAGTCGAGCCCGTTGCGCGTCAGCAAGCGAACGTCGTTACGGTCGATGCGGGCCTGAATGCGATAGCCGTCGAACTTGATCTCGTGCACCCATTCCTCGCCGATTGGCGGCTTCGCGACGAGCGTCGCCAGGCAAGGCTCAACGAATGACGGCATGGCCGACTTGACCGCGCCTTCGATTTTGGATGGAGAGACTAGACCGCGCCCGGATTTTAGCGCCGAAGCCTTCAACGGGACCGATCGCGGGCGTTTTACCGGCGCTGCTTTTCGCACAGGCTCACGATCCTAGAAGTTTCTTGATCGCGGTCTTCAGCGGCCGCTCGCTGTCGCAATAGTCCTTCCATGCGGATGATTTTTTGAGGAGCGCAGGTACGCTGTGCACGGTGAAGCGTTTGGGATCGAGCCCTTGTTTCACTTGCGCCCACGTCAGCGGCATCGACACGGTCGCCCCTGGCCGCGCACGCGGAGACAATGGTGCAACGGCAGTCGCCATGCGATCATTGCGCAGGTAATCCAGAAAAATGCGGCCCTTGCGCAGCTTCTTGGTCATCTTGATGAGATAGGCGTCGGGGCTGTCCTTGGCCATCTGTTGGCACAAGGCGCCCGCGAACGCTTTAGCTTCGTCCCACCCCACGCCCGCGCCGCCGCGTGTCTTCAGGGGCGTCACGACGTGAATTCCCTTGCCGCCAGTGGTCTTGCAGAATGCGACAAGACCGACATCTTCGAGCCGCTCGCGCAGTTCGTTGGCCGCCACGACAACGCGGCCGAAATCGACATCCGGCGCCGGATCGAGATCGAACACGAGCCGCCCCGGAACATCGGGTTCGAACGGAGCGCAGTTCCACGGATGAAATTCGAGCGCTGCGATCTGGCCGAGCGCGATCAGGCCTTCCACCGAATTGACTTCAATATAAGGCTCGCGATCGCCCGATATTTTCACGAGGTCGATTTCCGGCGACATCCCGCGCATGGCGTGACGCTGAAAGAAGCTCTGCCCGTCGATGCCGTCGGGCGCGCGAATGACGGAGCAGGGCCGCCCCTTGATATGAGGCAGCATCCACTCACCGACCGTTTCTAGATAATGCGCAAGATCGAGCTTGCTGACGGCCTCGCCCGTGCCGCCGGGCCAAAGCTCTTTCTCTGGGTGAGAGATCGCGATGCCGAGCACTTTGTCGGCGGTTGACGGCGCATCCGATTGCGACTTGGTTCCTGTCTTGCGCATCTTGCGAACGGGTGTCCGTTTCAGCGGTTTCTTTCGGGCTGCAGGCTTAGGCTCATCGTCATCCGGTGATGCGTTCGAATGCCAGACCGCATCGGGCCGCTTGGCGCGCCGCCCGCGAAGAATGAAAGGTTCGGGTCCATGGCCTTCGCCCGCTGCGATCTGCGTCATCGTCCGCTTCGAGGCGACGGAGCGATCCTGCGACAGGATCTTGTCGGCGTCACCCGCGCGCGCGCCTTCGTCCTTATGCTTGATGAGCAGCCAGTTATTGCGCTTGCCGCCGCCGTAGCGATCGTTTTTCATTTTGACGAGTACCCAGCTGCCTTTGAGCTTCTCGCCTGCGAGCACGAATTTCAATTCGCCGTCGCGCAGTTGTTGTTCTGGGCTCTTGTCTCCGACCGGCGCCCAGAAACCGCGGTCCCACAGCATCACGGTGCCGCCGCCATATTGACCTTTGGGAATGGTGCCTTCGAAATCGCCGTAGTCGAGCGGATGATCTTCGACCTCGACGGCAAGGCGCTTATCTTTCGGATCGACGGAGGGACCGCGCGTCACGGCCCACGATTTGAACACGCCGTCGAGTTCTAGCCGGAAGTCATAATGCAGCCGTGTCGCGTCGTGTTTCTGAATGACGAAACGCAAATGCTGCGCCGGACGGACCACCGACGTGCCGCTGGGTTCCGCCGTTTTGGTGAAATCACGCTTGGCGCGGTATTCGGAAAGCTTTCTCTTCGCCATTCGACTGCATCCGGACCAGGGCTCGCCGCGACAAGTGTAAGGCTCGGCAATGCCTGCGCGCTAGACGTAGATCAAAGCAAAGCCGCTGGGAGCGCAAGGCTCCCGAGCGGCCCGGGCGCCGTTTGACAGGCGCCTGACGTACGCTGGTGCATCCGTCTGGCTATCCAACGGCAACCGGGCACGTCTTGTTCCACAACATTTCGACCGCTGGGCAATTCCATTTCCCTGCAACGAACGGACTTGCGTTTGCGCCACCTCAAAGAGTTCCCTTCCGGAACTGCGACATTTACCCGGAAGTTTAGTCGCTAAGGATGTCGTGAGGGCATCCACCTGAGAGACCTAAGGAGTTTTTAGTATGAACCTCAAGATGATCGCGGCGCTGGGAGCTGCGTTGCTCCTGGCGCTCGGCAGCGCGACTGCCGATGCGCGAAGTGGAGGTGGCGGCTTCCACGGCGGCGGTGGCTTCCACGGTGGAGGTGGCGGCTTCCGTGGTGGACCGGGCTTCAGCGGGCCGCGAGCTTTTCGCGGGCAAGTGTATCGCGGGCCGCGCAATTTCGCGCGCGTTCCGAACGGCGGCCGTGTCTTTCGCCCCGGCAGGAGATACGGATACGCCAACGCCAATCGCTGGCGTGGTGGCAGCAAGTATTGGCGGCATGGACGCCGTTGGCGCGGCTATCCGATTTATGCCTATGGCGGCTGGCCATATTACGGTTACGGCTATTATGACGATTACTATTATGACGCCGGCGACGATTGCGGCTGGCTGTATCGCCGGGCCGTGCGTACGGGTAGCCCGTACTGGTGGCGGCGCTATCAGGCATGCGTAGATTGAACGCGCCTCGATAGAGAGACAGCGTCCAAGCAGAAGGCTCCGGAATGCATCCGGAGCCTTCTGTCTTTATGCCGATTGGAAGATCGAGTTACGGGCTGGAGCTTCCCGTTCCCGGAGGCGAGCTTGGGACGCGAGCGCCTGGGTTCGACCCTGCCGCGGGGTCATTCGGTGTTCCCGTCGAAGGGCCGGGCTGAACATTTTCGTTCGTTGTCGGATCCGCCGGGATGCCTGCCGGGCTCGTCGCGCCGGATTCGCCCGTGCTCGCGCCTTCGTTCGCGGGAGCAGGCGTCACCGTTGTTGGCTTGCTGCCCGGCACCTCAGGTCTGACGCCGGAACTATAGTCCGCAGCCATCGCGCTGAGCGAGCCGGCTGCCACGAGGGCCAATGCAGCGGCGCCGACTTTGAAGCCTTTCATCGCGTTTCTCTCCTTTTCTTGTTGCCGTTTGCAGTCCGGAAACGGACCCCGGACGCGGATGGTTCCGCGTCCCGTTGGCTCGAAAAGAAGGTAACGAGATAGCCGCTAACGCCCGCGTTCCGGCAGCATCCGCGCCACAATCTCGCGATGGAGACGAAGCTCGTCTTCGGCTTTGGCATAAAACTCAATCAGCTTGCGCACGACCATCTGCGGTTCGGACGCCAGGGAATGCCGCAGCTCCGATAATGCTGGAGCATTCTTGCGGTAGGCATCTGCCCCCACCGCCGCCACGCCTCTGAGCAATACGATGGATGCGGATGTGGTCGGGCGCTCGCCGGAAATCTCGCAATACCGCAAAATTTGCGAAAAGATGCGCAGACGCCAGTCGTGCAGATTCGGCCGGTTTCTCCAAAGCTCAACGGCCTGCCGATGGCAGGCTTGCTCGATGAAAGTCATATCTCGACAGTGTCCCCCTGACGAAAAAAGCCAACATCCCCGCTTTCTTCGCTAACTCGAACGTTGATCGCCGGTTCCACTCATGATCGCGTTTATCAACTGTCTGGAATATGCAATCATTGCGATGGAATCACATCGTTCGCGTTGCGAAGATACTGACTTCAGAAAGCGGCGATTGTTGGTTTCACGCAGTCGTCGCACACAGGCGTCACATCTGGTCCCGTGGCTCAATGGATAGAGCGTCGGAATTCGACTCCGAAGGTTGCAGGTTCGAGCCCTGCCGGGATCGCCACGCGTTGGCATCTATTGCGAAGGAAATTGCAACGGCGCCCGTTATTAACATTTAACCTTGGAGCACGATTTAAAATCTTATGCTGGAAGCCGAGCGAAGCTTGCTTAGGTTAGCTTTGCCCACGGTCACCACCGAAATGTAGCGAGTGCGTACCATGACCTTGTCCCCCCGCGGCCCTCACGTTCTATCCAAGTCCTGGAGCGGCCGGTCGCTCATCGGGTCGCACGTCAGGCCGTTCATGATATGCGGCGCCCTTGCCGTCGTGCAGATCCCTGGGCTCGCCATTGCCGAGGATGCCGCGCCGCCCCCCAACGTTCCGAACATCGAAGCCGCGCAAGCCATTTCGACACCGCCCGCGGAAACGCCAGCTCCCCTGACCGGTGTCCCAGCGGCGCTTTGCACCAAGCTTTCGACCACGCTGGCCTTCGATACAAGCGACCGCGCCGCCGTCGTCTCATTCTATCAAGGTCGGCAATGCCGACCGCTGTGGGTCGACGATAAGGGACTGACGCACGCCGCTGACCTCGCGATCGCCGAATTGGGCCGCGCTGGCGAATGGGGTCTCGACGCCTCCGATTTCAACGTCACTGCCGCTACGAAAATGCTCGGTGACGGACAATCCTCGCCCGAAGAACTCGCTGCAGCCGACATTGCAATCACCGGTGCAATTCTGCGCTACGCCCATCAGGCCGAAGGCGCACGCATTCCGGACCCCGAAAAGCAGCTTTCCTATTATCTCGATCGCAAGCCGGTCATTACGCCAGCCTCCGGCGTTCTGGCACAGATTGCTGACAGGCCCGACCCTGATGCAGTGCTGCGGGGTTTCCAGCCCCAGCAGGATCAGTTCCTGAAGCTGAAAGCTCTGCTCGCCAGCCTGCGCGGCGAGCATGAAAGCAAGCCGGTCGTGCCGCAAATTCCGAAGCGCGGCGCAATGCTCGCGAATGGCGTTCGCTCGCCCGACGTCGCAATATTGAAGCAGCGCTTTGCGATTGCAACGTCAGGCGACGATGCTTCGCTGTTCAACGATGCGCTCGAAACGGCGATCAAGCAATTTCAGGAACAGAACGGCCTCGCCGCCGACGGTTTCGTAGGTCCTGCGACACGCACGGCGCTGGCTGGTGACGATACGAAATCGGCAGCCGACAAGATCGAAGCCGTCATTGCCAATATGGAAGAGTGGCGCTGGATGCCGCGCTCTCTCGGCGATACGCACATCCTGGTCAACGTGCCCTCATTCTCAATTGCACTGACAGAAGACGGTAAGACGCTGTTCAGCGATCGCGTCGTCGTCGGCACCGCCGACAAGGAGACCCCGATCTTCTCCAAGGATATGACGACAATCGTCCTCAATCCGCGCTGGAACATCCCGGATTCGATCAAGCTCTCTATGCTGCTGTCAGGCCGCTCCATCGAGAGCCAGGGGTATGTCGTCATGCGAAACGGCCGCCGCATCGACAGCACCAAGGTCAACTGGGCGAAAGCCAACTTGAGTGCCTACAACTTCTATCAGCCCGCAGGCGACGACAACGCGCTCGGCGTCGTGAAGCTGCTCTTTCCGAACAAGCACTCGGTCTACCTGCACGACACGCCGTCGAAATATCTCTTCGACAAGCCCGTCAGGCTCTACAGCCACGGCTGCATGCGTGTACGCAATCCGCAGGTCTTCGCCCAGACCATCCTGGACATCGATAGGGGCGACGCCGCGCCCAACGTGAAACAGCTCATTCAGCGCGGTCCGATGGACAACGAGGTCAAGCTCGAAAGGCCTATTCCCGTCCACGTCGGCTATTTCACGGTCTGGGTCGATGATGGCGGCAAGGCCCACTACTACGACGATTGGTACGGCCATCAAAAGCGCATCGAGCAGGCGCTTGCGGGCAAGTGGGACGCAATCGACGTTGCGACGGCGCCGCCGCTCGATACCGCGGCATTGAAAGCGGTGCGCTTCACTCGCAGCAGCGACCGTCTCACCCCGCCGATGGGCCTGACCAATAGCGGCGGCAGCTATCGCAAGTACGATGGCGGCGTCGGCGATATCATTCGCCAGGTGCTTGGCTTCTAAATGGAAAAGAGCGCCATTCTCAGGCGCTCTTCATCCGTTCGAATCCAGCGGCAAGATCAGCAATGAGATCCTCGACCGCTTCGAGGCCGATGTGGAATCGCAGTGCCGGTCCCGGACCCTGCCAGCGCGTCGCCGTGCGGTAGGATGTCGGGTCGAAGGGCACGACGAGGCTTTCGTATCCGCCCCAGGAATATCCCATCCCGAACAGCTTCAATCCGTCAAGGAACGCCGCCAGCGCTTTCTGTGGCACGGGCTTGAGAACGATCGAGAACAAACCGCAGGCGCCGGTAAAGTCGCGTTTCCAGATCGCGTGGCCCGGATCGTTCGGCAATGCCGGATGGAGAACGCGGTCAACCTCGGGCCGCGCCGCCAGCCATTCCGCGACCGCAATGCCTGAGCGCTGATGCTGCTGGAGCCGCACCGCGAGCGTTCTCAGCCCGCGCAAGCCGAGATACGTTTCTTCCGAGCCGGGACAGGTGCCGAGCCGTTCTTTCGCATCGTCGATGAACTTTGCGGCTCGCGCATTGGCCGTGACGGTACCAAGCATCGCATCGGCATGACCCACGATGTACTTGGTCGCCGCCTGGATGGACACATCCGCGCCGAGCGCCAGCGGCTTGCAGAAGAGCGGCGTCGCCCACGTGTTATCGGCCAACACCCAGATGTTCTTGGCGTGAGCCGCCGCCGCAATCGCTGGAATGTCCTGCATCTCGAACGTCTGCGAGCCCGGCGCCTCAACCATGACGAGGCGTGTATTCGGGCGGAACAGTTTCGCGATGTCGGCGCCGATCAGCGGATCGTAATAGGTGACCTCCACGCCGAGCCGCGTCAGCATTTTGTCTGCGAACGTGCGGGCCGGCTGATAGACGCTGTCGAGGATCAGGACGTGATCGCCCGCCTCGGCGAATGCCAAAATCGCCGTCGAGATCGCGCCGAGGCCGGACGACGTCAAGATCGTCGCGGCGCCGCCTTCCAGCTGCGTGATTGCCTCTTCGAGCGCGCGCGTCGTCGGCGTGGCGCGGCGGCCGTAGGTGTAGGGCTGCGAATAGGCGCGAAGGGCGTCGAGCGTCGGATAGAGAACCGTCGATCCCCGATAGACGGGCGTATTGACGAAGCCGTGCTGTTCGAACGGCTTTCGCCCCAGGTGCACGACGTCGGTCTCGGGACGCTCTCCGCGCTCGGAACCTTCCTTCTTTACAGTCATTCTAAAGCTCTCCGGGCGGGTTCGGCCGTCGTGACGCAAGTTTGGTTGCCGGTCAAGGCCTTGACCATTGCGCGCTGACGCGAGATGTCTGGCTGCGCGCTAGGACCGATGGGCGCTCCCGTCGCTTTTGTCTGCTCCGTGTATGGAATGATGAGACCCGAGTGAAGCATTGGCCGGAAGAGTGCAGATGAACATCGTTGTGCGGGTCTTGGCGGCAGCAATCGCGCTGTTCGTGGTCGCGCTGGGGGTGGCGTCCGAGGCCGAAAGCGCACCGATCAGTATCCTCGACACAATCAAAGCCCGTGGCAAGGTCGTCTGCGGTGTCCAGGACCATGCACCGGGCTTCAGCGAGGTGAGCCCGCGCGGTGCCTGGAGCGGCATGGACGTCGAATTCTGCTCAGCGCTGGCCGCCGCCATCTTTGGCGACCGTGACGCAGTGAAACTCCTGAGCCTCAACGCCAGCGATCGCTTCAAATCGCTGCAGGATGATGAGGTTGACGTTCTTCTCGGCGCGACGGCATGGACGCTGACGCGCGATACAGAACTCAGTGCCCGCTTCGTGGGTACGCTTTATTACGATGGCCAGGGCTTCATCATTCCGCGCAATCACTCGATCGCCAGCGTTCTTGAGCTGTCTGGCGCTTCGATCTGCGTTCTGGCGGGAACGAGCGATGAGACCGCAATCTCCGATTACTTCGGCAGCCGGAAGATGCGTTACCAACTCATCCAGTCCGATCGCTGGGAGGATCTGGTCAAAACCTATTCCGACGGCGGCTGTACGGTGCTGACCGGCGACATGACGTTGCTCGCCTTCGAAAAGAGCCGCTTGGCCAGCGGCGCCGATCAGATGCTGCTGCCGGAATTGATTACGAAGGAACCGTACGGCCCGGCTGTGCGGCTTGGTGATGATGGCTGGTTCGCCGTCGTCCGCTGGGTGATGATGGCACTCGTTGCCGCGGAAGAAATGAATATTTCCAGCAGCAACGTCGACACCATGAAGGCGTCACCCTCGCACGAGGTCCGTCGCTTCCTGGGCCTCGATGCCGATCTAGGCGCGCCGCTCGGATTGCCGCGCGACTGGGCCTATCAGGTCGTTCACGACGTCGGCAACTATGGCGAGATCTTTGAACGCACGCTCGGCCAAAGCTCATCGCTGAAACTCGATCGCGGCCTCAACAACTTGTGGAGCAAGGGCGGTCTCATGTACTCGGCGCCGTTCCGCTGATAGTTTCGCCGCAGGGGGAATTGCGGCAGCGGGCGTGACGATGGGGAAGGGTGATGGGAATCCCAGCGACGTATCACATGTTGCTTGAACTGATCGTCTTTGCGATCCCGGTCGCCGTCATCCTGATGCTCCTCTATCTGTGGCGGTCATCCCGGCGTTATCGCCGCGGGGCTCTGCCAGCGTCTTCGGATAGCCTCGTCGAGCCTTTCCACGCCGTTGCGCAGCCGTCGCCGGAAGCCGCAGCACCGCCTTTGCAGAAGCCACTCGAAACCGCCGAGACGATTGCAGCGAAAATCGACAGTGCGGCTGCCCACGGTGAAAAGACGGCGCTTGCCGGACTTTATCTCGATCTCGCCGCCGCTTACGCCCGCGCAGGCGATCAGAGTGCACGGATGGAAGCGCTTCGCTCAGCCGCCGGGAATGGCGCGCTTCACGGCCCACATTCGGCTCACGCCGCAGCGCGCCTGGCGCTGGGTGAAGCAGCGCACGAAGCGGGCGATCTCACGAGCGCTTGCGAGCAATGGCAGTTGGCGCGCACAGCCTGCCTCGAAGGCGGTGATACCGCGCAACATGCGCAGATCGAAAAGCGCATGCGCGATAACGGCTGTCCGACCGATTGGGTCCTTACGGATTTCTGAAATCCATCGGCATGCCGCCGGACGTTGGGGCGATTGTTGGAGCGATCGTCGTCGCGCCGCTCGACACCCGATTGCTGTTGTCGTCGGTCGCGCTGGCCATCAGCACTTCGACGCTGATGTTGTCGCCGTCCTTGATCTCGAACGAGTTCTGGTAGAGACGGCCGCCCGAAGATGCTGTCACTAGGTATTTCCCAGGCGCCAGCACATGCGTCGGCAGTGCGCCGACGCTCTCTTTCACGGTATCGCCTTCCGTCGTCTGGATCGTCCAACGCGTGTCGGGCACCGCTTCGCCGCCCGCCCGCGTGACGAGCTTGAACGTCGCCTTGCCGCCTGTGTGCGTTACTGTCGTCTCCGTCAGCTTGCCCGCTTCGACGGTCACGTCCGCCTCGATCTTGGCGTTGGCGTCGCCGTAAATCGAGACGATCCGGTAGATGCCGGAATTGAGGCGAATGATCAGGTTCGGTTTGGCGCCGGTGATAACCGCAGAATTGCCTTCGAACTCGTCGCGATCATCGGTGTAGATTGAATACGAGACCGCGCCGGGCGGCGCTGGCTTGCCGCCGATCATCGCCGCGACGCGAAGTCCACCCGCATTCAGCACGAACGGCTCGAATGGCGGCCCATCCGGCTTGATGACGATTTTTCGCGTCAGGTTCGCTCGCCCGAAGGCGGCGTTGACGGTGTATTCACCGGGTGGAAGCTTCACCAGCGGGCTGGCTTCGCGGGATTCCAACACCAGTTTCGACTTGTTCGACCGCGGCACGGTTCGAAAAACCCGCCAGATGAGACCTTGCTCGATCTGCTGGCCGTCTCCCGTCAGCAACGCAACGAGCCGGACGCCGCCTTTCGTCTTGCCGCGCTCAACCGTCGTTGTGTTTTGCCGTTTGCCGCCGACCGGTCCCCAGGGCGCAGGCGCTGGGCCGTCCGGAACGGGCTCCTGCGCGAACGATGCCGTCGCCGCGACGAACGACAACGCCATTGCCGCCAGCACGAGCACAGCGACGGAGCGCAACCGCTGGCGCAGCGATAATAGGTTTAGACTACGCAACGCTTCGGTCATCCGGGTCCAATCTCAAGCTTCTGGCTTTGGCCCGCTCGAACCTCGAACGCAGCCTGTCCATGACTGTTACGCGCATCGAAGCGCACGGTATATTTTCCCGGTGCCAGGATTGCGGTCGCCTGCGTACCGGTCGCGCGCCAGATCGGCATGCCGTTTTCATTGGCGACTTCCCAGGTCAAATCGCCGAACGCGGGTACCGCGGCGGCTGTCGGCACGAAGTTGACCTGTCCCGACGCGATATCGATGACGGCTTTTGCAGGCTTGCCTGCGTCGAGCGTCACTTCCTTCGAGGCCGACAGGTGTGCGGTCGCAAGCGAAGCGCTGATCCGGTAGCGCCCCGGAGATAAACTGAGGTCAAGCGCCGGGCCGATGGCGCGTGCAATGCTGACGCGGTCGCCGTCGATGCGGTCGACACGATAGAAAATGTTGTCGTCGGGCTTGGCCGGTACACCTGCAACGAGCGCCGTGATCTTGACCGGCACGAGAGCAATCGCAAGCGTCTCCGTGACCGTCTGCCCGGCGCCGATGGCGACGCGTTTGCTGGTGAGGCCGTTGCCGGAATTGGCCCCGATGTAGTAGGTGCCCTCGGGCAGAACGAAACTCGCCTGCGGGCTGCGCGACCGCGCCACTTCGCGACGGCCGTCAGGACTTTCCGGATCGTCGGTCTCGACCGTGTAGAGCACGTCTTGGATCGCCCCGCCGTTCGCGCCGGTTGCCGACAGGTCGAGGCGTCCAGTCGAGAGCGCGACATCGAGCCGTTTGTCGTCTCCCGCAGCGAGATTGATCGTCTGCGATGAACGCGCCGCGCCATCGACGGCCGTCACGCCATATTCGGCAGGCTGCAGATAGAGATCGACCGTATCGCCACGCTTCAAGGCAACAGGCTGGCCGTTCGATGACACGCTCAAGGTCGCGGTGGGCGAGGGTGGTCCGTTCTTGCTGGCCACAGCGCGCGCGAGGAGATGCGCAGCGTTGAGCGAGACGATGATGCTCTGTGCTTCGCCGTCGGCAATCGTGATCGTGTGCCGGGCCTTGACGCCGCCAAGCTCGGCTTCGATGTCGTAATCACCAGCCGGCAGCTTGGCTGAAATGTCTTTGCCGACGCCTTGGCCGAGCGCTTTCGCGCCCCCGGCTTTGTAGATCCGCCACGTCAGCGGCGCTGTAATGAGAGGGCGGCCTTCAGCCAATGCCGCCGAGGCACGTAGCGATGCTCCGGCGGGCGGCGGCGGTGCTTTCGGTGCCACCGATTTGGCTTCCCCGCCTGCAACGTCGGACGGCGACAGAACCGCGAGCTTCACGGCTTCTTCGATGGCGGCATCGAGTCCGTTGGAATCTGCGATGTCGTAGAAGCGGCCGCCCGTCGCCTCTGCCATGCACGCCATGCGCGGGCGTTCGTTCGCGGAAAGTCCGATGCCGATCACCTGAATGACGACACCGGGCGACGACTTCGCGATGGCGCGCGCAGCGGCGCAGGAATCCTGGCGGCAGTTGTCGGCATTGTCGCCGACGATAACGATCTGCGCCGGCCGTGAGGAACCAATAGCGTCCGCCGCCATGCGCAATGCCGCCGTCACCGGGCCTGGCCCTCTCGGGCTGAGCTTTGAGAGCGGATCGAGAACGCTCTGACGCGGGCTGTCGGGACCCGCAATCATCTCCACGTCGTTGCAATCACCGCGGCGGCGATGTCCGAACGAGATGAGGCCGACGCGGGTGGACGAGGGCTCGGTCAGAAGCGCGCCGAGCTTGTCACGCACGACGTCGATCTTCGGCCGGTTGGCAGGCGCCAGCCGGCCCCACATCGAGCCCGATCCGTCGACGATCAGCATGGCGGTCGGCGCATCGGCGCTCAGAGCGGGTCGCGTCGCCGCGAGGCCGACGGCGGCCAGCACGGCAACCGCCACGAGCGGTGCGACGATCCTCGATATTTTCAGCCGCATCATTCCCCCACCACCTTAGCGCTTCGATCCTTATCCCGACTCTGACTGTAACGGGTGGCTTGTAACAGCCCGACGCCTCGTATAGCGAGACGGGCACGCAAAGGTACGGAACAACCCATGAATACCGCATTTTTTGAATTTCTTGCGGCAAGACGTTCGGTCAAGCCCGACCGGCTCGCCGCACCCGCCCCAACGGCCGAAGAACTCAACAAGATTCTGACGGTCGGGACACGCGTTCCTGATCATAAAAAGCTTTCGCCCTGGCGTTTCATCGTTTTTGAGGGCGATGCGCGCGCGTCGGCTGGGGAAATCTTCGCTAAGGCCTGCGAAAAGGAAGAGCGCGAGCCGCCATCGCATGTCCGTCTCGACATGGAGCGGGCCAGATTCATGCGCTCGCCCATGGTCATAGCGGTCATTTCATCGGTGAAGCCGCGTCCCGGTGCGCCGGAGTGGGAGCAGGTGCTGTCGGTCGGCGCGCTCTGCTTCAATCTTTGCTTGGCGGCCAATGCGCTTGGCTTCGGCACCTCCTGGCTCAGCGAGTGGATCGCCTACAGCCCCACGGTCCGCGAAGCCTTCGGCCTGACGGAGCATGAGAAAATCGCTGGTTTCATCTATGTCGGCACGCCGATGGAGAAGCCCGAGGAACGCGACCGCCCCAAGCTCGAAGCCATCGTCAAGCATTGGCCGGACTGACCTTGAATCTGAGCGGTATCAGTACCGCGGCATTAAGCCAGCATTAACCATGCGATGCCAAGCTCTCGGCATACGTGTTGGCAAATTCGATTCGGGGAGCCGCGGGATCAGCACCGCCGGCCGGGAAATCGGGAAACGGCACTTCAGACCACATCATGGCCCTCCGCGCGTGCCTCAAGCACCCGCTGGAGGGCCTGTTAGTTTGGGGTTCTCCACGCGTTGCGGCCGGCTCCGCGAAGCGGAGTCGCAACGCGCTATCAGAAAGCCCGCCGGCTCGCGGAACGCGCGTCGCCGAGCGCCATCAAACCTAATACCTGAACTGCTCGGCCAGCACGCGCTCTTCGAGGCCGTGCTCGCGGTCGAACATCATGTAAAGTTCGATGGCGCGGGCCTGCTCGATGTCGACTTTGATGACGTTGCGCGTCTCGAAGTGGTCGGCCACGGCGCTGACAGGCCGTTTCTCGTGCTCCAGCACCGAGATCGTGATGCGCACCTTGCTCGGCACGATGGCGCCACGCCAACGCCGCGGGCGAAAAGGACTGATCGGCGTCACGGCCAGCAATTGAGATTTGATCGGCAGAATGGGACCGTGCGCCGAGAGGTTATAAGCCGTCGAGCCGGCCGGCGTCGAAACCAGGATGCCGTCGCAGATCAACTCTTCGAGCCGCATCTTGTCGTCGATGGCTACCTGCAACTTGGCGGCCTGATAGCGCTGCCGGAATAGCGAGATTTCGTTGATGGCGAGGCTCTTGTGCGCCTTGCCGTTGGCGTCCGTCGCGATCATCGCCAGCGGATGGATGCGGCTCGTCTCGGCCGCTGACAGCCGCTCAAGCAGATCCTCTTCCCGGTAGTCGTTCATCAGGAAGCCCACCGAGCCCCGGTTCATGCCGTAGATCGGGATCTTGTCGTTGATGAACCGATGGAGCGTCTGCAACATGAAGCCGTCGCCGCCGAGCGCCACGATGACGTCAGCCTCCGCAGGGTCGGTTTCGCCGTAGCGTTTGATCAGGGCCGCCTGGGCTTCGATCGCTTCGGGCACTTCGCTCGCGACGAAGGCGATGCGCTCGAATTTGTGCTTTTCTTTCGCCATCAAGGCCCTTCAGGTAAATGCTGTCGCGGTTGTAAGGCTGCGAAACAAGGCAGGGAAGCTCGCTCAAGTGCCGTCAAACGACAAGCCCCCTACGGGGGATAGCGGAGAGTGCCGCCCGATGCCAGCCGATGGCGTCGTGATGATTTACGCGACGTTCCCGGATCGCGCCGCAGCCCTGGCTTTGGGCAAGGATCTGGTTGAGCGGCGGCTGGCCGGCTGCGTTAACGTCCTGCCGTCAATGACGTCGGTTTACGTCTGGAAGGGCAACACCGAGACGGCGGATGAAGCCGTCATGATCGTCAAGCTCGCAGCCGAGGGTGCCGAACGCGCTGTTGCGCACATCGTCGCCAACCATCCCTACGAGACGCCCGCGGTGCTTGTTGTCCCTGTCACGGGCGGGAGCGACGCATACCTGAGGTGGGTCAGAGACGGCACCGAGATTTAAGACCGTCAATATACGCCGCCAAGCGACTGCATGAGATTGAAGCGTGTCGTGCCTGGACGCGGATCGCCATGGCGGCGCTTGCCTGAGTAAGCATAGGAATTATATCGCCGCCGTTTCTCGCTCTCGGCGCGGCGGGATTTCTTCACCTTGTGCGCTGGCGCGATGTCGCCGTCGCGCGGTACCGAGAGAGCGTCAGCCGCATCGGCGTCGTCGGAAACACTGTCGTCGTCCGGCTCATATTGCAGAGCGGCGAGCTTCGCTGACCCATTGGGCGTAACGGTAACAGCGGGCAACGCACCGGTGACGACGGAAGTCGAAGGAGGCGCCATCACCTCTGGCGGGAGAGGCCCGCCGATCGACATGCGCCCAGGCAACGGATCAGGCCGAGGAGCAATGGCGACCTGCGGCAGCGGATCGGCGACGACCTGATTTCTCTGCCAAGGCAGTACCTCGCGCTCGGCCGGCTTTGACGCCACAGTACGCTCGCCAGCGCGTCCATCGGCAAGACGCGTGATCGTCAGCCAACGTCCATCCTGTCGCTTCTGCCGTCTCTCGGCCTGCGCGATGACCGCCGCGGGAACGCAACGGCCGTCACCCTGCATGATCTGTCCGGAGGGGCAGTCGGCGGAGCACATCACATCCTGATGGCTCTGCACCAGCGCAAGCAACACGTAGTCAGGCTGATTGTACGGCAGCACGGCGTTGGCGCGATCCAGGAACGCAGCCATGGCCCGCCGTGTCGATTGCGTCCAGCTGCCGTTGATTGTGCCGCGATAGCAGCCGACGCGCTGCAATTCGGTCTGCAGGTCGCGTGCCAGCTGAGTGCGGGTCGCAGGATCTGACGAGCCCGAGGATCGCACCGGCGACACGACCGAACGTCCGGCCGCCACGACCGTCGTCCAGGTGCTGGGCTTCGGAAGCGCGACTGTCGCGACCTCGTTCGCATTGGCGGCAACCGGTTTTTGCCAAGACGGAGACGTCGGCGCAAATGTCGGGATGATGTTTCGCTCCCGATCGGTGCGGTCGGGCGCGACGGAAATGCGCGTGACGGCGGCGAGGTCGTCAGAAGGATCTGAGAACGGAAAGAGGTACAGGCTTCCCAGAACGATACCGGCGGTGATCAGCAGCAGTGCACCGGGGCGTGACATGACGCGACTCCACCAACCTCACTGAACATCAGTCACGCGGTCGTCCGGAAAACGATCGGGCCGGAACGATGAGCAGTCAGCCCCGCCCATTAAAACCGGCGACGCTGCACATTCCAATGTGCAAGCCCAACACGAGATGAGAATGCCTCAAGTCCGGGCGCTTGGTAAACGCACAATGCGTCATACCTTGTGACGGGCGCGACATGGGGCCGCCATGTGCTCGCCATGCCAAGAACGACATCCGGCACACGCCCGCCATAATCTGAGGCTTGTGCGAAACTTACGCGGCCGGTGCAAAACCTCTTGATAACCGGGACTTTTCAACCGCTGCCGGAAGCTTGTGGACATCGTCATATGACACTCGCGTCATAGTCGGCACGTGCCCCTACAATTCTGATTCTTCTATCGTTTCGGATTCACATCGCCCCCCGACTCAGCTACGGCTGAAAGAGAGGGGAGTTTAATTCGCGTAAGTTTTCCACCTTCGGTCCGAACCGGACGATAAAGTTTTCCACTCTGATTTCTTGCGGCGAAATCGTGGCGGAATTCTCCAGTCGGGCTTCGAATGTGGCGGCTCTGGTTTGCTTGATTGTGCGGTTTTCGCGTCGCTCGTCTGCCGATTTGTCATGGGGATGACATCGGAGCTCACAGCCGAACGAACGGAGATCATTCGCAATCTTGCCCGTTCGCGTACCGGAGCTTGGTCGGCGGCACCCTCGGTCGCTGGGACCACAACGACGTGGCCGGTCTTTTTTAATTACCGACCGGCCTTCACAGGAGAGGGCAACCACGATGAGACACGTTTTAGGCGTGTTGGGGGTTCTCGCAGCAGGCGTATTGCTCGCCGTTTCCGCTGCGATGAACTGGCGTTTTGGCTTCAGTCTCGGACGAACCGAACTCGACGGCCAAATCTACGGAGCAGCATCCGCTGCTGCCGACTGCATGAAGGCTCTTGTACCGTTTTTCTTCTTTGCCGCAGTACGCAATCGAATTTGGTCGCAAGCGGCAGCGTCCGCCTTGGTCTGGACGGTCGTAACGACCTATTCCATGACCTCCGCACTCGGTCACGCGGCGTTGAACCGCTTCGATTCGACCGGGGAACGCGCTCAGGAAGCTCAAGTCTATCAGGACCTGAGGACCGAGCTGAAGCGTGCGGAAGAGCAAGCGGCCTGGATCCCACAGCATCGTCCGTATGAAACGGTGCAGAGCGAGATCGATGGGCTGAAGCTCGACAAGGCATGGAAGTGGTCGAAAGGCTGTACAGAAGTCACGACCAACATGCGGCGCCAGCTCTGTCAGCAGGTGACGTCTCTTGAAGCCGAGCTTGCATCCGCGGCCTCGGCCAAGAAGGCCGACGCTCATATTGCCGAGCTCAAGTCGAAGATCGATGCGACCGCAGGTACGCCTGCGCTGTCGGAAGCCGACCCGCAGGCGAAGGTTTTGACCGAGCTTGCGAACGCGTTCTTCCCGAACGTGAAGATCGAGAACGTGCAGATGGCGTTGACGTTGTTCGTCGCCCTGCTGCTCGAGATCGGGTCTGGATTCGGCATGTACGTCGCATTCAGCCAGTGGCGACTTTATGATCGCCAGCCCAAGCCCGTCTCGCCGAAGGCGTTGACGGAAGCAAGCACCGCTGCGGCAGCGGTGGCGGTTCCGGTGCTCACACCGGTGACCGTGCAAACGAAAAAGCCGCGTTCTGGCGCCAACGACAACCGGTCGCTCGAGATCGCTCTCGAAACACCCGTTGCCCCGGCGCGCGCAATCGAAGCTCCGCCCGCAGAAGTGCATCAGGCAGAGCCCACGGTTGTCGAAAGCAAGGTCGTGGCGCCGGTTGCGCGCCTCGTCCCCGAGAACAACACCGAACGTTTCTACAAGGAGAATGTCGAGGTCCGTGATGGATCAAGTGTAACGGCTACTGAACTCTATGAAGACTATTGCTCTTGGTGTGACTCTAAGAACAAGGAGCCTGCAGCACTTCCAAGCTTTGCCCGTGAATTCGCCGAGCTTGGCGTGAAAAAGGAGAAGGTAGCCGGACGAGTCCGGTACATCGGTATCGCACTAAAATCCGACACGGCGCTCGAGGAGGTTACGAAATCGCTGACCTTCGGCACTGTCGCAGCCTAAGCGCTGCCTCCTAGAAACGAAAGGCCCGCTTCGGCGGGCCTTTTTTGTTTTTGGGGGAGCAAACGCACCGATTACCTGCTCAGGATCCGACAGCCCATCATTAACATTCGGTTCGCTCGTCCCAATCTAATCAGCGTGACTTTGGTCACATACGCCAGCGCCGTATTCGGCTTTTTTGAGCGAAATGCAGATCCTGGAGAACTGACATGAAGCGAGCATTGGCAGTCCTAAGTTTCTTGATTTTAGGCGCCCCCGCACTTGCCGCGCAAAGCATGACCGACATGGTCGATTTTAGTTCCGACGCCTATACGAAGGCCGAGATGAGCCGAGCGGACATCAGTGCTGCTCTCGCTAAGCTGAAAGCAGGGGAAAAGCTCGACCTCTCAGGAAAGGCGCTGAACGGACTGGATTTGTCGAAGATGGATTTGCGCCGCGTGAATCTACAGGCCGCTCGCCTGATGCGCGCCAACCTCTCGAACTCGAACCTCGACGGCGTGAACCTCGATTCTGCTTGGTCGTTGAACTCCAATTGGAGCGGCGCGCAGCTGCGAGGCGCAAGCCTATTTCAAACCCAGCTCCAAGGCGCAAACCTGCAAGGCGCGAATTTTTCCGGCGCTCACGTCGCGGCTGATTTCAGTAAAGCGAATTTGCAGAACGCGAACTTCGATAAAGCCAACTTGGCGCCAAACGAGGCCAATCAGTCGATGGGACTGATGCGCGGCACATTCCGCAATTCAACGCTCGACGGCGCGTCGTTCCGCGGTGCGAACATGCGTCGGGTGTTGATCGAATTTTCTTCGTTGAAGGGTGCGGACATGACGGACGCCAATTTGGACGACGCCGAACTCGGCGGGTCGAATTTCGATGGAGCGGACGTAAAAGGCGCTAATCTCTTGGACGCCGATTTCACGTCCGCCAACGTCAACGGCATCAAGAACCTTAAGCAGGCCCGCAACGCGGACAAGGCAAAAGGACTTGCCGTCGTTGAGTGAAACCGGCTGTCTTCTGGAGCGACGCATAAATGAGAAAGACCCGCGCTTCGCGGGCTTTTTTATGTGCAAACGCCGACAAACAAGCCCATAGCATTCGAGCGAATTCCTCTTACGGACGGGTTCGGCATTTATGCTTTTCTTATTTGGTGGGACCGGCAGGGATCTCGTTTCCCTATGATCGCAGCCTCATATCTCCGCGCTGAGCGAGGCTGCGAACGGCTGACACCCGTCAAATGCTGCATCGCAAGCGAATGAACTCTTTGGAGGAGCATCAAATGGAAACGCATGGTCTTTTCAGAATTCACAACGGTTGGAAATGTCTCACGACCCAGGACAGCGTCAGGATTAAGTTTCCCGATGGGCAGGAAACAGAGATCCCGGAGGACGAATATCGCGCGGCCGGATATCCCCCCGCTTTCGACACGCTACTTTGGCGAGAGACGTCAGCGGAGAAAAGCTCCGCGGTCCGGCCAGTCAATGACCCCAGCCTCAAATAAGAGGCGACACAGCACTATCTCTTCGGATACGCCGTAAAAATATAATCCTTCGCCTGCACGATCGTATGGCAGGTGAATCCGCACTTGGCGTCGTTCTCTTGGGGCGGCGTGTCGGAAGCCGTCGCGGGCGAGAACGTATCGGTGGACGCATCGTAGTTGAACGCCGCGTAGCCCCAACCGCCGCTGTCGGCGAAGCGCTTACTGTCCTTCTCGATGAAGTCGACATTCTGAAGCGTGCCGGGCACCGTCGCGGGCGTCGGAGACTCGCCGCTCGGCACCGGCTTCCAATGGATCTTCGCGATCTTCGAGCCTTCCGGGAACGGCTTGCCGTTTTCGGGAATACCCGAGCGATATGCCTCGATCATTATCGGATTGGCGAGGATGACGGCCATCGCGCTGTCGGTTTGGCTCACGGCTACCGTCTGCCAGTCTTCGTAGCCTTTGAAGTCGGCGAAGGCGAGGCCGTCGGGAACTTTCAGGCTATACTTGTCAGGCGCGGCGCGGACATATCCGGCGGCGGCGGCAAGCAGCACCGCGATCATCGCGAACGCGCTAAGTAGCTTTGTCTTTGAGGAAGTAGCCGTTGAAATACGCAACATGCACCAGCCTCCAGATCGGGCCTGGAAATATTCCGGACCTGTACGCACGGAAGGAACGTCAGTCTCGATTGCAGGAATATATGCAGGATACGGAGCTTAGCGGCTCTCGCGATTTTGTCGAGAGACCTGCACACGCGCTGTCATAAAAGTGCAAGAGACGAAGCTCAGTCCGATGTGACCGCCTTCACGGGATGGGCTGCATCTTTCCCGACGACTGTCGTCCATTCCCGCACCCGCCACCGTGTTACGAGGCATTGGGTGACGTACGGGTCGGCCTTGGCAAAATTCTCCGCTACGGCAAGCGAGCTTCCCGAGAAGAGAAGCATGCCCCCATCCGCAGGATCTGCAAATGCGCCGCCAAGAAGGAGTTCACCCCGCTCGACAGCCGCTCTTGCCAGGACCAGATGCTCGTCGCGAAGGGCCCCGCGTCGCTCCAAGTAATCCTGAACGTAATCGTAAAAAAGAACGTAGTGCATGATCGCCTCGTCTCATCTCGTCGGGGCGACGCCCGCCCGCCGGCTCGTGCCTTACACTCCGAGCCCCGCCACCTCCAGCGCGAACGAGAAGTTGAAGGCCGTATCCTTCAAGCCGTCGAAGCGGCCCGACGCACCGCCATGCCCGGCGCCCATGTTCGTCTTCAACAGCACCAGATTGGCGCTCGTGTTGAGGGCCCGCATCTTAGCGATCCACTTCGCCGGCTCCCAATACGTCACGCGCGGATCGGTAAGACCCGCGAGCGCGAGGATGTGCGGATAATCCTTCGCTTCGACGTTATCGTAAGGCGAATAGCTGCGGATGTAGTCGAAGTCGTCCTTGCTCGTCAGCGGATTTCCCCATTCCGGCCATTCCGGCGGCGTCAGCGGCAGATCCTTATCGAGCATCGTATTCAAGACGTCGACGAACGGCACGTCGGCGATGATGGCAAGGAACAGGTCAGGCGCCATGTTGGCGATCGCGCCCATCAGCATGCCGCCCGCAGAGCCGCCGTTGGCGACGATCCGCCCGCGCGTAGTGAAGCCTTCCGACACGAGATGCTCGCCCGCCGCGATGAAGTCGGTGAACGTGTTCTTCTTCTTCTTGAGCTTGCCGTCGGTGTACCAGCGATAGCCCTTATCCTTGCCGCCGCGAATATGCGCGATGGCGAAAATGAAACCGCGATCGACGAGCGACAGTCGCGCCGTCGAGAACGCAGCCGGCATCGCGATGCCATAGGCGCCGTAGCCGTAAAGGAACAGCGGCGCCGAACCATCGAGCGGCGTCGTCTTCTTGTAGAGCAGCGTCACCGGAACGAGCGCACCGTCCTTCGCAGGCGCGAGCAGGCGGCGCGTCACGTAGTCGGCTGGATTATGTCCGCTCGGAATTTCCTGGCGCTTGCGCAGCGTGCGTTCGCGCGTGGCCATATCGTAGTCATAGGTTTCTGCGGGCGTCGTCAGCGACGAATAGGTGAAGCGGATACGCGTCGTGTCGAACTCGTACCCTGAACTCATGCCGAGCGCATAAGCCTCTTCAGCGAACGCAATGCTGTGCTCGCCGCTGAGGTCGAAGAAATCGTCGGCGCGGCCGCCCGCCTTGATCGGAGTAACGACGATACGCGGAAGGCTTTCCCCGCGTTCAAGCCGCGTCACGAAGTTCTGGAACACGCTGACGTCGAGGATCAGTCGCCCCGGTTTGTGCGCGACGATCTCGCGCCAGTTGGCTTCTTCGGGCGTGGCAACCGGCGCCATCACCACGCGGAAATCTTCCGCATCGTTTGAATTCGTCGCGATGATGAGGTTTTTGCCGTGATGCTCGACGCTGTACTGGTGCCCGACACGGCGCGGCGTCACCATCCTCGGACCGGCCGCGGGATTGTCGGCGTCAATCAGATGCACTTCGCTCGTATCGTGATCGTGAATGTCGATGAGGATGAATTTCTGCGACTGCGTCGACGACAGCCCGACGAAGAAGCCTGAATCCTTTTCCTCATAGACGAGCTTGTCGTCGGAAACCGGCGTGCCGAGTACGTGGCTGTAGACGAACAGCGGTCGCTGATGCTCGTCGACCTTGATGTAGAAAAGCGTGCGTCCATCGCTCGACCATTCGAGGCTGCCGTGGGAATCCGGAATTTCGTCGGCGAGGTTTTGGCCCGTCGCCAGGTCGCGAATACGGATTGTGTAAAGCTCCGAGCCCTTGTCGTCGGTTGCGTAGGCGAGCAGCTTGTGATCGTTCGTGTGCGCCGTCGCCCCGAGGTCCCAATAGCTCTTGCCTTCGGCTTCGGCGTTGCCGTCGAGCAGAACCTGCGCATCGCCTTGCGAGCCCCCCCGCGGAATCCGGCAAAGCTGCGCATACTGGCCGCCTTTGACGAAACGCGGGAAGTATTCGAACGGCCCGTCCGGTTGCGGGACGTGGCTGTCATCCTCCTTGAGACGCGCCTTCATCTCCTTGAACAGCGTCTCCTGCAGAGGCCCGGTCTGCGCCATCATCGCCTTGGTGTAGGCGTTCTCGGCGTCGAGATGATCGCGGATGTGCCCAGCCAACTCTTGCGGCTGCCGCATCACCTCCTGCCAGTTGTCGGCCCGGATCCACGCGTAATCGTCGGTAAGGGTAACGCCGTGATAGGTCGAGACGACGGGGAGGCGGCGCGCCACCGGCGGGGAGGGCGGCGCCGTCTCGTCGGCAAGGACGGTCGTGTCGGAGCTGCCAGTCGTCGGACCAGTCATCGGGCTACAAACCTTTCGATGCTTGAGTGAAGATCGGGGGGATGGTTCTCGGCCGCCCGCGGGCGCACGTCAACGCGGCTCCAGTCACCGAGTAATGATCAAATGCAGATGCCCCCAGATCAAGAATTAGTAATGTCGTAATCTAATTCTGCGCCGCGATTGACAATGAATGCGACCTGTAGTCAAAGCTTTCGCAAGTGAATTCCAGTTGATCTCGTCGGCTGCATTCGCGTTACTGGGGTTTCCGGCGGACTTCGTCGATTAAAACGGAAAACGGCGGGGTGTCGACATGGACGGGCGGTCCGGGCAGGTTTTTCGACCGGCAGAGGAAGCGGAAGATGAGCACATGGACAGTTCTGCCCAGCCTGAGCTTGTGACGATCACGGCGACGATCGTCGCAGCGTACGTCAGCAACAATTCGATCGCCTCGACCGAGCTTCCGAACCTGATCGCCGAAACGCACGCCGCGTTGAGCCGCGCCGCTGGGCGGACGGTGCCGCAGGACCGCGAAGAGTCGAAACCGAAGATCGCCGTCAAGAAGTCCGTCATGCCGGACTTCATCATCTGTCTCGAAGACGGCAAGAAGTTCAAATCGCTGAAGCGGCATTTGCGGACGCACTACAACTTGTCGCCGGAAGAATACCGCGAGAAGTGGGGGCTGCCGCCCGACTATCCGATGGTCGCGCCGAATTACGCCAACGCCCGCTCGCAGCTTGCGAAGAAAATGGGCCTCGGCACCCGTCGCGAAAGATAATCTGGCAACGGATCAAATTCCTCAGGCCGCACCGCTGAACTCACCGGTGAATAAGCTTGGCGAGCGCGTCGCGTTCTTGCTTTAACAATCTGGCGAGACGGGAGTGCCGCGTCAGATCGTAGGCGCGGTCTCCGACAATGCCGCGACGGCGCTCTTTCCGCAATTCCCGTTCGATGATGGCGATAATTTTTCTCCGTCCTTGCTCCGTGCGATCGCCAATTTCCTTTGGCCAAACGGGCAAAAGTTGCAAAGCATCCGGCGCGTAGTTGGACTCTCGCTTGCGAAAGACAGACAGCCCCGCATCGCCGGATGTCGTCTTGTGTCGATTTGATACGCAGTTGTGCATGATTGGCGACTGTGAGGCCGCCGACGAACGCGGGGATAACTTTCGCAAGTGTCGCCGCCGATAAGGTGAACGTAAGCGCTCGAAAAAAACTTATCCCCGCTGTATCGGGCGCCCGTATTCTGCTCGGCGATGACACAACCGAGACGAATGGCCAGACATGTTCACTCATCCGCGACGGGCGTTAACGTCCGTACGATTGTCAGACCATGGGAAGAAGGGATGACACGGGCTTCGCTTTTGTCGGCCCTGAAGACGCGACAGCGTCTTGTGGCCGATCGCGAAACGGCGGACGACCTGCGCCACCGCCAGACGCGCGTCGCAATCGATCTGGCGATTTCCAACGTCTTCGGCGTTGATGCAGACCTCCTCTGGAGTGGAACACGCGGCGTTCGAGACATCGCCGAGGCGCGTCAGGTCGCGATGTACCTCGCACATGTTTGCTGCCGCATGTCGCTGACGGAAGTCGGCACGATGTTCGGCCGCGATCGCACCACCGTCGCGCATGCCTGTCTCAAGGTCGAGTGCCGCCGCGACGACCCGAATTTCGATCGCGCGCTGGATGTTTTGGGGTGGGCGTTGCCGACGCTCGTCCAGCGCGACGTAACCCCCAATCGGATCAGTCCGCGCGAGGAGATCGAGGAACATCAATGGCTGTAGGAAACACGCGCCGCAACGCAGTCAACGCGCAAGAGGGAAGTACTACGCCGACACGCAACCTTGCCGAAAGTCCGCTGGCCTGGCTCGCTCGGCGCAAGGACAAGGACGGCCAGCCGATGCTGACCGACACCGAATTCGATGCTGGCGAAAAGCTCCGCGCGGACTTCTGGTTTGCTCAAATGACGCCGCGCACGACCGCCAACTGGTCGTTGCTGCTTTCTGGCGGCGGTGGCGGCAAGGGCGCGCCGGACATCGGTCCCGACATCCGCGATGCCGTTGTTGCGGCGAAGGAGCGTGTGAAGCGCGCGTTGGCGGCCGTCGGTCCTGATCTTGCCGGTGTGCTGATCGACGTCTGCTGTCACTTGAAAGGTCTTGAAGCCAGCGAGAAGGCAAGCGGCTGGCCGCAGCGCTCGGGCAAGATCATCCTGCAGATCGCGCTTCGTCAGTTAGCGCGCCATTACGGAATGCTGCCGCCACCGACGACTGCCCACGCCGACCGTCCCGTCCGCGTCCGCCACTGGGGCGCGAGCGACTACCGCCCCGAGATCGATCCTCGGTGAACCTGCCTCATCGGAACGAGTCCAAGGACGGCATGTTGATATCTTACGCGCGCTCCCTCGCCATCGTCATGCCGACGGAGGTCGGCACCCAGGCAATCATCATCGCAACGAATGTTTGGCGCTTGGCTGGATCCCGGCCTGCGCCGGGATGACGGTGGTTAGATGTCTCGGTGACCGGCCCGAGGATGACGTCGTGCTCACTTACTTCCCGGATTTGGCCGCCTTCCGGCCTTTGCCGGAACGCGATGGGCGAGGCGGCTCCGCCGCTTCGTCCGGCAGATCGGGAATGATGTACTTCCAGTAGTTTTCCTGCTTCACGCGCCGCTCGCTCATGGCGAAGCTGCGGACCGAGATGCCCGCCTGATGCACCGTCTCGGCCGTGCCGGAGACGAGCGGATGCCACCACGGCAGATCGCCACCCTCACCGACGATGCGGTAGGCGCACGACTTCGGCAGCCACGACAACTCGCGCGCACGCGGAATGTCGATCGCCAGGCAGTCTGGCATTTTCTCGAAGCGGTTGGGGTAGTCCTTGCAGCGGCAAGTGCGGACGTCGAGCATGCTGCAGGAGAGCCGCGTGAGATAAATCTGCGCCGTGTCTTCGTCTTCGAGCTTGACGAGACAGCAGCGGCCGCAGCCGTCGCACAGCGCCTCCCACTCGTCGGGACTCATCTCTTCGAGCGTTTTTGTGCGCCAGAACGGTGGATCGTTGCCGTCCAACATCAGGTCTTGCTCTTCCCTTCTGGCTTGAGCCGGGATAACCACAATTTTGTCGACTTGCGACGTCTAACGTCGGCAAACTCGCTTTGCGGCGCGTCCGGCGGATGCGTCGCAATTGCTGTTGCAAATAAAATTCTTGCAGTAAAGGGCTTAAGCCCGCGTCTCGCGCGTGACAAGAGCGACTTGATACAACAGACGCCGGCAAGGGATGGCGCTTCTTGAACGACTGGTTTCACAAGCAGGGCGGACGGGATCGCTTCATCGACTGGCTCGCCCTTGATTCGAAAATCAATTCGTCGCTCGGGGATGCCTGGTCGCGCATCAAGGACTATTGGAATGCCGGCTCGAGCTTTTTCGCGCGCTTTCAGCTTGTCGGCTGGCGGCGGCTTCTGAACGAATTTGCGTCGGAAAGCCTGACGATGCTGTTCGGCGGCTTCGTCGTGCTTTACGGCTTGGCGCTGCCCGCCTTCCAGGAGTTCGACGAAAGCAAGTTTTCGACCGGGCGCTATGCCGTGACGTTCCTCGACGTCAACGGCAATGAGATCGGCCGCCGCGGCATCCTGCACAACGATTCCGTGCCGCTCAGCGAAATACCAGATGTGCTCATCAAGGCGACGCTCGCAACCGAAGACCGGCGCTTCTTCGAGCATTACGGCATCGACGTCTTGGGCACGCTGCGCGCGTTCGTCACCAACGTGCAGGCCAACGAGGTGGTGCAAGGCGGCTCGACATTGACGCAGCAGCTCGCGAAAAACCTGTTCCTGTCGTCAGAACGATCCATCCAGCGCAAGATCAAAGAGCTGTTTTTGTCGTTCCTGCTCGAAAGCCGGTACTCGAAGAAGCAGATCCTGAAACTCTATTTCGACCGCGCCTATCTGGGCGGCGGCACCTTTGGTGTCGAAGCCGCCTCGCAGTACTATTTCGGCAAGTCCGTCCGCGACATCAACATGGCCGAAGCTGCGGTGCTGGCCGGCCTCTTCAAGGCGCCGACGAAATATTCGCCGTTGGTCGATCTGGCGGCGTCGCGGGCACGAACCAATCAGGTTCTCGATAATCTCGTCGAGGCCGGATACTACACGGCAGGGCAGGTGCACGCCGCGCGAATGAACCCGGCCAAAATCGTCGAGGCACGGGCGACGAGCAGTCCGGACTGGTTCCTCGATTGGGCGTATGAGGAAGTGCAGCGCCTCGCCGAAGGCAAGAACCAATACGTGCTGACGGCGCGGACGACGGTTGATCTCACGCTACAGCGGCAGGCGCAGGAAGCGCTCAACGCTGCGCTTCGCAAGGACGGCAAGGCGGACCGCTTCGACTCCGGCGCCATCGTCGTGATGGAAACCGACGGAAAGGTCCGCGCTCTCATCGGTGGCCCCGATTACGGCGAGAGCCAGTTCAACCGCGCGACGCACGCGAAACGCCAGCCGGGCTCATCCTTCAAGGTCTACGTCTACGCGACGGCGTTGGAGAACGGCTATACGCCGGACACCATCGTGCGCGACGCCTCGCGGTCGTGCGGAAACTGGTCGCCGTCGAATTACGGTGGTGGCGGCGGCTCGGGCGCGCGCATCCCGCTCTGGAACGCACTGGCTCGCTCTCTCAACACTGTCGCAGCAGAATTGTCATTCGCCGTCGGGCGCGAAAAGGTCATCGACATGACGAAGCGCCTCGGCATCGAAGGCGTGAAAAAGACATGCTCGATGGCGCTCGGTGACGGCGGTCTCACGGTCCTCGAGCACACTGGCGGTTTCGCAACGTTCGCCAATGACGGCAAGCTCGCCAAGCCCTATGGCATTCTCGATATCACGACCTCAAAGGGCGATCTGCTCTACTCGCACGAACGTGACGAACCACCGACGCCGCAAGTCGTCTCGCGGCACGTGGCAGAAGAGATGAACGTCATGCTCAATCGCGTGGTGACGCAGGGTACGGGCGGCATGGCCAACCTCGACTTCACCAACGTCGCGGGCAAGACGGGTACGTCGACGGGACCCAAAGACGCTTGGTTCATGGGCTTCACCGGCAAATACGTAGCGGGCGTCTGGATCGGCAACGACGACAATCGGCCGATGCGCGCAGGCGTGACGGGCGGCCATCAGGCGGCCCCGCTCTGGCATGATGTCATGACTGTCGCGCACACCGACATGAACATTCCGACGATCCCAGGCCTTGCGCCGCATCCGCGGCAGGTCGAAGAACAGCAACGGCTCGCCGAACTCCGAGCGCAACAGGTGGCTGCGGGATTGGAGCCCGCGCAGACCGACGCTTCCAAGCCGCAGAGCATCATGCCGCCAAAGACACGCGAGGTTTTGAAGGTCCTGGCATCGGCGCTGCGCAAGGCTAACGACGAGGGACCGGCGCCCGCCCCGGGCAGCGGCGGCGCTTCGCATTTGCCGCTTCCGGTCGATCCGAAAGACATGCCGCAGCCCGCGACCAAGCCGGATCGGCGCGCGACTTTGTTCGGCATCCCGCCCGATGGTCTGTCGCCACCAATAGCAGCTAGCGGTTCCGGCGCGAAAAACCCGGCGACAGCGGTGCCTTGAATGCGGATCCGATAGGAAAGCAAAACGAACGTGGCATCGATCGGACTTGAACCTGCTGCCCCATCGAGACTGAGCGTCTTGCGCGCGATCGTCGGCATTATCGTACGTGCCGTGACGGTCGTGCTCGTTGTCATGCTCGCGATCGGCGCCGGTCTATGGTCAAGCCGCTATATGATTGCGCGTGGCTCACCGCTGTCGGTCGCGACGTATGGACCATGGCAGCAGTGGCCGCGCATCGGCCGCGAAAGCGCCGACCCCTACACCAAGGCGCACATGATCTCGACCGGCAAGCTTCGGATCTCGTCCGACAGCGCAGGTGTGTTCGAAGCGCGAACGGATTCGGAAGGCGCGCGGCTGCACTCGTCGTGCAATTACGTCGTCACCGGCGCGAACATGCACGGACTGTGGTGGAGCATCGGCGTGTTCGATACGCGCGGCAATCTCATCGCCAACGATGCCGACCGCTACGAGTTCACCGCCGACACCATCGCCCCCAATCCGAACGGCTCCTTCGTCGTCACGCTCGGACGCGACGCGCGCCCCGGCAACTGGCTGCCGACAAGCGGCGCGGGCCGTCTCGTGCTGGTGTTCACGGTGCTCGATCCCGCGACCGGCCTGTCATCGGAAGAACGCGCCGAGCGCAACAAGGATCTGCCGATCATCAAGCGCGAGGGCTGCTCATGAGGTTGTTGCGCAGCTTCGATTGGCGATTGCTCATCATCTTCTTCCTCGTGGCCGGGATCGTGCATCTCGTCATGACGTTTCTCGCTGTCAACGACACGCGCGCCTCGGCCTATACGCGGCTCGCCCACACCTATCCCAAGAACAAGATGACGATCGCGGATGCCATCGCGCCGCGGCGGCAGCCGCTGCCGTTCCTGGCGCCGGACGCCCGCTATGCATTCTGTCCGTTCGAAACGAAGAACGGCACGATGCGCGTGAAAGCCCTGCTGCCCGATCTCGGCTGGACCATCGGCGTCTATGCGCCCGACGGCACGAACCTCTACTTCGCCGCTGCCTCCGCTGATCGCGAGACGACGATCGACCTGTCTATCATTTCATCAGAAGATCGCTTTCAGGGATTGCCGGTGACGAACCCTGCGAACGTCGACCCGCAGCAGACGATTGCTGCCGCGAGGGGCCTCGTCGTCGTTCGTGCTCCCGACAAAGGTGAACCCTACCGCACCGACGAACTCGCGGTGCTCGCCAAAGCCGCCTGCAAACTCGACGGCGCATGAGTTTGTCGTAGACGGCCATCTCTGCGGCCGTGACGGTGGAGTTAGGGCGTACACTCCGCCTGTCATTCTCGGCGTCATGCCGAAGGATCGATTTCGCTTCTAGCCTCTGCGAGGGGAAACCGCTGACGGCTTTACCCAGATCACGATCGCGCAGGAAGCCATCCACGACAGCAATCCCCGCGCAAAAGCCGGGCGCGCGATGCGTCAACGCGCACGAGAACGCGCGTGCATCAGCTTTCGAGTTCCGGCTCGTTGCGGTGACGCTGCGCTTTGCGTTGGTCGTCCGCATCGTCTTGGCCGTTCCGCTCGTAGATGTCCCGCTCGTACCGGACACCGGGAAACAGAACGATTTCTGCAGATGCTGCCGCCCCGCACGCTGACAGCATCGATGCTGCCGTGGGCCTCGGCGCGGACTTGAATTCCAGTATTGTCGCCATGGACAATCCCCCGAAGACGCGAGCATCGCTCGCATCGTGCGGCACTTCCCCGCCATGAAGGCTCCCGCCACGGGACTTAGGACGCGATACCAATGTGGCGAGTATGCGCTGCGGCCGCCAGAATCATCGCATCAGATGAATTACAGTCGTCGAGAAGTTAAGAGCTTGTAAACGGCGGAAATGTCCGTGCCATTCTGCGCGCGGCGCGCTGTGGCTATTTCATCAATTCATCGCCGAGGAAGTTGCGGCCCTCGCGGTCTTCGATCTCGACAACCCAGATGTCGCTATCGAACCCGGCCTCGCGATTGAGCATGGCTTCTGCTTCGGCTTCGGGCACGAACTCGCTTTTGAAGCGTGGCACCCACCGGCGGTCGAAGTCGGCATCGTCGAGGCCCGCTGGCGCTGGCGAGAAGACGGCCGCGGAGCCGTCGGCCCGTACCACCTTGATGAAAATCGCCCCGGCGTCGTCGTCACCATGGCGCGCAATCACACCCATTGCGCCGTTGTACTGACAGCGACGCAAATAGGCTTTGACCCAGATTTCAGATTTAAGACGCATGCGGCCACGTTAGCAAAAGATCGCGCGCCGGCTCTAGCGGCTTGAAGCTTTGGCGATGGCATCGCGCCGCGCCTTGGGCTCGCTTTTCAGGCGAAGCAGGCGGCTTTCCATCGGCCCCGAAATGCGGCCCGTAATTTTCAGCTTCTGATCCGTCTCGAATTCGCGGATGGCACGCGCGAGCTCCGGCGTCAGAGCCGGACCGGGCACGCCGGTCTGATAGCCGAGGCCCGCGAGCTGCTGCTTGACGGTCCGCACGAGGCTCTCGGCATCGGGCGTCATCGTCTTGCCGGGACGCGCCGAGCTTTGCGACAGCGATGACGACCCGAGGATCAACTGGCTCAGCAACTGATCGCTCGGCTCGCTCGTCAGCACGAGGCCGTTGTCATATTCGTAGGCGAAGATGGCGGCGCGGGTCACGAGGCCCAGAATGCCGTCGGCCGGGCCTGGCTCGTAGTTGATGTTGTTCAGCTCGCGCTGCACGCCCTTCGTGATCTCGGCGCGAGCTGCGTCGTCGCTGCTGCTGAGCGGGGCGGGCGGCAGAACGCCGTCTGCGGACTGCGCCGACGCGCCGGGGCCAGGGTCGGTTGGCCCTAGAATGATGCCGGGACCGTCGACCCAGGCCGTACGGTCGGTGGTGATGCCGCCGGTTTCGATGCCGTTGTTCGTCTTGGCACCCGTATTCTGGAAAACGAGCATATTCAGCGCTACGCTCGTGGTCGCCAGCAGCGATACGATGGCTGCAAGCTTTCGGTCCCTCTCGGTCATGTGCCTACGTTCCCTCGTTCCCCCGAGAACGATTATCGGGGCCAGCCGTTAAGACCTCCTTAACTGTCGCTTAAAGCGGTTTCAGACTCGTTAAAACCGCCGCCCGTATTCGAAGCAAATGCGGTTCAAATTGTGCGGCGCAGGCTAGCTTAACCTTGATGCGGAGCTGGTATCGATGAGGGTGAGGGGAAAAGCCCTCGTCCAATCCGCTTCCCGTGCCGGGCGTGTCCTGGCCGTCAGACGCGAAGGTTTGTGTTATGGGTTTGTTACGTCTAGCCACTGTCGCCGCAATCGGAATTGCACTGCTTCCTTCCGACAAGGAACAGCAGCAGCATTTGTATGAGCGCGCCGGAGCGACAGCTGAATGGGTCGTCACCTTCTGCGACCGCAACGCCACCGTATGCACCAAGAGTGCCGAGCTGTGGACCCAGTTCGTTGCCAAGGCGCAGTTCGGCGCTCAGCTCGCCTATGAGATGGCGAAAGAGCATTACGCCGGCGACGGCATGAACACGGCGAGCCTGAAGCTCGACGACAGCAAGACCGGCGGCCGCCTCGCTCCGGCCGTTCTGGAACGCGACAGCGGCACTCTGACGCCGCTCGACAAGCAGCCCGACTGGCGCGGCAAATCCGCGAACCGCAACGGTATTTGACGGCTAAGCGGCGCGCCGCGCCGCTTACGATCCGGCTGTCGCCCTTGCTCTTTCCCTGTCCGGCCCCCTATGTGTAGGGAAACGGTCCGACGTGGTCGGGATCGAAGCCGGGATTTCTCCATGACGCTTGACGACATCCGCGCCGATTTCGCGCTCCTCGACGATTGGGAGGACCGTTATCGCTATGTCATCGAGCTTGGCAGGGCGCTGCCGCCGTTCCCGGAAGAGCTGCGGACCGATGCGAATAAAGTTCGTGGCTGTGCCAGTCAGGTCTGGCTGGCGACGCGGCGGATCGGTGACGCGGGAAAGCCAAGCGCCGGCGATAAGCTCGAAATGCAGGGCATGAGCGACGCCCATATCGTGCAGGGGCTCGTCGCGCTGTTGTTCATCATCTACGGTGGCAAGACGCTCGATGAAATTCTGAAGACCGACGCCGAAGGCATTTTCGCGAGCTTGGGCCTCAAAGAACATTTGACGCCGCAACGCTCCAACGGCCTCGCTTCGATGGTGAAGCGCATCCGCGCCGACGCCGCCGAAATGCTCGCAGCTTAAAATTCGTTGCGTCCAACGCTCTATAAAAATGTCGCCAAACTTATCCCCGCTCCAACGGTGCGGTTTATACTGTCCGGTTGATTTCAGTTTCTTGATATTAATGTTTATTTTCAATAGCTTATGTGAATTTTGTCGATTGACAGCGTGACGCTTCTCAGGCATCATTTCTGTATAACGCGGAAAGTGTGAGAGCGGGCTTCGGCCGTGATCCGCACGTCGCGGCTCCCATTCAAAATTTGAAAAAGGTCTCCGGCGCATGGCAGCAAGCCCGCGCGCTGCTACGGGCTCAGCGAAGCGGGCCCGCAGCACGGCAACGACGGACGACGCACCGGCCACAACGCTCACCGCTGGTGCGAAAAAGATCGAGATGCTCTCCAAGAGTGCGCCATCAAAGAACGACGCCCCAAGCCCGCCCGCTGCGGCCGGCTCGCGGAACGCGAGTCGCAGCGGGCCAACAAAAGCCGGGCCAACGAAAAGATCCCTCGTCCAGCGCGTCTACAACACGATCGACGGCGAGCTGACGAAGCTCGAGAAGCAGAAGGGGCTGACGTCCCAGGATCGCGAGCGCGCATCGCGGGCTCTGTCGCAGATGGTCAACGCATTGGAGAAAGCCGTTGAGATGCAACGCGAGATGACGAAACGGAAAACGACGGGAGCAGGCGGAGCAAGGACCAAGGAGGCGCTCGCGCATGCGGAAGACCTACGCCGCGAAATTGCGGAACGTCTTGAGCGCCTCAATCGCAAGCGGGCGCCTAGCCGACGATCTGAATGAGCTGACCCGCGCCGAATTGGAATTCATCGCCCACGACTGGGAAATCTGGGCGCGAGACGATCAGATTGCACCCTTATTGATTGCACCCGGCGACTCCCCTGCGGGGAGCCGGCCGCCGGGTGCGCTCGATGATGCGCGAGACTCGTCCAACAAGGCCGCCGCTTCCGGCCGGCTCGTCGGAGGCGAGTCGGAAGCGGCAATCAAACAATGGCGCGTGTGGCTGCTTCTCAGCGGTCGCGGCTCGGGAAAAACGCGAGCAGGCGCCGAGTGGGTGCGGGGGTTGGCCCGTGACGACGAAACAAGCCCGCGCCTTGCGGCCGGCTTCCCGGAGGGAAGTCGCAAGGCGCCACCAAGAATCGCGCTGGTTGGCAAGACTTTGGCCGACGTCCGCAATGTGATGATCGAAGGCCAGTCCGGTCTGCTCGCAATTCACCCCCCGCATGAGCGGCCGGAGTTCGAGCCGTCGAAGCGGCGTCTGACATGGCCGAGTGGCGCAATCGCCGAATTGTTCTCGGCTGACGAAGCCGAAGCGCTGCGCGGTCCGCAGTTCACGGCCGCGTGGTGCGATGAGCTTGCGAAGTGGCGCGGCGCTGAGAGGGCCTGGGACATGCTGCAGTTTGCACTCCGTCTCGGCGATGCGCCGCGCGTCTGCGTGACGACGACGCCGCGCAATACCAAGCTGCTGAAACAGATCATCGCTGACGAGACGACCGTGACCGTGAATCTCGCAACCGCCGACAACGCGACGAACCTCGCGCCGTCGTTCCTCGCTGAGATGACGCGGCGCTATGCGGGCTCCGCGATCGGGCGGCAGGAGTTGCTCGGCGAGATCGTCGAGGATGCAAGCGACGGTTTATGGCGCAGGCATTGGATCGAGGAGGCGCGCGTCGACGCCGCGCCTGACATGCAGCGCATCGTCGTCGCGCTCGATCCGCCGGTCACCGCAACTGCGTCATCGGACGCCTGCGGAATTATCGTTGCGGGATTGGGCGTCGATAAACGCGCTTACGTTCTCGCCGATCGGACGATCCAAGGCCGAACACCGGAGATCTGGGCGAACGCGGCGCTGGGAGCGTTCGATGATTATGAAGCCGACCGCATGGTAGCGGAAGTCAATCAGGGCGGAGATCTCGTCATTTCCGTCTTGCAAAGGTTTCGAGAGAATTTCCCCGTTGTCAAGGTTCGCGCCACGCGGGGAAAATGGGTTCGCGCCGAGCCGGTCGCGGCGCTCTACGCGGAAGGTCGCGTGGCGCATGTCGGACGCTTCGATGCGCTCGAAGATCAGATGTGTTCCTTCGGCGCCGACGGCACGATGCGTGGGCGCAGCCCCGATCGCGCCGACGCGCTCGTCTGGGCGATCACCGATTTGCTCTTGGCCGATACGATGAAACCCTCTGTTCGAATGCTTTAGCAGCACCACCGTCATGCCGACGAAGGTCGGCACCCAGTCAACGATCCACATCTGCTGTATCGCGGGTTGGCTGGATCCCGGCCTCCGCCGGGATGACGGTCGGAGTGGGTCAAACGCTTTCCTTAAATTTCAAAGGACAGTTCATGTCGTTGATCGACACGTTCGCGAGAATATTCTCGTCGCGCGCAAGCTCTTCGATTGCGCTCGGCGACTCTCCTTCGTCGAGCCGGCCGCCGAGCGAGATTGATGTTGGACGTGCGTCGCTCAACCAATCCGCGCCTTCCGGCCGGCTCCGCGAAGTGAAGGCGCCCGGTCAGTTCGAAGACTCTTTCAACATGTCCGTGCCCGGCGGCCGGCTCGCGGAACGCGAGTCGCCGGGCACCATCAAAAGCTCAGCTCCAGACACGATCAACAAGGGTTCCTCCGTGGGTCCCCTCATCGCCTATCACACTCTCGGCGAGCCCGTGTGGGCGCCGCGCGACTATGCTGCCTTCGCCCGCGAAGGCTTCATGCAGAATGCCATCGTCTATCGCTCGGTACGCATGATAGCGGAGGCCGCCGCCTCGATCCCCTTGCTGCTCTACGAGGGCACGCGCGAGATCGAGGATCATCCGCTGATCGGGCTGCTCCGGCGGCCGAGCCTCGATCACACCGGCACCGATTTCCTCGAAGCCTGGTACGGGTTTCTCCTCGTCTCGGGCAACGCGTACGCCGAAGCGGTGGCGCTCGATGGCGAGTTGCGAGAGCTGCACATTCTCCGCCCCGACCGCATGAAGGTGATCCCCGGCCTCGACGGCTGGCCCGAAGGCTACGAATACACCGCTAACGGACGAAGCGTGCGCTTCATCGATGACGTCGTCGATGGCGTGCGCCCGATCCTGCACGTGCGCCTCTTTCATCCCGTCAACGATCACTACGGCATGAGCCCGATCGAGGCCGCTGCCACCGCGATCGACATTCACAACACGGCGTCGGGGTGGAACAAGGCGCTACTCGACAATTCCGCGCGGCCCTCCGGCGCGCTCGTCTACGCAGCCTCGAACGGGCAGATGACGGACGAGCAGTTCACGCGCCTCAAAGGCGAGCTCGAGACGAACTTTCAAGGCGCGCGCGCCGCCGGACGTCCGCTGCTCTTGGAAGGCGGCCTCGACTGGAAGCCGCTGTCGCTGTCGCCGAAGGACATGGATTTCATCGAGGCGAAGAACGCCGCCGCGCGCGAGATCGCGCTCGCCATCGGCGTGCCCCCGATGCTCTTGGGAATTCCGGGAGACAATACGTATTCCAATTATCAGGAAGCCCAGCGTGCCTTCTGGCGGCAAACCGTGCTGCCGCTGGTTAACCGCACGGCGCGGGCGCTGGCGAGCTGGTTGAGTCCTGCTTTCTCAACATCTAGCGCGCCGAGCGGCCGGCTCCGCGCAGCGGAGTCGCTCGGCGCAAACAAAAACCACGGCCGGCCGCGAGGCACGGACATGTTGCTGGAGCTTCGCCCGGACCTCGACCAGATCGAGGCCCTCGCGCCCGAACGCGATGCACTATGGAAACGCCTCGAAGCCGCATCCTTCCTCACCACCGACGAGAAGCGGGCAGCGGCTGGATATGATGCTCAGCCCGACAGTGCCTCTCCGCAACTCAAATACCGCGAAGACCAGCCGCGCGTCCCCGCAGGCAATCCCGATGGAGGTCGATGGACAGACGGCGATCGCGTTGCGATGGCAAAGATAATCCAGGGTGCTGCGCGCTATTTGCTGCGAAACCCAAAGGTCCTGAAGCCCGCAGAAAAAACGCTGGAAGATCTTTTGAAGCCAGGCGGGAAAGAACTTGGCATACGAAGGGGCGGTGCTACGAGTGGAATCAGAACCATCAATCGCAGTGATTTCGAGAAGCTCAAAGCCGATCTCTTGGATGGAACTACCGAGGTTCCGGCACGACCAGCCTACACTGGAAAATGGTTTCGTCGTTCAGATGGTTCAATTGTAGGTGTGCGAACGAGCGAACAGCACGGCGAAACCCTTGAAGTTATAAAATCACTCGATGGTTCGACGTTAGGAAATGGATATAAGGTGCACTTCAATGACCAATGAGCCTCGCCATCGCCGGACCGGTGAAACTCTGAGCGAGGTTATAGCTCAGCATCCTAATGAGCTCCCCTACGATGCAGTGGCGTTGATGCACATTGTGCCGACCGGGCGCGTTAATTTCGGTCTTACCGGCGACGCACTGACTGATTATGTGCGCCGTTCTGTTCGCGCCCTGCTCGAAGCAGGGGCGGTTCCGGTGACCCATATACCCGGCAACGGATATGAGTTCACATACGAGACAAAATACGGATCGACAATTGACGAGATCACGGAAGGCGTCGTCAAGGAGTGGCTTACGCTTCCCGACGATCCGCTTGTGCTAGCCGGTGAGGGCGCATGGTTCGCGCGTCCCGATCCCAAGTTTCCGAAGTACGTGAAGTTGGATTGACCTCGACCAAATCGAAGCCCTCGCCCCCGAACGTGACG
Organism: Hyphomicrobium sp. MC1; assembly: GCF_000253295.1. Classification (NCBI taxonomy): domain Bacteria; kingdom Pseudomonadati; phylum Pseudomonadota; class Alphaproteobacteria; order Hyphomicrobiales; family Hyphomicrobiaceae; genus Hyphomicrobium; species Hyphomicrobium sp. MC1. The sequence continues at coordinate 2,267,549 of NC_015717.1, read as the reverse complement.
CGCTGTGGAAACGCCTCTCTTTAGTTGCGCCGAGCGACTCTCCTTCGTCGAGCCGGCCGCTCGGCGCGTAAGGGCCGCATCCTTCCTCACCACCGATGAGAAACGTGCGGCTGCGGGATATGGTGCCCAGCCCGACAGTGCCTCTCCGCAACTCAAATACCGCGAAGACCAGCCGCGCGTCCCCGCAGGTAATCCAGATGGAGGTCGATGGACGGACGGCGGAGGTGCGGCGGGCAATGGGAGAGCGCAGATCGCACAGGCGGATGACACTCCGCCGCCGTTACGGCGTCTGCATTCAGATGAAACATATGCAACAGATAGGGTCGCCAAAGATTCGCTAGAATATCTTCGAAAGCAACCGACCGATGCGTTGGTCGAAAGCCTGAAGCCAAGCTCCCGGGAGCCTCTCGTCACCAAACCGGATGGGACGATTATGCAAGGCAATACGCGGGTGAAAATTCTCGAGGAGCGAGGCTATGACGTCAATGCCCTGCCGCGCACGCCGTATACGACGTTCCGCAGCGGAGGAGGGGGAATGAGTGGTGGTAGTGGTGGGATAAGAGGTCCTGGTGATATTGGAGGAGGGCTAAAACCATCACCTCTCCTCCGACCGAGAAGAAGTGACTTTCTTAATTAGTTGTTGGAGATTCAAACCGACATGAATTCATTAGAGCTAAAGGATTGGTTTTTGCAGCAAACAGACCAATCGCGCGTTGCCTACGTACTACGCTTAATTCATGCGATGACTGTGGATTTTCGCGGTGCCGAATCCACTCAACAAAGCGAGGCGATCATTGGTGTGGCGAAGAAAGCAAATGAGCTCACTCGACATCTCACGTCCTATGCCGCGGCGGTTCTTGAAAGCGGCCCGCACTTGCCCGACGAAACTTTCATAGAGGGATTGTCGGCTCTGATCGAAGATCCCGGAACGCAAAGTATCGTTCCCTACATGGCTGCAGAAGCATTGCGACTGCCTAGGTCAAAGCTATCTTGAGGCATCCTTCCTCACCACCGACGAGAAACGCGCGGCAGCGGGGTATGATGCGCAACCCGGCAGCGTTTCACCACAACTTAAATATCGCGAGGATCAACCGCGCGTCCCTGCAGGCCAAACGGGCGGCGGCCCATGGACAGACGGGGGCGACGGCGGGTCAGGATCAAATGATGCCCGTGTCCGCGTCGCACAGGCAAATGATCCCCGAAAATATTCGATCAACCTAGAGGAAGAAGACGCAAGGGGCGGTCACGCCAAACGAGATCACGTTGCGAAAAGCGACGCTGAGCTTAGAGAAGTTGTCGAGCGCTCGGTCATCCGAGGCACCTTCGTCACCTTATACAAGGATGCCCAAGATTCCTTTTCGTCTTTGGAAGCTGCAAATGATTTCACCAATCAAATATTGCAGAAAAATGCCCCAAGTGTCGACGCTGTAGCGAGCGGCTCACAAGACGAGTCTTGGTTGGCAGAGCGATTTGGATACGTCACAGGTAAGGAGGCGTATCGTACCGGGCCTGATGAGCCCGTTATTGTCAGGCCGACCTATGCGGCCGGAATCTTGATAAGGCACGACCCTAGATCACCACGCGGTTATACGGTTTATACGGCGTACCCGGTAAACGAGCGGTCAAAATAAATGGACGTGGAAAGATGGAAGTCCCTGAAGAATTCAAACGCCTAACACAATGCTTCTGGCAAGGCAGCGATCTAGAAGCCAAAGATGAGGAAGACTGGATTGCTCGATCTCTCCACCTGTGCGGAGAGCGTGAACAAGCCGTTGTGAAGGCGTTTCTGGCAGACGTTCTTGCGCGAAATCCGAGCGTCACTGAACTTAAAAAAATCTGGCAAAGTGGTAGCCCGGGCTATGGGGTTCATGACGAACACGTTCGTGACTTTTTCCAGAAGATTCACGATATAGCGAAAGGATAATTCCAAATAGGAGACGCCTCGAAGGAGCATCCTTCCTCGCCACAGACGAGAAATGCGCTGCGGCGGGATATGCGCTCGGCGGCCGGCTCGACGAAGGAGAGTCGTCGAGCGCAAAATATAGAGAAGACCAACCACGTGTCCCCGCGGGCCAAACGGGCGGCGGCCAATGGACGGATGGCGGCGGCATCAGCGGCACCTCCGACGGCCGCGTTCGCCTCGCGCAAGCTGAGGGGCAAGCTCCGCTGCGTCGATTGCATCCGGATTCAACTTATGAGCAGGGAAGTGCGAAGCTGTCGATTGAGCATCAGCGGAAACAACCGACGGAAGCACTCGTTGAAAGCCTCAAACCCGGTGCGGATTCACCATTGCTGGTGAAACCTGACGCGACGATTATGTAGGGAAATACGAGAGTTAAAGTCCTTCAAGAGCGTGGTTATGACGTAAATTCGCTGCCCCGAACACCGTATCCGACGTCCGGCAGCGGGGGAATGAGTGGTGGTAGCGGCGGAATGAGAGGTCCCGGTGATATTGGAGGGCTAAAACCATCACCTCTCGTGCGGCCGAGAAGAAGTGACTTTCTCAACTAGTTTGGAGATTCTAACTGACATGGATTCCTCAGAGTTAAAGGATTGGTTTTTGCAGCAGACTGATGAAGCACGAGTGGCGTATCTGCAGCGAATAATGCATGCGATTACGATCGATTTTCGGCATGCTTCAACAGAGATACCCGAGCAGTCGCTCGTATCAATGGCTTCGGGGTTGAATGAATTGATTCATGCTTTGACGTCATACTGCGCTGCCGTACTTCAGCATAAAGCCCATCTCCCAAACGACCTTCTTTTTGACGGAATGATCGCGGACCTCGATAGCCAAAGACTTCGACCATTCGTTCCTTGGACGTTGGGAGAGATTGAACGCTTGGCCACACATTCGGCCGCCAGCTAAGTAGAGAGTCTTTAGGCTCACTCGCCCCCGAACGCGACGCGCTCTGGAAACGCCTCGAAGCCGCGAGCTTCCTCACCACCGAGGAGAAGCGCGCAGCGGCGGGCTATGATGCAAATAGAAGCGCAGGTGGCACGAAGTACAATCCTTACCACGATGAGCTTGGCCTCTTCACGACGCCCGACCGCGCCGTTGCGTCAGGAAGCAACCAGACCGATCGCCAAACGCGTGTAGCATAGGCGCGCCGACCTTCGTCGACTATCCGAATTGGTGGACAGCCGATGGAGGCGAATTATGTGAAGATGGATTGAGCCCGAGGGTGCCCCCGAACGCGACGCGCTCTGGAAACGCCACTCTTTTGATTGCGCCGAGCGACTCTTCCTTCATCGAGCCGGACGCTCGACGCGATGACGCCGCGAGCTTTCTTGCCACCAACGGCAACCGCGCGCGGCGCTTTGACTTGCTCTGATTGTCCAGCAAACACGTGCCTTGCGGCCGGTTCCGCGCAGCGGAGTCGCAAGGCACAATCATAAGGACTCGCTCATGCATTCGACCGAACCCTTTCTGCTGCCTGCATCTCTGGCCAAACGCAGCCGCGCGCTGCCGCTTGAAGCGAAGTCGCTCGATGATGGTGTGTTCGAAGGCTACGCGAGCCTCTTCAATCGCGAAGACTTGGGTCACGACGTCATCGCGCCGGGCGCGTTCCGCGACAGCCTGCTGAACCGAGGCGCCGCGCGCATAAAAATGCTGTTTCAGCACGATCCTGGTGAGCCGATCGGCGTCTGGGACGAAATCCGCGAGGACGCGCGCGGGCTCTACGTCCGCGGAAGATTGATGACGGCGGTCGCGAAAGCGCGCGAGGTGTTCGCCCTGATGCGTGCCGGAGCGCTCGATGGCTTGTCGATCGGCTTCAAGGCGGTGAAGGCGCGGCGCGATGCGTCAACCGGCGTGCGCCGTTTGGAGAAAGTCGATCTCTGGGAAATTTCCGTCGTCACCTTTCCGATGCTGCCCGGCGCGCGCGTCGAAAGCGTTAAGACGCGGCCGTTCGCGGTCACCGCGCCGACGATGCGAGAATTCGAGCGCTGGCTCACGCGCGATGCTGGGCTGACGCGAACGGAAGCCCGCGCGGTTCTTCACTCAGGGTTTCCTGGTCTCAAGGCTCTGCGGGATGCGAGCCGGACCTTCGACGACGATGCCGTGCTCGCCTCTCGCTTCCGCGACGCCGCGCGGCTGATGCTCCATGCGTAACTCCTAATTCCCGTCATCCCGGCGCAGGCCGGGATCCAGTCAGAGCGCGGCCCCTGCGAAATCGATCCCGGCGAACCTTCGTCGCGAATGATCGCGCAACGCATGTGTTGACGTTTGTCTGGGCCCCGGCCTTCGCCGGTGTGACGGAGTTGGATGCGAACGACGGCATAAACTTCGACCTTCTGCTTGATAGGAAAACGACATGACCGACACGACCACCCTCGAAACGAAGGGGGCGGGCGGGGAAACCGCGCGCGCCTTCGAAGAATTTCTCGAAGCCTTCGAAGCCTTCAAGGAAACGAACGACCAGCGCCTTGCTGACATTGAGCAGCGCGGCACGTCCGATACGCTCATCGCAGAGAAACTCGCGCGCATTGAAGAGACGCTCGACTCTGCGAAGCGCGTCTCTGACAACCTCGCGCTGAAAGCTGCGCGTCCGCATCTCGCGGGCGGAAATATGTCGTCCACGTTGCAGCTTGCGCACAAGGCAGCCTTCGACGGTTACGTCCGTTGCGGCGATGCTTCGCGTCTCGCGCGCATCGAAGAGAAAGCGCTGTCTGCCGGTTCGGGCGCCGACGGCGGATACCTCGTGCCTGCTGAAACGGAAGCCGCCGTCAACAGTGCGCTGAAAGCCATCTCGCCGATGCGTGCTATTTCGGGCATCCGCCAGGTGTCGGGCTCCGTCTATAACCGACCGTTCGCGACCACCGGCGTCGGCACAGGCTGGTCGGCTGAAACGGCATCGCGCACCCAAACGGCAACGCCAACGCTCGCCAACCTGCAGTTTCCGACGATGGAACTTTACGCGATGCCGGCCGCATCGCAGACGCTGCTCGACGATAGCATCGTCAACATCGACGAGTGGCTGGCGGAGGAGGTGCGCATCGCGTTTGCCGAACAGGAAGGCACCGCGTTCGTTTCGGGCGATGGCACGAATAAGCCGAAAGGCTTCCTCGCTTACGACACGGTCGCGAATGCATCGTGGGCTTGGGGCGAGATCGGCTTCGTCGCCAGTGGCGCTGCGGGTGCATTCCCGGCGAGCAATCCGGGCGACAAGATCCTCGATCTTGTTTACGCGGCAAAAGCACCTTATCGCGCCAACGGCACCTTCATGATGAGCCGCGCGACCGTCTCAGCTGTCCGCAAGTTGAAGGACGGCCAGGGCAACTATCTCTGGCAGCCTGCGAATGCACCGGGCGAATGGCCGTCGTTGCTCGGCTATCCAGTGGCCGAGAGCGAGGACATGCCGGACATTGCCGCTGACGCGACCGCGATTGCGTTCGGTGATTTCTCACGCGGCTATCTCATCGTCGATCGCGCCGGCATCCGTGTGCTGCGCGACCCCTACAGCGCCAAACCCTACGTGCTGTTCTACACGACGAAGCGCGTCGGCGGCGGCGTGCAAGACTTCGACGCGATCAAGCTGCTGAAGTTCAGCGCTTGAATGAGAGCTTGGCGACAGCGTTCCGCGCGCTGGCCGCCAAGCGCATCCGATGGCGCGTAGTCCTCGTAACGCACAGGACGATGGTGATCGGTCGAAATTCTTACGATGCAACCAACAACACCGTCATCCCGGCGAAGGCCGGGATCCATGCAAGTCAGCGATCATAACGATTGTCGAAACTTGTCTGGGTGCCGACCTTCGTCGGCATGACGGAGCGCTTGAAGCGGAACGATAGCTTCGACATTCGACGTGGCGAAGTGAAATCTTCTTCCCGCACGGGTTCCCCTCCCGCCCGTGCGGGATGCGTGCGGAGCCGCGACTTCCCCCCGGTCGCGGCTCCGCATTTTCAATTGTGCCTTACGACTCCGCTACGCGGAGCCGGCCGTAAGGGACGGCCTTGTTGGAAAAGAACGGCAAAGCATCCATGCGCCCGGCGGCCAGCTCGCGGATCGCGAGTCGCCGAGCGCAATCAAATAAGGAACATTCTTCATGTCACTCGTGATGACGAGCCCGCCAGCCGCGGAGCCGGTGACCGTGGCCGACATCAAAGCGCATCTGCGCATCGACGACAGCGACGAAGACATCCTGCTCGCGAGCCTGCTGCTGACATCGCGGATGCACATCGAAACCGCGCTGTCTTTGGCACTTATCACGCAGTCGTGGACGTTGCGTCTCGATCGTTGGCCACGCGGCCGAAGTTTAGAGTTGCCGCTGGCGCCGCTGCGTGCCGTAGATGAAGTTCGCGTGAAAGACGCAAGCGGCGCCGCGAACGTCGTCTCTGCGGAAAGTTATCTTGTCGATCTCGCTGCGCGTCCGGCGCGCCTCGTGTGGAACAATGTCGTGCCGCCTGCGCCGCAAGTTCCTGCGGGCGGGATCGAGATCGATCTCAGCGCGGGTTTTGGAGCCGACGGCGAAAGCGTCCCGGCTCCGCTGAAGCACGCCATCCTCATGCTTGCGGCCCATTGGTACGAGCATCGCGATCCAAGCGAGATTGGCACGAACGGTGCTCGTATTCCCGATTCCGTCTCAAGTCTCATCAATCCGTTCCGGACAATCAGGCTATGAAAGCACCTGTGAGAGTTGGCGATCTACGCCATCGCGTCATCATCGAAAGCGCGGTGCGAACCAGCGACGGCGCAGGCGGTTCAACGACCGAGTGGAACACCGTCGCTGAAGTCTGGGCCGCGATCTGGTCGCGCACTGCGGATGAAAGTTTCACGCTCGATCGCGTGGCAGGAACGGCGTCGCATGACATTTGGATCCGGCATCGCAGCGACGTGACGCCCGCCATGCGCTTCCGCTGCGGTGCGCGGATCTTTGATATTCTCGGAGCGATCGACGTCGAAGACCGAAACGCCTGGCTGAAGTGCCCTTGCGCGGAACGCGACCTATGAAAATTCAATCAAGCGTCGTCGGCATCGGCCAAACGGCCGAAGTGCGCGCCGACGCACGCATTCGTCAAGCGTTGGCCGAACGCGAGACTGAGCGCACGCAACAGCCGCGACGCGCACCCCAGGCGAGAGAGCCGTCGCCAACCTCGTCAGCTCAAGGAGGCAAGTGATGTCAAGCGCCGCCCTTGCGCTCCAGCAGGCCATCTTCGCGAAGTTGACCACGGACGCTGCGACTGCCGCAGCTCTTGGTGGGCCGCGCGTCTATGACGATGTTCCAACGCGTGCGGAGTTTCCTTTTATGACGTTCGGCCAATCGACAGAGCGCGATTGGTCGACCGGAACGGACGAAGGCTACGAGCACACGGTGACGCTGCATATCTGGTCGCGCGGCCGCGGGCGAAAGGAAGCGCAAGCTGTGATCGCTGCGGCGCGTGACGCACTTCACGATCAAGCGCTTTCGCTTTCGGGGCATCGCTTGATCAATCTGCGTCATGATTATTCCGAAGTCCGCCGCGACAGCGACGGCGAAACCTTCCACGGCATCGCCCGCTTTCGCGCCGTAACGGAAGTGGAATGATCTTCCTCGTCATTCTCGAACGGATAAGCGCAGCGCTGCCGTTTGGGAATCCGTCAAGCCCCGTGCCCGGCGGCCAGCTCCGCGAAGCGGATTCGCCGGGCACCAACCAAAGAGACCCCCTCCCATGACAGCACAAAAAGGCAAGGACCTCCTCTTGAAGGTCGACACGGCCGGCGCGGACGTTTTCACGACGGTCGCGGGTCTTCGCGCACGAGCGCTTTCGATCAGCGCCGAGACGGTCGAGATCACCAACACCGAAAGCGCCGGTCAATGGCGCGAGCTTCTGAGCGGCGCGGGCGTGAAGTCGGCGCGCATCACCGGTTCCGGCGTGTTCAAGGATGCGGCGTCGGACGCCACGATCCGCGACTACGCCTTCAACGGCACGGTGCGCGATTGGCAGGTGATCGTTCCCGACTTCGGCACGATTGCGGGCGCGTTCCAGATCACCTCGCTCGAATTTTCCGGCCGCCACGATGCCGAGTTGACGTTCGATCTCACGCTCGAAAGCGCGGGCGAATTGAGCTTCACGGCGTCAGCATAATCGACAATCCACGATGAACGAAGCTCCAAGCCCGCGCGTTGCGGCCGGCTCCGCGAAGCAGTGTCGCAACACGCCAACAAAAGGGTCCATCATGATCAACAAACACCGTGGCGAAATCGAAGCGATGTTCGACGGCCAGCCGTATCGGCTGGTGCTGACGCTCGGCGCGCTTGCTGAGCTGGAAAGCGCTTTCGGCGACGAAGACATGCTGGCGCTCGCGGCGCGCTTCGAGAAGGGACGCCTTTCTGCGCGCGACTGCACCAAGATCATCACCGCGGGTCTCCGCTGGGCCGGATGTGCGATCAGCGAAGACGACGTCAACGCCATGCAAGTCGCAGGTGGTGCTGCGGGCTACGTCGATATCGTCGCGCGATTGCTGCGCGCGACGTTCGGCGGCGATGAGAACACCAAAGACGCAAGCGACGAGGACGGCGGCGCAGCACGCATCCCTTTCGTTGGGACAAAGTGATGGAGCTTGGCCTTGGCGCACTCGGGCTACAGCCGCGCGTGTTCTGGAACCTGACGCCGCGCGAGTTGCAAGCGGCGCTTCGCGGACGGTTCGGAAGTCCGGCGGACTCCGATGGGCCGTCGCGCCGCCACCTTCACGATCTCATGCAACGCTTTCCGGATGAAGGGGCGCAACATGGCAACGACTGACGAACCGCTCGAAACGTGGAGCGTAAAAATCACGGCCGATACCAGCGATCTGCAAACAGCGCTGACGTCGACGACGCGACTCGGACGACAGTTTTCGACGACGCTGGTTTCGGCTTTCGACGACATCGCGGTCAAAGGCAAGAATGTCGGCGATGTCTTTAAGTCGCTTGCGCTCAACGTCTCGAACCTGGCGTTGAAATCCGCGTTGCAACCGTTGACGACGGGATTGGCGTCCGTGTTTCAAAGCGCGATCTCCGGCGTATTGCCGTTCGCCAAAGGCGGCGTGATCCAGCAGGGCACACCGGTGCCGTTCGCAAGCGGTGGCGTGATCGCAAGTCCGATCTCGTTTCCGCTTGCGGGTGGCGCGACGGGGCTCGCGGGCGAAAGAGGGCCTGAAGCCATCATGCCCCTGACGCGTGGGTCCGATGGCCGCCTCGGCGTCGCGATGGCAGGCGGCGGCGGCCAGAACGTGACAATCAATATCACCACGCCAGACGCCCAAAGCTTCAATCGCTCGCAATCGCAGATCGCCGCGATGATCGCGCGCGCCGCGGCTGCCGGGCAGCGGAATCTCTAACGTTCACTTCGTAATCGATGGTTCGCCATGTCCTTTCACGACGTCCGATTTCCAACAGCAATCTCGCGCAACGCGCAAGGTGGGCCGGAACGGCGCACCGACGTTGTCGTGCTTGGCTCCGGCTATGAAGAACGCAACAGTCGCTGGGCCGATAGCCGCCGCAGTTATAATGCGGGATACGGCGTGAAGTCGCTCGACGACTTGCACCAGATCATCGCGTTTTTCGAGGAACGCCGTGGCCGTCTGCACGGCTTTCGCTGGCGCGATCCGATGGATTGGAAATCCTGCGCGCCGAACGCTGCGCCATCCCCGCTCGATCAGATCGTCGGCACGGGAGACGGCACTCGGGCCGCGTTCCAGTTGACGAAAGTCTACGGCAATGCCTTCGCGCCGTGGACGCGCGACATCAAAAAGCCCGTCGCGGGAAGCGTGACGGTCGCCGTATCCGGTGTGCAGAAGGCGGACGGCACCGATTACGCCGTCGATCCCGCGACAGGTGTCGTGACGTTTCTCGCAGGCCACGTTCCTGCGGCGGGAGAAAGCGTGACGGCAGGTTTTGAATTCGACGTGCCGGTGCGTTTCGATACCGACAAACTGGAAATCAATCTCTCCGGCTTTACGTCTGGCGCTATTCCGAACATTCCGATCGTGGAGGTGCGGCTGTGAAATCGCTGTCGCCGGAATTCGCCGCGCATCTCGCGTCCGGCACGACGACGCTATGCTGGTGCTGGCGTATCGCGCGCCGCGACGGCACCGTGCTTGGCTTCACCGATCACGATAACTCAATTGCATTCGGCGGCATAACCTACGAAGCCGCGAGTGGCTTCACGGCAAGTGACATCACCGACGGCCTCGGCCTGTCGGTCGATAACTTGGAGGTCGCCGGCGCACTGTCGTCTGCGACGCTGACTGACGCCGACCTCGCAGCCGGACGATACGACGATGCCCGCATCGCGATTTATCGGGTCAATTGGGCTGATCCCGAACAGCGCGTGCTGATGCGTTCCGGCAGCATCGGGGAGGTGCGGCGAACGGGTTCGGCATTCACCGCCGAGCTGCGCGGCCTTGCGCATTATCTGCAGCAGCCGACGGGAAGGCTCCTTCAGAAAACCTGCGATGCCGATCTCGGCGATGCGCGCTGTACGGTCGATCTGACGTCCCCGGCCTTTCGAGGTGCTGGCACGATCCTCGCGTTGAAATCGGCGCGCCGCTTCACGGTGTCGGGATTGGACGGCTTTGCGACGCGCTTTTTCTCGCGCGGGCTTTTGACGTTCACGTCCGGTGTATCGTCAGGTCTGAAGATCGAAGTCAAGGCGCACACGAAGTTCGCGGCATCTGTCGAGATCGAGCTTTGGGCTGAAGCGGAAGGGCCGCCTGCGAGTGGGGATGCGTTCTTCATCACTGCCGGCTGCGACAAGCGCTTCGACACCTGCAAAGCGCGCTTTGCGAACACGATCAACTTCCGCGGTTTTCCCTCGATCCCAGGCAACAAGTTTCTCACGCAGATCGGCGGCGCGAGCTGAAAGACACCTTTGCGTCCACAGCTAGTCGCAGCCGAAGGATGGCGAATTTCATGCGTCACCCCTTACGTGCCGGAAATGAATCCATGAATGCACTGACCAGAGACGGCATCGTCGTGACGGCGCGCCGCTGGATCGGCACGCCGTATCATCATCAAGCCAGCGTCTGCGGTATCGGTGCCGATTGCCTTGGATTGGTGCGTGGTGTTTGGCGCGACCTTTACGGCAGCGATGCAGAAGCTCCACCTGTCTATAGCCGCGACTGGGCGGAGACGAGCGGCTGCGAAGCGATGCTCGAAGCGGCGGAGCGCCATCTTAAGCGCGTGCCGATTGTCGAAGCTCGTGGCGGCGACGTCGTCGTTTTTCGTTTGCGTGAAGGTTGCGTCGCGAAGCATGCCGGCATCCTGACAAGCGCCTGGACGATGGTTCACGCGATGGAAGGTGCCGCCGCCGCCGAGATCACGCTGACGCCCTGGTGGCGACGGCGCATCGCTGGAACATTTCGATTTCCCGGTCTGGTGTGAGTGATGCTCACACGATCCTCGAACAGCCTCGCCTGTTCGAGGATGACGACTTGATCCACGGAAAGGCTACTCATGGCAACGCTCGCTCTTGCTGCTGTCGGCGCCGCAGTCGGCAGCAACGTGCTTCCGGCTGGCGTCAGCGCGCTCGGCGTAACGCTGTCCGGCGCAGCAATCGGATCGCAGGTCGGCGCGTTTGCAGGCTCATATGTCGATAGCGTTCTCTTTGCGCCGTCGGGCCAAACGCGTGCCGTCGATGGTCCGCGCCTGAGCGATCTGCGCGTCACCGCATCGACCGAAGGCGCGCCGTTGCCGCGGCTCTATGGGCGCGCGCGCGTCGGCGGCCAGATCATCTGGGCGACCGATCTCGAAGAAGAAATCGTAACGACGACGGAAGCGGTCGGCAGCGGCAAGGGCGGCTCAAGCGGCAACAAAACCCGCGTCACACAATACAACTATTACGCCAACTTTGCGGTAGCGTTGGGGGAGGGTGTGGTCACGCGTATCGGCCGCATCTGGGCCGATGAGCAGGAACTCGATCTCGCGCGCACCACATACCGATTGCACACCGGCACCGAAACGCAAGCAGTTGATAGCCTCATCGCGGCGCGAGAAGGCGCAGACAACGCACCCGCATATCGCGGCGTCGCCTACGTCGTGTTCGAGCATTTCCCGCTTGTCGACTACGGCAATCGCGTGCCGCAACTGTCGTTCGAAGTCTATCGCAGCGTGTCCGATGCCGATAATGACGTGCGCGGCGTTGTTCTCATTCCAGGCTCCGGTGAATTCGTCTATGCGACCGAGCCGGTGCGCCAGATATTAGACGATGGCGTTTCGCAGCCGGAAAACGTGCATCAGCTTTTGGGTGCAACCGATTGGCAGGTGGCGCTCGATCAGCTCGAAACTCAGCTTCCGAATGCGAAATCCGTTTCGTTTGTCGTCAGCTGGTTCGGCACCGATCTGCGCGCAGGCGAATGCCGGATCAAGCCCGGCGTTGAGACGCGCCATAAATCGACCGCGCCTCTGAACTGGTCTGTCGCGGGAGTGATGCGCGACACGGCGTATTTGATTTCAACGCGTGATGGCAATGCCGCTTATGGCGGTACGCCATCCGATGAGACCGTCATCGCCGCAATCGCGGATATGAGAGCGCGCGGTCTCAATGTCACGCTGACGCCTTTTATTCTGATGGATGTGCCCGCGGAAAACGCGTTGCCCAATCCCTACGGCGGAGCGAGCCAACCCGTCTATCCTTGGCGCGGACGCATCACGTGTCATCCCGCGCCAGGACAAACAGGTTCGCCAGACAAGACAGCCGTCGCCGCAACTCAGATCGCATCATTCGTCGGCACGGCGGCCGTATCCGATTTCTCTCTGTCGGGCACAACGGTGCATTATTCCGGCCCTGCCGAATGGTCGTATCGGCGCATGGTTTTGCATCAGGCATATCTTGCCAAAGCCGCAGGCGGCGTCGAAGCGTTCGTTATCGGTACGGAATTGCGCGGCTTGACGTGGGTGCGTTCGGCCGCCGGAACGTATCCTTTCGTGTCGGCACTCGTCGCGCTTGCCGCGGACGTGAAGTCCATTCTCGGCTCGGCGACAAAAGTTCTCTACGCTGCCGATTGGACGGAATACTTCGGTCATCAGCCAGGCGACGGCTCGGGCGACGTTTATTTTCATCTCGATCCGCTGTGGTCGTCGCCTAATATCGACGCCATCGGCATCGACGTCTATTGGCCGCTCGCGGATTGGCGCGACGGCCGCGATCATCTCGATGCGATTGCCGGCGCGACATCGATATACGATCCGGCTTATCTGCGTGGCAATGTGCACGGCGGCGAGGGGTTCGATTGGTATTACGCCTCCGATGCCGATCGCGATGCCCAGGTGCGTAAGCCGATCACCGACGGCGACGGCAAGCCGTGGGTATTCCGCTACAAGGACATTCTCTCGTGGTGGAATAACCAGCACTTCAATCGACCCGGTGGCGTCGAAAGAGCGACGGCGACGGCATGGGCGCCGCAATCGAAACCATTCTGGTTCATGGAAATCGGCTGCCCAGCCGTCGATAAAGGTGCGAACCAGCCGAACGTCTTCGTCGATCCGAAAAGCTCGGAGTCGGCGTATCCCTATTATTCGCGTGGCTTTCGCGATGACCTGATGCAGGCACGCCATCGCCAGGTTTTGCGCGATGCCTTCGACTGGACGAAACCCGGGTACGTTGCTGGTCTCAATCCGGTCTCTTCGGTGACGGGCGCGCGGATGGTCGATCTCGACCATATCCACGTCTACTGCTGGGACGCGCGGCCGTTTCCCGCTTTTCCCGATGCCACCACCTATTGGGGCGATGGCGCGAATTGGGAGCACGGCCACTGGGTCAACGGCCGCCTCGGTGGCGCCGCGCTGAATGAAGTCGTATCCGCGATCCTGAAGGAGCAGGGCTTCGCCGAGTTCGACGCTTCCGGTTTGACAGGCACGGTGCCCGGCTACGTTATCGATCGGACAATGGCGGCGCGCGATGCGATCCAACCGCTGGAACTCGCGTATTTCTTCGATAGCGTGGAGAGCAGCGGCAGCATCGTATTCCGTCACCGCGGCCGCGCAGAACCCGCCATGTCGGTGGAACCTGACGACCTCGTCGAAGAAAACGTTGGAGACGCGCTCTACGAATTGACGCGTGCGCAGGAGACCGATCTCCCGGCCTCAGCCAAGGTCCGCTACATCACCGATGTCGACGATTATCCGCAAGCCGTTGCGGAAGCGCGGCGATTGACAGGCGCGAGCGGTCGCGTGGCGGAAGCCGATTTGCCGATCGTTCTTGACGATGGGCTCGCGACCTCAATTGCCGAAAGCTGGCTCTACGAAACCTGGGCGACGCGCGAATCCGCAACGTTCAAACTGCCACCTTCTACGCTCGCACTGGAACCAGGCGATATTGTTTCAGCCGACCTCGGCGGTCGAATCCGCCTGTTGCGATTGACCGATGTCTCCGAGCACGGCATCCGCGATATTCAGGCGTTGAGCATCGATCCGAGCATTTACGATCAGATCGACGTCCCGGGGCGCACGGCAACACCGCCGCCGCTTGTGCAGATCGGCTCGCCCGCGGTCGCGCTGATGGACTTGCCGCAGTGGAATGCGAGCTTCGATGCCTCGTCGGGATACGCAGCGACGATGCAGAAACCGTGGCCCGGCAGCGTGGCTTTGTTCGCGTCGCCACAGGAAACGGGCTACCAGTTGAAAGCGGTGGTGACGGCGGCAGCAACGCTCGGCTTGACGCTCGATGACGTTCCACCGGGGCCTGAGGGGCGCCTTGATCGTCGCGCATCGTTTCGTGTCCGTCTGACGAACGGCGCGCTATCGTCCGTCGATCTCATCGCGATGCTCGCAGGCGCGAACCTTGGGGCACTTCGCAATGCCGACGGCGATTGGGAGATCATTCAATTCCAGATCGCGGAGTTGGTCGATGCGCAAACCTATCGCTTGAGCGGTTTGCTGCGAGGGCAGTTCGGCACCGAAAGCGCGATGAGGGAAACGCTCGCGAGCGGCGCGCAGTTTGTACTGCTCGACGGTGCGGTGGCGCGCGTTCCGCTGCAGGAAAGCGAGCGCAAGCTGACGCTCAATTGGCGCTACGGTCCCGGCAATCGCGACATCGGTGACGCGTCCTATGTCACCGTACCATTTATGTATCAAGGGTTGGGATTGCGGCCCTTGTCGCCCGTGCATGTCAAAGGCGCGCGCGTTTCAGGCGATATTCGTTTGTCGTGGATACGGCGCTCACGGACGGGTGGTGACAACTGGGAACTGCCCGAAGTGCCGCTCGGCGAGGAGAGCGAAACCTACGAGATCGATATTCTCGACGGCACCACAGTGAAACGCACACTGATGGCTTCGACGCCAAACGTCATCTACACCGCATCCAATCAGATCACCGACTTCGGCAGCGTTCAATCAAGCGTTGTCGTCAAAATCTATCAGACCAACGTCCTCTTCGGTCGCGGTGCGGCGCGCTCTGCGGTCGTTTAGGCGGAGCCGTAAATCATCAGATCGTCATCCCGGCGCAGGCCGGGATCCAGACAACCATCCACGATTGCTCTGCAGAGGCTTGTCTGGGTGCCGACCTCCGTCGGCATGACGAAGATTCTGTAAGCGTCGTCGAGGAAATTTCGAGGAATGATAATGGACCAACCGGCGTGGCTGGCGGCAGCGTGGGCCGAACTTGGCGTGCGTGAAATTCCCGGCGATGCGAACGCACCGGAGATCCTGCGTTATTTCCGCGACGCTGGTGATGATGACGTAAAAACGGAAACGACGCCCTGGTGCGCGGCGTTCGCTGGTGCCATGCTGAAACGCGCTGGCGTTTCCAACACGGGCTCACTGCTCGCGCGCTCATATCTTGAGTGGGGCACGGCGCTCGACGATGCGCGGCTCGGTGCCATCGCTGTTTTCTCGCGCGGCGATGACCCGACTGCCGGGCACATCGGCTTCGTCATCGGCGAGGCGGCTGGCAAGCTCTATCTCCTCGGCGGTAATCAAAGCGATGCCGTGACGGTTGCGAGTTTCGATAAATCGCGTTTGCTCGGATTGCGTTGGCCGCAAGACGAAAGCGAAATTCTAACGGCAGACGGCAGCATCTTCGCCAAGGCGCTCGCTCACGTCCTCGAAATGGAAGGTGGATTTTCAGACGACGCCTACGATCCCGGCGGCCCGACCAACAAGGGCATCACGCTCGAAGTCTATGCGAACTTCAAAGGTCAAACGCTCGACGGCTCATCGCGCGACCGTTTGATCGCGGAACTGAAATCCATTCCCGACGCAACCGTCGCCACCATTTATCGCCGCCGCTATTTCGACCCCGCGGATTGCAGCGCATTCACCGCGCCGCTGGCGCTCATGCATTTCGATGCTGCGGTCAATCACGGCGTCGGCACAGCGATCCGCATGCTGCAGCAGTCCGTCGGCGTAACGGTCGACGGTGAGATCGGTCCCGAGACGCTCGGCGCCATCGGCGCGCGCAACGTCGTCGATCTCATCGAAGTCTACGCCGACATCCGCCGCGCGCGCTATCGCGCGCTCCCGCACTTCTGGCGGTTCGGCCGCGGCTGGCTGAAACGCGTCGATGCAACGTTGGCCCTCGGCAAATCGTGGGCAGCCACTGACGGCATCATCCGCGGACTGATGGAGCCCGCACAAAACGCAAAAGGAGAGACGACAATGAGCGACACATCGACCACGGTCACGACCGACGACAGCGCCAAATGGTGGGCGCAATCAAAGACGCTCTGGGGAACTGTGATCACGGCGGCGGCGACCGTGCTGCCGCTTCTGGCCCCCACAATCGGGGTCTCGCTGCCGGCCGACGTTATTCAGACTTTCGGCGACCAGGCCATAACGGCGGCCCAGGCCGTTACCGGTCTCATCGGCACTGCGCTCGCCATTTATGGCCGGTTTACGGCCTCTTCCGTCCTCAGCATCCGCAAAAGTTAATTGCAAATTGGGAGGGGAGGACGGACTCCAGTATTCATCGGCCATTCAACAGGCTAATCTTAACTGGTCTGATTTTTCCGGAAGAGACGTATGGTCGGTTTGGGAAAAGCGGCGGCATTCGGGGCTGCGGCAGCCTTGCTGCCGTGGAGCACCGCCTGCGCTCTCGACTGCATGACCGACTGGGGTATGGCCGGACAAATCGTACGCCGGCAAAATCTGATAACAGTAGAGGAGGTTTCCCGATCGCTGGCGGCCGACGGAGTGGGGGTACTCGTCAAGACGACGCTTTGCCGGTCGGACGACGGATATTTTTATCGCCTTGTCATCAGAAGTCCGACGGGACAGTTGAAGACAACCGTTATGAATGCCAAGAGCCGCTAGCCGGTTCGCTGTTGCGGATGGAAGGCGCGGTCAGCGCTCTCTATAATCCGCGGCATTCCGTAGGAGGGGAGGGATACGCCCGTGCGTGCACTTGTAGTCGAGGACGACAAAGATCTGAACCGTCAGCTTTCCTCAGCGCTATCGGACGCCGGCTTCGCCGTAGACACCGCCGCTGACGGCGAAGAGGGCTATTTCCTCGGCGACACCGAACCTTACGATATTGTTATTCTCGACATCGGCCTGCCGAAGATCGACGGCATTTCAGTGCTAGAGCAGTGGCGCCGCAGCGACCGCAAGATGCCGGTCATCATCCTGACCGCACGCGACCGCTGGAGCGACAAGGTGGCCGGCATGGACGCCGGCGCCGACGATTACCTCGCAAAACCCTTCCATATGGAAGAGCTTCTGGCCCGCGTCCGCGCTCAAGTGCGCCGTGCTTCCGGTCATGCCAAATCCGAGATCGAGTGCGGTCCGATCCGGTTGGATACCAAGTCGGCGCGCGTGACCTGCGAAGGCAACCCGGTCAAGTTGACGTCGCACGAATTCCGCTTATTGGCTTATCTGATGCACCATAACGGCCGCGTCGTCTCGCGCACCGAGCTGGTCGAACATCTCTACGATCAGGATTTTGATCGCGATTCGAACACGATCGAAGTATTTATCGGCCGTTTGCGGAAGAAGATTCCAGGCGATGTTATCCAGACGGTCCGCGGTCTTGGATACCGCATGAGCCAAGGACCGGATGAGGCTTAATTCACTTGCGCTGCGCCTCTTTGCGACCTCGGCAGCGTGGACACTTCTGGCGCTGCCGCTGGCCGGCTACATCATTTATGCGCTGTACCGCGAAGATGTGCAGCTGAGCTTTGACGCTCAGCTGAAAAAGCTTCTGACGCAGATCACCATCGACAGCATGAGCACGATGGGTGACCAGCCCGTCATTCCGCCGAACCTCTACGAGCCGCTGTTCGAAGTCACGCAATCGGGCTGGTATTGGCAGATCAGGCCAATCGACGGCGCGCCGGGGCGAACGCTCGTATCGCCCTCGCTTGCGACTGCCGTGCTGCCGTCTCCCTACGATCGCAAATTCCCCACCGACGATACCGGTACGCGCTGGATGAACGTGCCCGGCCCGACCGGCACGACCATCCGCATTCTCGAATTCATCGACTCTCCCGGTCACGATCCCGATAAGACGAAGTATTCGATCATCGTTGCGGGTCCGATGGACTGGTTCGAGGCGACCGTCGCCAAGTTTCGAACGCGCCTGACGAGTGCGTTGGCGCTTGTCGGATTGGGCCTGTTGGCCGCGACGGTTTTTCAGGTCCGCTTCGGCTTATTGCCGCTGCGCCGTGTCGAGAAAAGTCTGGCAAGTATTCGCTCGGGTCAAGCCGAGCGTCTCGAAGGCAACCTTCCTGCCGAGATCGAACCGCTGCAAGCCGAGCTCAACGCGCTGATCGAATCCAACCAGGACATCATCGATCGCGCGCGCACCCAGGTCGGCAATCTGGCACACGCGCTCAAGACTCCGCTCGCGGTCATCACCAACGAAGCGCATGAAGACGACAGCCAGTTTGGCAGCAAGGTCGCCGAGCAGGCGCGCTTGATGCGCGATCAGATCAGCCATTATCTCGACCGCGCGCGCATCGCTGCGCGAACGAACACTATCGGCCGCGTCACGCCGGTCGACACAACCGCCGGTCCGTTGATCCGCGCCCTCGAACGGATTCACCAGGACAAAGGCATATCGATCGACTTTACCGTTCAGCCAGGCGCCAAATTCCAGGGCGAGAAGCAGGACCTGGAAGAGATGCTGGGCAATCTGCTGGATAATGCGTGCAAGTGGGGAAAGACGCGCGTCTACCTTGCCGCGACCGTCAATAGCCAAGACACCACGATGCGCCGGAAACTTCTAATCACCGTCGAAGACGATGGACCGGGATTATCTGCAGAACAGCGCGCGAAAATCGGCAAACGCGGTTTACGTCTCGATGAGACGAAGCCCGGCTCGGGCCTTGGATTGTCCATCGTCAGCGATCTGGCCTCATCATATCGCGGAAAACTGCGCCTCGACGCATCCGAGCACGGCGGTTTAAAAGCCGTTCTAGATCTCCCTGCCGCCTAAAGTTCAATTGGTGCGCATGTCGCGGCGCAGCATCGAACTGCGGTGGGGATTTGCCCGAATTGTGGTGGATTTCCGCCTTGTCGAAGGCACAATATCGGTCTAGCCAAGTCTAGGGACTATGCGCCGGTGGGGAAAAGCGGCGCGAGGGGATGAACCGATAATGGGGTTTACCATGCGCATCGCGCGCTTTTCGCTGCCGCTGCTGGCGACGATCGCCATGCTGGGGGGCTGCAGCAACGGCAACGGCGGGGTCGATAATACAAATACCGGTCTCGTCATAGGCAGCATCACTGGCGGCCTTCTCGGCAATTCCGTAGGCAAGGGCGACGGTAAAGTCGCAACCACAATCGCCGGCGCCGTCGTCGGCGGCATTGTCGGCAGCCAGATCGGCAAGAGCCTGGATGAACGCGATAGGCGCTATGCCCAGGAAGCCGAATACGACGCGCTTGAGCGTGGCCAATCGGGCGTATCGCGCGAATGGCGTGATCCCGACACCGGTAACTATGGCGAAATCGTGCCAAGCCGCCCCTACAAACGTGGTGTTGCCGACTGCCGCGATTACACCCATACGGTCTACATCGACGGCAAGCCGAAGCAGATGCGGGGAACCGCCTGCCGGAGTGCCGACGGTCAGTGGCAGTCTGTAGGCTGACGCACTGCAGCAAAACACGGGAAACATTTCCATAATTTAACCGGTCCGCGACAGATGGGCTGCCGCGAGCTTTGACTGCTTGCCTGGACCGGCGCGCGATCCTATTCCCTCCACAAAAGCTCGAGGATCGCGCGGCGATGGTTTTTTGGATTTTAGTGGCTGTACTCGTGGCGGGCGTCACGCTGGCCATCGTAAGGCCGCTGATGCGCCCTGCCGAGCCGGCCGGCGCTACCGCTGGCGCCGATGTTGCGGTCTACAAGGATCAGCTGAAAGAAATTACGGCCGACGAGGCGCGCGGCACCCTCGGCGCCGACGAAGCTGAAAGCGCCCGCGCCGAGATCGCACGCCGCTTGCTGCGCGTGACGCAGGACAACTCCAAATCCACGACGGCCGCTGAGGCGGCCATGCGCAACCGATTTATCGTTCCCATCTCGATTCTGACGTGCATCGCCTTGCCGATCGTCAGCCTCGCGCTTTATCTCGACTATGGCAAACCGGGCATGCCGGCTCAGCCGCTCAGCGAACGGTTGGCCGAAGCCAATGCGACCAGTACTCCGAACGATCTGATCGCCAAGGTCGAGCAGCGTCTTCGCGAGCATCCCGAAGACGGCAGGGGCTGGGATGTCATTGCCCCCGTTTACTATGCGATGGGCCGTTACGCTGACGCTGCTGATGCCTATCAGAAAGCCATCCGATTGATCGGCGAAGACCCGAAGCGCTTGCAAGGGTTTGCGAACGCTCGGATCCGGATGGAAAACGGCATCGTGCCCGACGATGCGCGCAAAGCGCTGCAGCGCATTCTCGTGCTCAATCCGAACGCCACAGAACCGAAAATCTGGCTAGCGCTTGCGAAGGAGCAGGACGGTCATCTGACCGAAGCAGCGGCTGACTATAAAGATCTGATCTCGAAAGCGCCTCCCGATGCTCCGTGGCGTCCGGTCCTGGTGGAGCGCCTAGCTAAGCTCGATCCGCAGAGCGCCGCTGCTTTCGCAAACGATAAGAGCACCGCAAACGCGCCCGCTGCGGCGTCCGGCATGCCGTCTGGTCCCGAAGCCGGGGCCGTCATGAACATGAAGCCCGAGGACCGCCAGGCGTTTATCACGCAAATGGTCGATAATCTTGCGGCACGACTTAAGACGGATGGCAGCGACGCGAACGGATGGGTCAAGCTCATCCGTGCGTATCAGGTTCTCGGCCGCCATGACGACGCCGTGAAAGCGCTAAACGATGCCCGCGTTTCTTTAAAGGGCAATCAAGGAGGGCTGGCCCAGGTCGAAGATCTGGCCCGTCAGCTAGGCCTCGGAAGTTGATGGCAACATAAGATCCGCTCAGGGTTCTCATGACACGCAAGCAAAAGCGCGGAGTATTGATCGGAGGCGGCGTCGCGACACTCGCGATTGCGCTGATCCTCGTGCTGTTCGCGCTGAAAGACAGTATCGTCTTTTTTCATACGCCAAGCGATATCGTCGAAAAGCACGTTCCGCCGGGGCAGCGCATTCGCCTGGGCGGCCTCGTCGAAAAGGGGTCCGTCATTCGCGGCCAGGGCACGACGATCAAATTCAAGGTCACTGATACGCTGAAGGATATCCCGGTGACGTTCACGGGCGTCCTGCCGGACCTGTTCCGGGAAGGACAGGGTGTCGTGACTGAAGGCGTCCTCGACGGCCACGGCGGCTTCAAGGCCGACACGGTGCTGGCCAAGCATGATGAAAATTACATGCCACGCGATGTCGCGAAGGCGCTAGAAGCAAAAGGCGTGAAGCTCGGCGCCAGCGCTCACCCCGATCAGATGAAGGCAGAGATGCCTTAGAAGGATAATGCCGTGATCGTCGAACTCGGACATTTCGCTCTCATTCTCGCACTGCTGGTTGCCGTCGTGCAGGTTGTCATTCCGGCCTTCGGCGCGGCAATCAAAGACGAGCGCATGATGCGCGTTGCCGAACCCGCCGCCATATCGCAGCTCTTGCTGATCGCGGTCGCGTTCTTCGCTCTGATGCACGCTTACGTGACGTCCGACTTTTCCGTGCTGAACGTTGCCGAAAATTCGCATTCGACGAAGCCGCTGATCTATAAAATGGCGGGCGTCTGGGGCAATCACGAAGGTTCGATGCTGCTCTGGGTGCTGATCCTGGCGCTGTTCGGCGCGGCCGTCGCGCTGTTCGGCAACAATCTGCCGCCGACATTGAAGGCCCGCGTTCTGTCCGTGCAGGCGTCGATCGCCGTAGCGTTCCTGCTCTTCTCGCTGCTGACGTCGAACCCGTTCGTTCGTCTCGATCCGGCGCCTTCGGACGGCAACGGCCTGAACCCGATCCTGCAGGACCCGGCGCTCGCGTTCCACCCGCCGTTTCTCTACACGGGTTACGTCGGCTTCTCGATCGCATTCTCGTTTGCAATCGCCGCTCTGATTGAGGGCCGCATCGACGCCGCCTGGGCGCGCTGGGTGCGTCCGTGGACGCTCGCCGCCTGGATGTTCCTGACGATCGGCATCTCAATGGGGTCCTGGTGGGCCTATTATGAACTGGGCTGGGGCGGCTGGTGGTTCTGGGACCCGGTCGAAAACGCTTCCTTCATGCCGTGGCTCGCCGGAACGGCGCTGCTCCATTCCGCGCTCGTGATGGAAAAGCGCGAAGCGCTCAAGATCTGGACGGTGCTGCTTGCGATCCTGACGTTCTCGCTGTCGCTGATGGGCACCTTCATCGTTCGCTCAGGCGTGTTGACGTCGGTGCATTCGTTTGCGGTCGATCCGGCGCGCGGCGTCTTCATTCTCGCCATTCTGGTGTTCTTCACCGGCGGCGGCCTTGCGCTCTTCGCCTTGCGCGCGAAGGATATGCAGGCTGGCGGTCTTTTCCAGCCGATCAGCCGCGAAGGCTCGCTCGTTCTGAACAATCTGCTGCTCGTCACTGCGACGGCGACGGTGCTCGTCGGTACGCTGTACCCGATGGCGCTCGAAGGCCTGACGGGCGAGAAGATCTCGGTCGGTCCGCCGTTCTTCAACATGACGTTCGGCCCGCTGATGATCCCGCTGCTGATCGCGCTGCCGTTCGGACCGATGCTTGCCTGGAAGCGCGGCGATCTGCTCGGCGCCATGCAGCGCTTGGCCTTTGCCTTCCTCGCGGCGCTCGTCACGATTGTCGCCGTCTTCGCCGTCGAACATCGCGGGCCTTGGCTGGCGCCGTTCGGCATTGCGCTGGGTGTCTACGTGATGGTCGGCGCCATCGTCGAATGGGCAAACCGCGTGAAGCTCGGTTCCGCCGGACGCGACGAAGTCATGCGTCGCGCATCGAACCTGCCGCGCTCGGCCTACGGCACGCTGTTCGCGCACTTCGGCGTCGGCATGCTGATGGTCGGCATCGTCGCGACCAGCGCCTACCGCGAAGAGCACATTCTGGCGATGAAGCCGGGCGATAAGGTCATGGTCGACGGCTATGAGGTGACCTTCGCCAAGGTCGAACGTGGCCGCGGTCCGAACTACACCGAGGACATCGCCGACTTTAACGTCAAGCGTAACGGCGAGACCATCGCGACGCTCCAGCCAGCGAAGCGCCTCTATGATGCGCCGCCGCAGCCGACGACAGAAGCCGGCATTCACGCGGCGTGGCGTGGTGACCTTTACGTCGTCATCGGTGACGGCCAGCCGGGTGGCGGTTACGCCGTGCGCGCCTACTTCAACCCGCTCGTCCGGTTCATCTGGCTCGGTGCGCTGTTCATGTTCCTGGGCGGCGGCATCTCTCTGTCCGACCGGCGGCTGCGTGTCGGCGCTCCATCGCGTTCGCGCCCCATCGTTGCGGTTCCGGCGGAGTGATGATCGTGCGGCGGCCCTTGGCAATTCTGGCGCTGGCAATTTGGGCGGCACTCGCTGCCACTCCCGCGGCGTTCGCCGTTCAGCCGGGCGAAATGCTCTCTGATCCGGCGCTGGAAAAGCGCGCGCGCAACATCTCGGCCGAACTGCGCTGTCTCGTCTGTCAGAACCAGTCCATCGACGACAGCGACGCGCCGTTGGCAGGAGACCTACGCCGCCTCGTGCGCGAGCGGATCATGGCGCATGACAGTGATCAGCAAGTGCTCGACTATATCGTCGCGCGTTACGGCGAATTCGTCCTGCTGAAACCCCGGTTCGAGCTATCGACGCTGCTCCTATGGCTAACGCCGATCTTGGTTTTGCTTGCCGGCATCGTATTGATGATCCGCGCTACCCGGCCGGCCGCTCCGACCACCGGCACGCCGTTGACGGAACAGGAAAAAGCCAAGCTTAATGAGATCCTTGCGGCCAAGGATCCGTAAGCCGTTTTGCGCCCCGGCGAGGCGTTAGATTACCAACAGTTAACGTCCCTGACATGCTGCCGTAACCCCGGTTCCGCTAGGCGTCATAGTAAGGCTCGCGAAGCCTGCCTTTCAGCTGGAGACCCTGGGATGCGATTTCCGCACCGCTTGTCGACGACGTTTTCTTCAAAATTGACTTCAAAGTTTGCCCCGGCATCGGTCGCGATGCTGGCTGTTACAGCGGTGGGATTTGGACTGGCGGTGCCGTCACACCCTGTGCTGGCCGAGTCCGGTGCCCAGACGATTCAAACGCCATTCGGCCGCGCGCCGCTCTCCTTTGCCGACATCGTCGACAAGGTGAAGCCGGCGGTCGTTTCAGTTTCCGTCATCAACGACGGCGGCGCCTCGAAGCTTGCTTCGAACGAGAAGGGCGATAAGGACAAGAAGAATTTTTCGCTTCCCGATCTGCCGCCCGATCATCCGCTGCATGACTTCTTCAAGAACCTGCCGAAGGAATTCGGCCAGGAAGCTCGCCCGAAGATCGTCCAGGGCCAGGGCTCCGGCTTCGTCATTACGCCGGATGGTTACGTCGTCACGAATAACCACGTCATCGACGGCGCCACCAAGATCCAGGTGAGCTTCGACAACGACGAGATGAAGTATGATGCGAAGCTGGTCGGCACCGACCCGCGCACCGACATCGCGCTCATCAAGATCGAAAGCAAGAAGACCTTCCCGACGATAAAGCTTTCCGGCAAGCCGCCGCGCGTCGGCGATTGGGCGTTGGCTGTCGGCAATCCGTTCGGTCTGGGCGGCACGGTCACCGCAGGTATCGTGTCGGCGCTCGCACGCGATATCGGCTCCGGCCCCTATGATTACCTGCAGATCGACGCCGCTGTGAACCGCGGTAACTCGGGCGGCCCGACCGTCAACCTCGATGGCGACGTTATCGGTGTTAACACGGCGATCTTCTCTCCATCGGGCGGCAACGTCGGCATCGCCTTCGCTGTTCCTGCAAATACGGTCGCCGAAGTCGTCAAGCAGTTGAAGGCCGATGGCTCGGTCAGCCGCGGCTGGCTCGGCGTCAAGATCCAGAACGTCGACGAAGATACCGCCGCCAGCATCGGGCTTTCCGAAGCGCACGGCGCGTTCGTCAGCGAAGTAACTCCGAACGGTCCGGCTTCGAAGTCCGGCATCAAGACTCAGGATGCGATCTTGCAGGTCAACGGCGAGAAGATCGCCGACAGCCGTGATCTTGCTCGCAAGATCGCCGAACTGGCGCCGAACTCGAACGTCGACGTCAAGGTGTGGCGCAACAATGCCGAAGAGACGATCAAGGTGAAGCTCGGCCTGTTCCCGAAGAACGCCGAAGCTGCGATGAATGGCGACAATAATGACGACAACAGCAACAGCAACGAAGATGACGCCAAGTCCGTCGACCTGAGCCAGCTCGGCATCACGTTGATGCCGGCACGTACCGGCAAGGACGCTCAAGGCAAGGATACGCAGGGCGTTGCCATCGCTGAAGTCGATCCGACGTCGGATGCGGCGGAGAAGGGCCTGAAGCCGGGCGATGTCATTCTTGAGGTCTCTGGCCAGGCTGTGTCCTCTCCCGACGACGTCATCTCCGGCATCAAGAAGGCGCAGGACCTGAAGCGCACCGCGGTTCTCCTGCACGTCAAATCGGCCGACCAAAAGCGCTTTGTCGCTGTTCAGTTGACCAAAAAAGGTTGAGGTAGCGCGCAATGACGAACTCGAGCAGCTCCGTCAACCAAACGGCGGGGCTGCCTCGACGTTTGGGGGACATCCGGTTAAACAGTGAGCGGAGAGAAGACGAAGGTCGGACACAAACCATGCGCGTGCTGGTAATAGAAGACGATAAAGAAACCGCGCTTTTCCTGCAGAAATCCCTGAAAGAGAACGGTCATACGGCTGATCTGGCTCATGATGGCGAAGCGGGCCTATCGATGGCGACCGACGGCGCCTATGACGTATTGATCGTTGACCGGATGTTGCCGCTGCTCGATGGCCTTTCGCTGATCAAGTCCCTTCGAACGGAGGGCAATCGAACCCCTGTGCTTATTCTGTCGGCGCTTGGCGAGGTCGATGACCGGGTCAAGGGCCTGCGTGCCGGCGGTGACGACTATCTGACGAAACCCTACGCTTATTCCGAGCTTTTGGCCCGCGTCGAGATTCTCGGCCGTCGGACGGCGCCGGAAGAGCAGCAAACCCGCTATTCCGTCGGCGACCTCGTGCTCGACCGGCTTTCTCATCGCGTAACGCGCGGCGGCGAACACATCCTGCTGCAGCCGCGCGAGTACCGTCTGCTTGAGTATCTGATGCAGCACGCCGGGCAGGTCGTGACCCGCACCATGCTCCTGGAGCACGTCTGGGACTATCACTTCGATCCGCAAACCAACGTGATCGATGTTCATGTTTCGCGGCTTCGGGCGAAGATCGACAAGAACTTCGACAAGCCGCTGCTGCACACGGTCAGGGGCGCAGGATACACCATTCGTGACGGCCCGGTTTGATCGCGTCGCAAAAGCGGCATCGACGACAACCTTCGGATTGAGCGCGTTGGCCGTAGCGTTCTTTTTGTTCGCTGCGGCAATCGTTGTCGGCTTCCTGTTCTGGCAGACGAACAAGCTCTTTACCGATCAGGTCCTCGCGACCCTGTCGGCTGAATCCCGCATTCTGTCATCCGAGTTGAAGGTTGGCGGCCAGATGAAACTGGTCGAGACCGTCACGGCGTTGTCGCGGCCGCAAGGAACGGGGCTCTATTATCTCGCTGACAGCACGGGAGCGAAGATCGCCGGCAACCTCAATCGCATTCCGCCGGAGCTGGAAGCCGACAGTCCTGGCGGAGTCTTCAATTACCAGCCGACGGACGACGAAGGGCCGTCGCATCTCGCCGTCGCCATTCCTGTCGATCTCGGCCCTAATCTCCACCTCATCATCGGACGCGACGTCGAAGATCAGCGCGCGTTCGCCAATTCGATCCGCTTTGTCTTTCTGCTTGGTTTCGGCGCCCTTTCGATCATCGGCCTTCTGGGCGGACTGGCCGTTAGCCGCCTCATCGTCAACCGCATGGATCAGATCACGGCCGCCAGCCGCCAGATCATGGAAGGAGATCTCTCGCGGCGCATTCCGACGACGGGCAGGGGAGGCGAACTCGACGCGCTCGCAAACAACCTTAACGAGATGCTGGAACGCATCGAGGGCCTGATGAATGGTCTGCGCGAAGTCTCAGACAACATCGCGCACGATCTCAAAACGCCGCTTAATCGCATGCGCAACGCCGCCGAAGCCGCTCTTCGCGATCCGCGCGGCGAAGAGGCCTATCGTGAGGGCCTTGAACGCACGATCGAAAAGGCTGACGACCTCATCAAGACCTTCAACGCGCTGTTGTTGATCGCTCGGCTGGAAGCCGGTCCGCTCGAAGACAGCACCGAGACGTTCGATCTCGGGCATTTCGTTGCCGACGTCAGTGAACTCTACGCTCCCGCCGCCGAAGAGGCAGGCTTCAACCTGACGATCGACGTCGAGCAGAATGTGTTCGTCCGCGGTAACCGGCAACTGATCGGCCAGGCCATCGCTAATCTCATCGACAACGCCATCAAGTATTCCCGTGGCGGTGAGCCTGGAAGCGCCATCACCGTGCGCGCCTATCGCCTTGATGGCCGGCCCGTGATCTCGGTCGGTGATCATGGCCCCGGCATCGACGAAATCGACCGCGAGCGCGTGCTGAGACGCTTCGTGCGGCTGGAAGCGAGCCGCACCAAACCGGGCACCGGCTTAGGGCTTAGCCTCGTTGCGGCGGTCGCCCGCCTCCATCATGGCGAAATCCGGCTTGAGGATAACCAACCAGGCCTGAAGGTCGTGCTTCTCCTGTCGCAAAGGTGTCTCGTTGCAGTGCCCGATCAGGAGGGTGACGCGGCACCCGGGCTTGCGGCACAATGAGGGGATGGATCAGTCTCTTCCCCCAAGCGTTGCCGAACGCATATCCGAATGGCCGAAGAGCCCCGCTGACGGTCGCGGCGCCGAACGCTTCCAATCCCTGAAGGCCGAAGCCGCGGCAGCCTGCCCGCAACTCGCAGAACTGCTTCTCAATTCCGATGTCGAAAATCTGCTGACGGGCGTCTTCGAAGGTTCGCCGTATCTGACGACGCTCGCGAACCGCGATCTGGCGCGCCTCGCACGTATTTTGTCCGAGCCTCCGGCCTCACGCTTTCAAATCCTTACCGACGAACTCGTCGCGGCAATGCAGGCGGCCTCGGACCTAGGCTCTGCCAAACGCGCGCTTCGCATCTACAAGTCAGAGGTCGCGCTCTTGACGGCACTGGCCGATCTTGCAGGCGTCTGGCCGGTGATGACGGTCACCCGGACCTTGTCGGACTGCGCCGACACCGCTGTCGGGACGGCTGTCCGCTTTCTGTTTCGACAGGCATCCACACGCGGACAGTGGCAGCCGCTCGAAGCGGAAAGTCCCGAACGCGACTCTGGTTACTTCGTGCTGGCCATGGGCAAGCTCGGTGCCTTCGAACTCAACTACTCGAGCGACGTCGATCTGACGGTCTTCTTCGATCGTGACAAGGCGCGGCTCGTGGGCGACGGCGACGTGCAATCGTTCTTCGTCCGGTTGACGCGCGATCTCGTGCTGCTGCTCGATGAGCGCACACCGGATGGATATGTCTTCCGCACGGATCTGCGCCTGAGGCCCGACGCCGGGGCGACGCAAATCGCACTCTCGACCGTTGCGGCCCATGGCTACTACGAAACCGTCGGCCAGAATTGGGAGCGCGCTGCGATGATCAAGGCCCGGCCGATTGCCGGAGACCTCGAAGCCGGTGCCGAATTCCTCTCCGAGCTGTCGCCCTTCGTCTGGCGCAAGTATCTCGATTTCGCGGCGATCGCCGATATCCACGCCATGAAGCGCCAGATCCACGCGCATAAGGCGATCGGACCGATCTCGGTCGCCGGACAGAACTTGAAGCTTGGCCGCGGCGGCATTCGTGAAATCGAATTTTTTGCGCAAACACAGCAGTTGATCGCAGGGGGCCGCCAGCCCGATTTGCGCGTCAGCAGCACGCTGGACGCACTGGCAGCGCTTGAACGGCGCGGCTGGGTGAAGGCTGACGTTCGCGCCGATCTTGATGATGCCTATCGCTATCTCCGCCGTCTGGAGCACCGCGTGCAGATGGTCGCCGATGAGCAAAGCCACGAAGTGCCGGGAGAGCCCGCAGCGCTTGAGTCTTTTGCGCATTTCGCGGGATATGCCGATGTGGCGGAGCTTTCCGCTGCTTTGCTACCAGTGCTGGAAACCGTCGAGAAGCACTACGACGGTCTGTTCGAAGAACCGCCGCAGCCGTCATCGCCTGCCGGTGCCAATCTCGTCTTCGCCGGAGCCAAGGACGATCCGCGCACGCTGGAAGAGTTGAAGCGCCTTGGATATTCGCAGCCGACACAGGTTCTGGCCATCGTGCGAGGCTGGCACCACGGCCGCGCGCCGGTCGTCAGGTCGCCACGTGCACGTGAACGCCTGACGGAAGTCCAGCCGCTGCTGATCGAAGCGCTTGCCGATACGGTCGATCCCGATGGCGCGATTGCGAGCTTCGACCGTTTTCTCGCCGAGCTTCCCTCTGGCGTGCAGCTTTTCTCGTTGCTGAAGGCTCAGCCAGGGTTGATCCGGCTATTCGCCGACATCATGGGCTCCGCGCCGCGCTTGGCTCACATCCTGTCGCATCGCCGGCGGCTATTGGATGCCGTGCTCGATCCGCAGGTTCTGGGCGGCGATTTCAATGGCGCTGCCATCGACGACGTCATTGTAAAAGCCTTCGCCGCTGCCCGCGCGACAAGCGACGGCGATCCGATGCAGGAGATCCTCGATACCGCCCGGCGGATCGGCAGCGAGCAGGCCTTTCTGGTCGGCGTCAGAATTCTTACCGGCAGCATATCGGCGACCGAAGCAGGCATCGCTTACGCAACGATCGCGCAGCGCCTGATCGCGGCCCTCCTGGGTGAGGTCACGCGCGAGATGGAGCAGGACCACGGCCGTGTGCCGGGCGGGGCTGCTGCCGTCATCGCCATGGGCAAGCTCGGTGGCCGCGAAATGACGGCGGCGTCCGACGTCGATCTTATCCTCATCTACGATTTCGATCCAGCCGCCGAACAATCGGACGGGGCAAAGCCGCTCGCGCCGCCGCATTATTACACGCGCCTGACGCAGCGGCTCATCACCGCCATCTCGGCGCGAACGGCGGAAGGAGCGCTCTACGAGGTCGATATGCGCCTTCGCCCCTCCGGTCAGAAAGGGCCTGTCGCAACGAGGCTGTCGAGCTTCACGAACTACCAGGCCAGCGAAGCCTGGACGTGGGAGCATATGGCCATGACGCGGGCCCGCATCATCGCCGGCTCACGCGAGTTGTCCGGACGTGTCGAAGCCGAGATTCGCAAGGTCCTGACGGCCAAACGCGACCGCGCCAAGATCGCCGCCGACGTCCTCGACATGCGCCGCCGAGTCGAAGCCGAGAAAGCGACCTCCGATATTTGGGATTTGAAGCAGGTTCGCGGCGGGCTCGTCGATCTGGAGTTCATCGTTCAGTATTTACAACTGGTGCATGCCGCCGAGCATCCGGCAATCCTCAACCAGACGACGCTCGTGGCCCTGGCTGCGGCCGCGTCCGAGGGTGTTATCCATAACGACGACTACCTGCTGCTGGCACATGCCGGTCAATTGCTGCACGATCTGACGCAGGTGCTCCGATTGACCATCGAGGGGCCTTTCGACCCGGCATCGGCGCCGAAAGGCCTGAAATTGCTCCTGGCCCGATCAGGAGATACAACCTCTTTTGAAGACTTGGAAATAAAGTTGAAACAAACGCTTGCAGACGTAGCGGAGGCCTTCAATCGGCTGATCGTCTAGGGTTTTTATGGCCCGGCGACGGATTGTGGCAGGCTGAGACGTTCTTGCGATAACCGACACGGAAAGCCGTCTTTCGGGCGGCAGCATCCGAGGCGTTGGAGCGCAAGGCAGGCGAATAGGATGTCGAGGGGATTAGTGGCGGCAACGAGGACGGATGGCACTCCGGCCGCACCGCGACCGGCGGCCGAAAGCCGAGCCGATGAGGCGATGCTCGTTGCCGCGGTCGGTCGCGGCGACGGCGACGCATTTCGCCTGCTGATGGCCCGCCATCTCGGAAGCATCGTTTCCGTGGCGCGCCGAATGCTGCGGGACGATGCGGAGGCGGAAGACTTGGCGCAGGAAGCTTTCTTGCGACTGTGGCGTTCGAGCGGAACGCTGGAAATTGGCCCGGCCGGCATTAGGCCGTGGCTGCGTCGCGTGGTCTCGAATTTGTGCCTCGACCGCGTGCGCGGTCAGGGGCGTGTGTCGGTGGTTGAAGAATTACCCGAGGTTCCCGAGCCCGCAAAACAGCTCGCCGGCCTCGAAAGTCAAGATACGCAGCGCCGGGTTGAAGCGGCGATGCAGAAACTGCCGGACCGGCAGCGCCTTGCGCTCACGCTCTTTCATTTCGAGGGGCTGAGCCAGATCGAGATCGGTCAGGTCATGGGAGTGTCGGACGAAGCTATCGAATCTCTGCTCAGTCGGGCGAGACGGCAACTGAAGACGGAACTGAAATCGGAATGGGAGTCGCTGCGAAATGATAGCGAACTCTGAAGTGCGGGAGACTGCAGACAATGTCACGCAATAGTTTAGGCCCTGTGGGGCTCGATAAACTGGAGGCGGCGCTCGATACGTACGGAGCAGACCGTACGCGATGGCCTGCACCCTTGCGTCTTACGTTATCGGGCTTGATTGCCGGCAATCCCGACGCCCACAAAATGCTGAAGGATGCCGAAGCTTTCGATCGGCTGCTGGACAAGGCTCCGCAATATGATGCGACGCGCCTCTCGAAGTTGAGCGACCGCATCGCGGCTGCAGCAGAACGTCAGCCGCGGCTCGTCACGAGCCGGGAGCGTTCGCCAGCGGCAGCTGTTCGGCCGGCGTGGCCCACGCTTCGCCGTCACCATGGCTTGGCCGCGACTGCTCTCGCTGCATCCCTCGTGCTTGGCGTATTCGCCGGTCAAATGAAGGTCTTCACGTCGACCGCCGATGCGCTTCTCGGTGAAGATGGCTCTTCGTCAACCCTCAGCCGACAGATTGCCTTTACGGACGACGGTGACAGTTTTGTAGACGGGGATCTGCTGTGACGGTCAACGTCGATCAATCGCGGCTGGCAGCGGATCGGCCGCGCTGGCTCTATCCGGGCTTTATTGCGTCGTTGGCCTTGAACCTGCTGTTCATCGGCTTGTTTGCGACCGCCGTTTGGCATCATCACGAAGAGGAGCGAAAGAGGGACGAAGGGTTCCTTGGTTTCGTCAAACAGTTGCCTGCCGACAAGCAGACGATGATCCGGCAAAAGGTGATCGAGGCGCGCGCGTCCATGAAAGGTTTGCGCGACAACGTGCGCAAGACGTGGACCGATGCCAACGCCCTGCTGACGGCCAAGCCTTTCGACAAAGATAAATTTTTGGCTGCACTCATGCAGCTTCGGATGGCCGAAGATGCTTTCAAAGGCGCGATCTATACGAGCGTCGCAAATACCGCAGGCGAGTTGACGCCAGACGAGCGCAAGCTTCTGCAGGAATGGCGAGCGAAGCGTCACGCATCGATGCTGAAACCGCCTGGACCGCCACGGCCAGACGACGACAGGGCAAAATAACAATAACGGCGGCGACCAAGTGGATGCCGCCGTTATGTTTTCTTCAGGCCGCCATGGCGAAAAGGTCAGCCTGAACCGCGCGCAGAAGGCGCACGCTTGCTGTCCACTCGCCATTTTCCGCAACTGAACTCGTCAGCTCGGCACCTGACAGCTCGCAGAATGTGCGCGCCAGGATAATTCCGAAGCCGTCTTCCGGCTGCACGTGGATGCCGCCGATCAGCGTCAGTGAGAGATATACGGCTTCGCTGGCGGCCTTCGTTTCAATCCGCAACACAGAGCCCGGAGCCGCACGGCGGCTGGCTTCTGCAATGAGGTTGATGAGCATCTGGCGAGTCGCCTGATGGTCGCCAACGATCTCGGCATCGCCTTTGACGTCAATCGCGATGGCAATCGACTGTGCCGCAAGATCGGGGGAAGCAAAGGCGCAGGCGTCGTCGACGATCGCCCGGATCTTGCTCGTCTCGCGAGCCCGCTTGCGCTCAGGAGCCGTCAGCAGCGCCGTGATCGCCAGCGCGTCTTCCGCCGACTTCAGCAGGATACGGCCACTCGTATGAATATCGCGGGCGTAGCCACTGTAGCTCGATCCGAGAGGCCCGAAAACTTCGTTCGTCATCAGCTCCGAAAAACCGAGCACGGCGTTAAGCGGCGTCCTGAGCTCATGGCTCATATGGGCCGTCAGCTTGGCCCAGGCCGCGCGATCCAGGCCTGGTTGTACGGCGGGCGTGCCCAGAAGCTCCGGGAAGCGCATCTGGCGTCCGGTATCGGCGTTAAAGGCTGAGCGGTGGTCCGGCTCGCTGCGCTTCTGCGTGGTGTCCGCGCCATCCCGCGCAAGCGGCTGCCACGGCAGCATCACGACCAGGGCGGCAAGCCCTGCGCCAGCCACAAAGAATACGGTCGAAAGCATATCGGGGCTGAGCTGGGGAATGACGGCGCCGGCTGCCGTCAGCACGGCGGCGAGAACCAGAAAGAGACCGCGGTTTGCAAAAGTCCGGTTTGCGGCGGCTGCGTAGAGTGCGCCGGTGTGTTGCGATCCAAAGCCGCCGAACGCGGCAATACTTCCCCGTTGAGGAACGGACCAAGTCCGAGCCATCCTCAAATTCCCCTGCTGAATTTTGATCTAAGTGCCCCGCCCCACAAGGCCGAAGACGATCATGTCTCCGAGCATGATTTGAGCTTCGCCGATTTGCGACTCACCGTCGAGGGAGAAAAAATCGCTAGAGAATCAATTTTGTCGCTCTTTTCGACGGCCCGAGCAAAAGGATCGTCGGCTGTGGCCGAAATGCTCCAGAAACCGTTTAGTCGTCGAGCATCCGCGTGACCATTTCCAAGCAATCGCGCGACAGCCGCGGCGCCGAGGCCACCCTTTTCAGCGACGCCTTGGCGAGGTTCTTTCGCTTGGTCTCAAGCGCCCGATAGCTGCGGAACGCAGCCAGCATGCGTGCGGCGACCTGCGGATTGAGCGGGTCGATTTCGAGCACCTTGTCAGCCAGGAATTCATAGCCCGCTCCATCGGGACGGTTGAACTGCAGCGGATTGCTTGAAGCGAACGTACCGATGAGCGCGCGCACCTTATTCGGCGTCGTGATCTTGAAGAGCGGATGCTGACAGAGCGCCTTCACTTCATCGAGCGTTTGCTCTCGCGGGGACTGCGCCTGCGCGGCAAACCACATGTCGATGACGAGATGATCGTCTTTCCAGCGCTCGAAGAAATTATTGAGGACGCTTTCGCGTCCAGGAGCATTCACACCCGCGATGAGAAACATCGCATGGCACGCATCAGTCATGTTCGTGGCTTTGCGATAGTGCGCTTCGAGCCGCGCGAAGTCTTCCTCGGTCTCGCGCGTTGTCAGCAGCGTCAGGGCGGCATTACGCAGGGCGCGCCGGCCGGCGTTCTTGGCATCGGGTGAGAATTTCTTCTCGCGCGATGCGCCTGCGTAGATCGTTCCGAGATCGCTCGCCAGCCTCTCGCCGATCGTGCGGGCGAATGCACGGTGCTCGCCGAAGATCGCCGCGTGGTCGACCTTCGTCGCCTTCTCACGCGCAACGTCGGCAACCGACGGCAACTTCAGAAGCTCGGCCTTGTACGCATCGTCGAGACCGGAGTCGCGCAGCGCATAGCCCAATGCGTCGGTAAGTTTCGCGGCTTTCGATGCGGCGAGCGACTTCGGCCGTTTCGCGTCGAGCAGAGCCAGGATGCTTCGCGTCGCGTAGGCGTTGCTCGCCTGCCAGCGATTGAAGAGGTCGCTGTCATGGTGCATCAGAAACGCTAGGTCCTGATCGGTGAGCGGCATGTTGATCACGACGGGCGCAGAGAAGCCCCTGAGCAGCGACGGCACCGGCCGCGAACCGACGCCCTTGAACGTGAACGTCGTCGCGCGTTCGGTGACGGCCATGACGCCGTCGCGGATCTTGACGCCGCCCTCGACGTCGAGATCCATCTCTTTGCCGTTCTCGCCAAGCAGCGCCATGCTGATCGGAATGAAGTAGGGCTGCTTCTTGGCTTTGCCCGGCGACGGCTTCAGAACCTGATGAACTGTCAGCTCCGCCGACTTCTTCCGCTTGTCGTAGGTCAGGTTGCAGACCAGTTCGGGCGTGCCTGCCTGCGAATACCAGCGATGGAATTGCGAGAAATCCTGCCCGCTCACGTCAGCGAAGCAGGCAACGAAATCCTCGATGGTGACGGCCTGGCCGTCGTGACGCTCGAAATAGAGATCCATCCCGGCGCGAAATTTCTCAGGCCCGAGCGTCGTCTCGATCATGCGGACGACTTCCGCGCCTTTTTCGTAAACGGTCGGCGTATAGAAGTTGTTGATCTCGACGTAGCTTTCAGGGCGCACCGGATGGGCGAGGGGGCCTTGGTCTTCCGGAAACTGCAGCGCCTTCAGTTGCCGCACGTCGGCGATGCGCTGCACGGTGGCACTGCGCTGGTCGGCTGAGAATTCCTGGTCTCGGAAGACCGTCAGGCCTTCTTTCAGGCAAAGCTGAAACCAGTCGCGGCAGGTGATGCGGTTTCCGGTCCAGTTATGGAAATATTCGTGCGCAACGACGCTCTCGATCGATTCATAGTTTGCGTCGGTCGCAGTCTCGGGCGACGCCAGAATGAGCCGGTCGTTGAAGATATTGAGGCCTTTGTTCTCCATCGCCCCCATATTGAAGTCGGAAACGGCGACGATGTTGAACACGTCGAGATCGTATTCGCGGCCAAAGCGTTTTTCGTCCCACCGCATGGCGCGCTTCAACGATTCCATCGCCCAGTGCGCCCGCTCTTCCTTCCCATGCTCGACATAGATGCGAAGGTCGACCTCGCGGCCGGACTGGGTCTTGAACGTTGACGCTATGGACGACAGATCGCCGCCGACGACGGCAAAAAGATAGGACGGCTTGGGATGCGGATCGTCCCATACGGCATAATGGCGCTCGCCGCCGAGCAGCGTGCCGCGCTCAACCGGATTGCCGTTGGCGAGCAGAACCGGCGCCGTCGCCACATCGGCTTCGAGCCGCACGGTGTATTTGGCGAGCACATCCGGCCGGTCGAGAAAATATGTGATGCGTCGGAAGCCCTGAGCCTCGCACTGCGAGCAGTAGACCCCGCGCGAGAGATAGATGCCCTGCAGCGCCGTGTTGGCCTTGGGATTGATCGTCGTCACGATTTCGAGCGTGAAGGGCTCTTTCGGCGGCGACAGGATCGTCAGGCTGGCGTCACCGACGCGATAGGAGGACGGCTTCAGCTTCTTGCCGTCCAACGTGATGCTCTCGAGCGTCAACAGTTCGCCGTCGAGCTTCAGGGGCACCTTGCCGGTCGTCGCCGAAGCGGGATTGCGCCGGATTTCGAGTTTCGACGCGACGCGCGTTTTCGTCGGCGCGAGCGCGATGTCGAGATGGACGGTGTCGATCAGAAATTCCGGAGGGCGGTAATCCGCAAGAAGGACTGGTTTGGGATTTTCTGCTTTCATGGCACCCCGCTGCGAACGTCATAGGCGCTTTCGGGGAAAGTTCCAAGCGTTCCGCCGACCGGCAACCGCAAAGCTTCTATCCTAATCGGTGCCGGAAATCATCGTAACCAAACGACCGCAGGACATGAATTGTTCCGTCCTCGTTGAGAACCGCGAGATCGGGCAGAGGCACGCCGTTGAACGTGTTATTCTTCACAAAGGAATATTGCATCATATCGGTAAAGATGATGCGATCGCCCACTTTCAACGGCGCGTCGAATGAGTATTCGCCGATGATGTCTCCGGTCATGCATGTCTTGCCGCCCAGGATATAACCGTGCGGTTTTCGGCCGGGTTCCGCCGCGCCGATAACATGTGGCGTATAAGGCACCTCTAGAACATCCGGCATATGCGTCGAGGCCGAGGCATCGAGAATAGCGATGTCCTTGCCGTTGTGGTGTAGCCCCAGAACGGAGCCGACAAGGTATCCCGTATCGACGACGAGACCGGCGCCAGGCTCCAGAACAACGTCCACATTGAACTCTGTTTTGAATGCCTTGATTGCGGCGATCAGCTTCGAAATGTCGTAGCCGGGTTTGTTGATGAAGTGGCCGCCGCCAAAGTTCACGACCTTGACGCGCCGGACATAGTCGCCAAACGCCCGCGCGACGTGCTCGATGAGCCCGACCGATCCCTCGTGGTCCGACTCGCACAGCGAATGCGTATGCAGGATGTCAACGTCGTCCCACGGCACGCTGTCGAGCATCTCGCGCGTCGCACCGAACCGCGAGAAGGGCGCACACGGGTCGTAAAGCGCACCGCCAAGCGTGGCGTTCGAATAGCCCGGATTGATGCGGATGCCGATTTTGAGACCAGGCACCTCGCGGATCACGGCGAGATTGTCGATGATCTGCTGCGGCGAGTTGAAATAGATGTGCTGGGCGAGCTTCGTCAGGCGCGCAACCTCGCCCGGCGCGTAGGCCGGAGAGTAGACGTGCACTTCCTTGCCGAACTCGTCGTGACCAAGGCGCGCCTCGTACTCGCCGCTTGCCGTCGTGCCATCCAGCACCTCGCGCATGATCGGAAAGGCGGCCGGCAGCGCAAACGCTTTTGTCGCCAGCAGGATCTTGCAGCCCGCCTCGCGCTTGACCTCTGCGGCCCGCGCCAGATTGCGCTTCAACGCCGCCACGTCGAGCACATACGACGGCGTCGCGATGGACTGCGCCCAGTCGAAAGACTGCAGGTTCAATTTGGAAAGGTCGGACACGTCGAGCCACCGATCAAACAGGAAAAGAGCGCTTTACGGCGCCACGCGAACAAGTCCGGCAGTCGTGCCGGGCCATTTGTAGACGAAGGTAAGATACGCAAGCGACACGTATATGGCCCCGAATGCCACGCCGCCAAGAAGGACCGCCGCCTCGTAGAGCGTCAGGCCATGCAGCCAAGGCGGCTGAGCATTACCGAACCCGGTGATCTCGCTGGCATGTGTCGCGAGCTTCGACCATGCGCGCTCGGTGCCGACAAGAAGGTCGTTCAAGCCCCACGTCAGCGCGCCCATGAAGGCCAAGCCGAACGTGAGCATCGTGAACGCCAGAAGTCGCAGCGAAATGGGCGCCTCGCGAAGAAAGAGCCACAACCCGGCAATGTAAGCCGAGATCATTCCGAAACTCACCGAAAAGACCGACACGACAATGCCGGTCAATTCGTTTCTGATCGAAAGGATCTCGGCTTCGCTCATCAGGTCTCGACCGCGAACAGCTTCTTCTGGTCGGATTTGTCGATTTCCTTGGCGTGCCAGGGCAGGCCCTGTTCGGCGAGCTCATCAAGAAACGGCTCCGGCGGAAGCTGCTCGACGTTGAACACGCCCTGGCCCTTCCAGATGCCCTTGAACATCATGATCGCGCCGGTGACGGCCGGAACGCCCGTCGTGTAGGACACGGCCTGCGAGCCGACTTCTTTGTTCGTCTCGGCATGATCGCAGACGTTCCAGATCATGTAGCGCTTCTTCTTGCCCTTCTTCTCGCCTTTGAGGACGACGCCGATCGACGTCTTGCCGGTATAATTTTCGGCCAGCGAGGAAGGGGCCGGCAGCACCGACTTCAAAAACTCCATCGGGACGACGGGCGTGCCTTTGTAGTCGACAGGATCGATGCGCGTCATGCCGACGTTCTGGAGCACTTCAAGGTGCTTGATGTAATTATCAGAGAACGTCATCCAGAACCGGATTTGCTTGAGGCCCTTGATGTTCTCGACCAGGCTTTCTTCTTCCTCGTGATAGATGAGGTAGGATTTGACAGGCCCGACTTCCGGATAATCGATCATGGTCGAGATCGACAGCGGATCGATCTCAATCCACTCGCCATCTTTCCAATACTTGCCGCGCTGCGTCACTTCCCGGAGATTGATCTCAGGGTTGAAGTTCGTCGCGAAGGCTTTGCCGTGGCTGCCAGCGTTGCAGTCGATGATGTCGATCGTGTGAATCTCGTCGAACAGGTTCTCCTGCGCATAGGCGCAGAAAACGTTCGTGACGCCGGGATCGAAGCCACACCCGAGCACGGCCATTAGGCCCTTCTCTTTGAACTTTTCATGATACGGCCACTGGTATTTGTACGTGAACTTGGCTTCCTCACGCGGCTCGTAGTTGGCCGTGTCCATGTAATTGACGCCCGCTTCGAGGCAGGCATCCATGATCGCCAGATCCTGATAGGGCAGCGCCATGTTGATGACGAGGTCGGGCTTGATCTCGTTCAGGAGCTTG
Source organism: Hyphomicrobium sp. MC1 (assembly GCF_000253295.1). Taxonomy (NCBI): domain Bacteria; kingdom Pseudomonadati; phylum Pseudomonadota; class Alphaproteobacteria; order Hyphomicrobiales; family Hyphomicrobiaceae; genus Hyphomicrobium; species Hyphomicrobium sp. MC1. The sequence goes on along the minus strand of NC_015717.1, from coordinate 2,227,892 downwards.
ACCGTATCCGCGACGATATCTGCGTCGAGCTGATAGATCTCGATCGGCGTCTTGCACTCGGCCTGGACCTTCTTGCAGCTTTCGAGACGGCGAGACGCGAGATGGATCTTCTTGAAGACGTCGCGGTTCATCGCGCATTTCTTCGCGACGACCGAGCCCGCAGCGCCTGCCCCGATGATGAGTACGTTGTCCAACGACCGCTCCCAAAGTTGAAAGGCCGGTCATACCGGCTTGCGTAGCGCGCAAAGTCGCGCTGGGGGCCGGAAATAGGGCAGGCGCACAATTAATTCAATACGTTCCGTCGTTTGCCGCCGACAACGACGTCGAAGTCGATACAATTCCTGCAAAAAGAGAATTATGACAGTTTCTTGCCAAGCCGTTTACCGCGGTCCGGATCGCTGGCCACCACCGGCTGTGGAAGCCCGTTCCTTAATCCGGAAGCCGCCCAAGCTCGTAGATGGGGCAGACCGAACGCTGCTCCTCCGGCGGCCACCCGTATTGTCCAAGATTGAGGTCGGCCGCCTCAAAGCGGCGCAGGATCACAAGCCGAGCCGGAGCAAGATCCTCTTCCTTGAGCCAATTGCCATGCGAAATGAAAAGTTTGGCGGCCGGTGCCAGGCAACGCCCGATATTGGCGAAGAACAAGCTCCGCTGCGCTTCGTTGCAATGATTGAGCACCGAGAACGCGATAGCGTGGTCGAACATCCGGTCGATGCTCTTCAGCTCGAAATTCGCCAGCGCGACGACCGTCGGCCGCTTTTCTTCAAGCCCGTTCTCGGCAATCAGGCGGCGGGCGGCCTCGACGAACGACAGATTGTAATCGAAGCCGTAGTAATGTCCGGCATTGAGGTAGCGAATGAAATGGACGCCCGCGCGCAGCGGACCACAGCCGATGTCGAGCAGATTGGAAGACGTCTGCAAGCCACCCGCCCGAAGTAGCTCAAGCTGGAAGCGCCCGCGCGCATCCCATCCTTCGCTTCCCCCGCCGAGATGCTGTTTGTATTCGCCCCGTGCGATGGCGTTCCCGTCAAGCACGAGGTCCGTATACTTGCCGGCTGCAGCACCCTTGACCTTCGACAGGCTTTTCAAGGCGCCGCGAAGCGTAATTACCCCCATCGGGTCATCCTGCTCCACTGACATACCGTGTTGGATTGGCTTACGGCATGCGAGTGCAGCGAACAGCTATCCGTGAGGCATAGGCTATCTTGCTGATCTCGGGAGCGAAATTGGTATTCTGTCGCGGTGGGCGGGACCGCGTGTCGCCTGATGATCGCCTCGTTTCTGACATTTCGATCAAGTCTCTGACGGGCAGCAAATCATCGGAGGACTGATGGTCGCGTGGAGCAATCCGCTCATCGCACGGGGGTTGATGTACTTTGGCGCAATGCGGTTCCATACATCGGGTGACGCACGCCTTCAGCCGCTGAGTTTTCGTGTGAAGAAGAAGGATGTGGCGGTATTCGTCGGAGACGGCGCTCTTGAAGCCCGCCTTGATCGGATCGACGTGCACCGCCCGATTGACCGCATCTTCGTCATGGGATGCGGCCGCTCCGGTACGTGGTTGTTGACGGGGCTCATGTCGACGTTCAAGGACACATGCGTCGTCGCCAAGGAAGTTCCGGTCGAGCTGTTCGCGCAGCTGACAACGACCGGGCGGACGCTCGTTCTGAAGCGCAACAACGTCTCGTTTGAACGCCTGTCGCAGATCCCTGCGCGCATCAAAATTGCCTACGCAGTCCGGCATCCCTTCGATGTTCTGACGAGCCACAATCCAACGAGCACGCACGTTTATCATATCGACGTCGCACGATGGCTCGGCGAAATGTCGGCGCTGCGGGCAGCACTCGACGATGGCAGACAAAACTTTTGCATCGTCCGTTACGAAGACTTGGCGACCGACGCCGCGGGTGTTCAGAAAAAGCTTGCCGATGAACTCGGACTTGAAGTCGGAACGCCAGCCAGCGAGCTTGCCTCAGTCTTCAAGCCATCCGGCAAGGCTGAATCTGCAATGCACGGATTGCGCGGCATCGATACCAGATCACTGAACAAATACAGAAACGATCCCAACCGTATCGCCTATCTGAAATCGATCAGGCCGCAACTCGGCGAAACGCTCGACTGGGTCGCTACCCGTTTCAGCTACGACACGGCGTTGCCGTGAGCGCCATGCTCATTTCTTTTTCTTGACGTCGATCCAGATGAAGCCCGTTCGGTTCGGCATTTCGACTTTCGGAAGCGTCTCCGCATTGATCTCTTGGCTTTCGCCGATGACCTTGTTTGCTGCCAGCAGATAAGCGGTGATCGCATACGTGTTGTCAGCGGAGAGGGAGCCCGGCGCCGCTGGCGGCATGCTGCGCGAAATGAAATCGAAGATCGTCGTCGCGAACGGCCAATAAGCGCCGATGGTTTTGTTTGGATCATCGCGCGTCGGTGGCGTCGGATCGCCGATAAGATCCTCGGCGGTCGCGCCTTCGCCGTGCGCGCCATGACAACGCGCGCACTTTTCGACGTAAAGCGCACGACCTTCCTTGGCCGTCCCGTGCCCCGAAGGAAGTCCACGTCCGTCTGGGAAAATTGTTTGATTCCAGGTCGCGACGTCGGCACTTGTCATTGGCTTGCCGAGATGCGGCGCCAGAGCTTTGGCGCCGTCTGCGGCCCACGCCGCACCGAACGGTGCTGCGACGGCGAGCACGACGACGATATGTCTAAGCATAGACATGCGTAATCTCGCCATCCTCGTCGACAGCCCAGCTGACGATCGCATTGTAGTGAAAATATCCGTCTCGCCCGCGCTCCTTTACCAGGACATCGCGCTCAGGCTGAACGTAGCCTGTCTCATCCGTTGCGCGGCTCTTGAGGATCGCGGGCTTGCCGTCCCACGCCCAGGGAGCGCGAAACCGCGTGAAGCAATGCGCCATGACCGGCTCTTGCAGATGCGCCTCAGCCCACGTCTTGCCGCCGTCGGCGGAAACCTCGACTTTCGCTATTCTGCCGCGACCGCTCCAGGCTAACCCTCGAATTTCATAAATGTTCGGGCCATACATCTTCTGCCCCGGCGATGGTGACGTGATGAGCGACTTTGCGTCCATGACGAACGTGAACATCCGCGCTTTGCCGGATGGCAGCAGTTCCGTGTATTTCGCCGTTTCATTGCGCGTCATTGCCGGTTGATCTGTGACGTGCAACCGCCGCAGCCATTTGACGTTCGTAATGCCTTCCCAACCCGGCACGATCAGGCGCAGCGGATAACCGTTCTCTGGGCGCAGCCGCTCGCCGTTTTGGTAAAGGCCGAGCATGGCATCGTCGGCAAGTTTTGACAGCGGCAGGCTGACATTCAACAATCCGGCGTCCGCGCCTTCCGCTATCACCCACGACTCGGTCGCGTCGACGCCCGCTTCATCAAGTAAGATCGACAATGGCACGCCGGTCCATTCCGAGCATGAAACGAGGCCGTGGAATGCACCTACCGGGCGTTGGATCGGTTCCGAGTGCCAACCGGCGTTGCTGTTGCCGCCGCATTCGATGAAGAGAAAGCGCGACTGCATCGGATAGCGCAGGAGATCCTCGACCGTGAATTCCAGCGGCTTACCGACAAGGCCATGAATGACGAGCCGATGCAGCGCCGGGTCGATATCTGGAACGCCGTCATGGTGGCGTTCGAAATGCAGTCCGCTCGGTGTCACGATGCCTGCGAGATCCTCCAGCGGCGTCCACGAAACGCCATCGCCCGCGGGCGTGCGATTGCCGCCGATATTGCGAATGACATACTTTTCGTATCTCGAAGGCAGGCCATACGTTGTGAACGGTCCGCCGGTATGGTGCAGCCAAGGCGGATCGGCGGGATCGGGCGGCACTGCATTCTTCGTCTCGGCGGCCGACAGTGAACTTGCTGCTTGCGCCGAAGCCAGAACGATGCCGCCTTTGAGCAAAAGGCGGCGATCTAGAAGACCACCGCCCGCAACAGGCTTCAAATCAGTTTCTGTGAGCTTGCCGGCCACGCGGCCGTCCCGCGGGTTGTGAGCGTCAGGACTGGCTGGGCGTCGAATGACCGCTGAACTGCGTGCCTTCCGAATCCTCGGCTTTGACGTCCATTTGGTCGGACGGGTTGCCTTTATAAGTGAAGCGGAAGTTTGGGTCTTCGCTGATAGAGATGCCGCCTTCCATCGAAAAGATCAGCTTGCCACCTGTCGTCACCGACAGCTTGTCGATAAAGCGCGCCGGCGGATACGCATGCGTGATCTGATCCATTGCCATGCCGGACGTATTGGGATGCTTGAGCATCACCTGCGCGACCTCGCTGCCGTCCTCTTTGCCGGCCGCCGTCTTGACGCGCATCTTACCCATCTCCTTGGCGGCCTCTTCGGGGTCCTTGCTCGCGGGTGCCGAGCAGCCGCCTGATGCCTTCACGAAGACGGTCGTCATATAGAGTTTGTTGTCGGTCGTTTCCGCGATAGCGCGAACGTCCGAGTACTGGTCGATGCGCACACGCGTCGCGAGCATACGCTCGCCTGTTCCTGCCGCGTCGCCATAGTTGAACGTTGCGACGACCGGAGACGGATTCTGATCGATGACCAGGGTCAGCGACTTCACGTTGGCGGCGAACGGCGCCGGCATGCGTATCGTGATGGGGACGGTTGCCGCATCCTCGGCGCGCTTGGGAGCCTCAAGCGTAATTTTTCCTGCACCATCCAGAATTTCGCGCGGGCCGAACGCATCCTTGCGAATGTCTGTCCATGCGCCTGGGTTGTTAACAGTGGGGCTTCCATCATCGGCGGCGAGAGCGCTGACGCCCATCGCGGCGATCAAAATCGCGGATCCCAAAAGTCCGCTCGCAATTTTCCGCATCGTTTCCTCGCTCGCCGCCTTTTGGCGGTCTTTCATGCGCACTGAATGGCGAATTCGGAATGAAATACTACATCAACCCAGAAGGCCGGGCCATCTTTTTCGCGAAAACCTGTTGCATCGCACACTTGGGGATACGCCTAACTGCCTCCATTCGTTACTAATTAGGTCGAGAGGAGGCCGCGTCAAGCGACGGCCGTCCGGTTAAGCCAAGCGCGCCAGCCGCCGAAATTCGTGATGTCCTCGGCGCCGACAGTGGCGTGGCTCTCGCACAGGAAGCCTTTGACGCGCCGCCCGTCTTCGAGCACCAGCGTTCCGATGCCCAGCGGCGCCGGGATCAACGCTACAAACGATCCGAAGGCGGCATCATCCATTTCCCAGATCTCGACCTCGATCGCGCCCGGCCCGGTGCCTTCGTAAACGAGTCCCGGCTTGGGCGGCGTCGTTCCGGGCAAGGCATAGAGCCGATAACCGGCAGCAGTTCGCGACGTCTCGCGGAAGATGGCGTCCCGCTCGGTCAGCTGGCTGTTGAGCGGCTGCCCGCTGAGATGAGCGCCGACGACGGCGACCTGCACCGTCTTTTTCTTGGCCGGCCGAACCGCGACCCGCATCGTATCGCCCAATGCTGCGTCAGTGGCGCCGAGCTTGGCATCGAGCAGTGCTCGGTGCACGGCATCGCCGATCGTCGCAAGCTTGCCGTCGGCAAACGCCCGGCCGATGAGGGTCACGCCGAACGGAATGCCGTCCTCGCGGAATCCGGCCGGAACCGCGAGCGCCGAAAGATCAAGAAGATTGACGAAGTTCGTATAGGCCCCGAGGTTCGAATTGAGCCGGATCGGATCGGCAAGCATGTCGGCGATCTTGTACGTCGTGCCGGCCGTGGGCAGGACCATGACGTCCATGCGCTTCCATTCGGCGTCCGCAGCGCGACGAAGCTCGGCGAGGCGATACATGCTCTCGAAGGTTTGCAGCGCGGTCTTGGCTTTGCCGCCGCGAACAATATCGGCGACCACCGGATTAAGGTCGTGTTCGGCCAGATCTTCGGTGGCGAACAAACGTTCCGCGACCCACGGTCCGTCATAGAGCATCGCCGCCGTGTCGCGAAATGGCGTGTAGTTGAAGGGCGTGATTTCGACGCCCAGGCCCGCGAGACGGTCGATCGTATGGAGATAGAGCCGGCGGTATTCGCTGTCCTCGAAGAACGAAAGCGGCGAATTCGGTACGCCGACCTTCAAAGGTCGCCCGACACTCTCGACCGTGAACGGCGGCGCATCGGCGCGCGAGAAGCAATCGTCCTTGTCGAACCCAATGGCGGTCTCAGCAACCCTCGCGGCGTCCGCAACAGTCAGGGCGAAGATCGAAACCACGTCCTGGCTTTTGCATGCAGGCACGACGCCACGCGTCGAGATCAGGCCTTTCGTCGGCTTCAGTCCGACGATGTTGTTGAAGGCAGCCGGCACACGTCCCGATCCGGCCGTGTCCGTGCCGAGCGAGAACGACACGAGGCCACCTGCAACGACGACCGCCGAGCCGGAACTCGATCCTCCGGAAATATACGCAGGGTCGAACACGCTCGCCGGGATGCCATAGGGCGAGCGCGTCCCGTTGAGGCCCGTCGCGAACTGATCGAGATTGGTCTTGCCGATCAAAATCGCACCGGCGGCTTCGAGCCTCTGGACGACGGTCGCCGATCGCTCCGGTGTGTACGCAAAGGCCGGGCAGGCGCACGTTGTCGGAAGTCCGGCGACGTCGATGTTGTCCTTGACGGCGAACGGGATGCCGTAGAGCGGTCCTTGGGTGATACGCCGTGCTCGATCCTTTGCCGCTTCCTTATCGACCAGCGTGATCCAGTCGGGCTGCACACCTTTGGCCTGAATGCGCGCGTAAATCTCGTCAATGACGGCTTCTGGCGTAATCTTCTTCGCTTCATAGAGCGCGGTCAGATTGCCGATATCGAGCGATAAAGTCACGCCGTCGCCTCCGCCTGCAATTCTTTCAAGATGACGAGTGTCTGTCCGAGCGAAACCGGCCGACCTTCGGCGCATCGAACCTCATGAACGACGCCGCTGGTCGGCGCAGGAACGGCCATTTCCATCTTCATCGACTCGACGATAATCAATGTCTCGCCTTCGGAAACCGTGGTTCCCGGTTCGACAAGGACTTTCCAGACACTCCCCGGCACAGGACTTTCTACCGCAGTCGCCCCCGGCGGCAACGCGGCATCGGCGTCATGGTCCTCGAAGGTGTCGGCCGAGCTAGCCGCCCCTTCCTGGTCGCTCTGTTGCCAGCGCGCCCGCTCCGCTTCGAAAGCCGCCTGCTGCCGCGCTTTGAAAGCCGCAATCGTCTCGGCGTTTTCGGCGGCGAACGCCTGATAGTCCTTCAGGCTGAACGTCGAAGGTTCGATTTTGACGTCCACTTGACCTTCGAGAAACCTGTCGCGGAAGGCCAGAAGCTCTTCGCCGGAAACTGGATAGAACCGAATCTGGTCGAAGAAGCGCAACAGCCACGGCGAACCGGCCTCGAAAGCATTCGTCGTCCGGTAGGTATTCCAGACTTGGCACGTCCGCCCGAAGAGCTGATAGCCGCCCGGTCCCTCCATGCCGTAGATACACATGTACGCGCCGCCGATGCCGACGACGTTGTCCGGCGTCCACGTCCGGGCCGGATTGTACTTCGTGGTCACGAGGCGATGGCGCGGATCGAACGGCGTCGCCACCGGCGCGCCGAGATAGACGTCGCCAAGGCCGAGCACGACATACGTCGCGTCGAAGATGATGCGAAGAACATCTTCGATGGAATCGAGGCCGTTGATCCGCCGGATGAACTCGATGTTCGACGGGCACCACGGCGCATCCGGCCGAACGCCCTGCATGTACTTATCAATTGTCTTCTGCACCGCCGGGTCATTCCAAGACAGCGGCAGATGAACGATGCGCGACGGCACCTCGACATCGCTCAGATCGCCAAGCGTGTCTTCGATGGCCGAGAGCTCCGCCAGCAAATCTTCCAGCGGCAACGTCGTACCGTCGTAATGGATCTGCAGCGAACGGATGCCGGGAGTCAGATCGAGAATGCCGGCAAGCTTGCGCCGTTCGAGCGCCGTCATCAGAGCGTGTGCGCGGAACCGCAGCGTGAAGTCGAGAATGATCGGCCCGTATTCGACGAGCATGTAGGCGTCGCCGGCACGGCGATAGACGACGCGCGGGTTGTCGCCCGACGCTTCACGGCTACCGATCACGCAATCGTCGGCGCCCCACTTCCCGTTCGGAAACGAGGGCGCGGCGATCGACTTCAGCGACGCGACTTCCGCCGCTTGCTTTGCCAGCCGAGCTGCCGCGGCTGCGGGCGTCAATCGCACGAAGCGGACTTTATCGCCAGGGCGCAATTGCCCCATCTTCCAAAGTTCCGCCTGCACGATCGTCACTGGACAGACGAAACCGCCGAGTGACGGACCGTCGGGGCCGAGGATCACTGGCATGTCGCCCGTAAAGTCGACCGCACCGATGGCGTAGGCATTGTCGTGAATGTTGCTCGGATGCAGTCCCGCTTCGCCGCCGTCGGTCCGCGCCCACACGGGCTTTGGTCCGATCAGGCGAATGCCGGTCGGATTGGAATTGTAATGGACTTCCCAATCTGCCGTGAAAAACGTGTCGATGTACTCCGGCGCGAAGAAGTCCGGCGCGCCGTGCGGTCCATAGAGAACGCCGATCTCCCAGGTATGGGTCAGCGGCGGCTGGAGGTCAGCAGAAAGGCCGGGCACCGGCGCTTGGTTCGCCTCCGTGCCGACATGCAGCACGTCCCCGGTCATCAGCACGCGGCCGCCGTGGCCACCGAATTTGCCTAGCGTGAATGTCGATTTGCTGCCAAGATAGCTCGGAACATCGATGCCGCTGCGAACGCCGATATAAGCGCGCACGCCAGGACCTTTAACGCCGCCGACTTTCAGAACTTGCCCAGCCTTGACGGCGAACGGCTGCCAATAAGCTACCGGCTCGCCATCGAGCGTTGCGGCCAGCTCGGCGCCGCCCAGGCAAACGGTCGTATCGGTATTGAAGCGCAGCGTCGGGCCGGAAAGCGTGGTCTCGATCGTCGCCGCGCTCTCATCGTTGCCGAGCAGGCGATTGATGAGACGATGCGACAGCGGGTCCATCGGCCCCGAAGGCGGTACGCCAACGGCCCAATAGCCGACGCGTCCCGGCCAATCCTGGATCGTCGTCTGAGTGCCGGGGGAGAGAACCTCGATCGTCTCCCCATTGTAGACGAATGTCTGCAGCGTGCGCGTCAGCATCTGACCGGTGCCGAACACCTCCGAGCGCGACAGCTGACGCAGATAATCGAGGTTGGTTTCAAGCCCGCCGATGCGCGTCGCATCGAGCGAAGTCTGTAATCGAGATAGCGCGTCTTCGCGCGATGCGCCCTTGACGATGATCTTGGCGATCATCGGATCGTAAAACGGAGAGACTTCTGATCCGCTCTGCACCCACGTTTCGATGCGTGTCTCAGGCGGCCAGGTGACCTCCGTCAGACGGCCCGAACTCGGACGGAAATCGCGGCCAGGATCTTCGGCATAAAGGCGAACCTGAATCGACGCACCATTTGGAGAAAGCGTCGTTTGCGCCGGAAGCTGCAACTCGTTCGCCGCTTGCCGCACCATCCACTCCACGAGATCGACGCCGAAGACTTCTTCGGTCACGCCATGCTCGACCTGAAGCCGCGTGTTGACTTCTAGAAAATAGAATTCGTTTGTCTCAGCGTCGTAGAGATATTCGACCGTTCCGGCGCTTTCGTAATTCACCGACTGGCACAGACGCCGCGCCGTGTCCCAAAGCGCCGTGCGCGTTGCCTCCGGCAGGTTGGGAGCAGGCGTCTCTTCGATGACTTTCTGATTGCGCCGTTGTGCCGAGCAATCGCGCTCGCCGAGCGAGACGACGTTACCCTTGCCATCGCCGAAGATCTGCACTTCGATGTGCCGCCCGCGCGCCACATACTTCTCCAGGAAGATGCCAGCGTCCTTGAAGTTGTTACGAGCGAGACGCTCGACGCGCTCAAACATCGGCGCAATCTCGTCGGCGGACGAGACGAGCTGCAAGCCGATGCCACCGCCGCCCGCCGTGCTCTTGATCATCACCGGATAGCCGATGCGCTGGGCTTCGCTTTTCGCATGCTCGACATCGCGAATAAGCCCTGAGCCCGGTGCCAGCGGCACGTTCGCTTCGAGCGCCAGCTCGCGCGCTTTGTGCTTCAGGCCGAAGGCGCGCATGTGCTGCGCCTTCGGACCGATGAATGCGATGCCGGCTTTTTCGCAGGCTTCCGCAAAGTCGGGATTTTCCGACAAGAAGCCGTAGCCCGGATGGATGGCCTCGGCGCCCGTCTTCTTCGCGGCATCGAGAATGACGTCATACTTCAGATAGCTTTCGGCCGCAGGCGAGGGGCCGATGGCGACGGCCTCTCCCGCTTGCATGACGTGCATCGAATGACGATCCGCTTCCGAATAGACGGCGACACTCGCGATGCCCATCCGGTCGAGCGTACGGATGATGCGGCAGGCAATCGCGCCGCGATTGGCGATCAGAACTTTCCGAAACATCTGCGTTACGCCCCCTTCGCCCAGACGAGCACTTCAATCGGCGTCGGATTGTAGGCGTTGCACGGATTGTTGAGCTGCGGGCAGTTCGAGATCAGCACGATGACGTTCATGTGCGCCGTCATCTCGACATACTTGCCGGGCGCCGACAGCCCGTCTTCGAACGTCAGACCGCCATCGGGCGTCACGGGAACGTTCATAAAGAAGTTGATGTTGTGGCCGATGTCGCGCTTCGAAAGTCCGTACTGCTCGTTCTCCGCGATCGCCAGCATGTAGCTGTCGCGGCAAGCATGCATCGACTTCTTTTCGAGCGCATAGCGGACTGTGTTGCTCTCGGTTGCGCACGCCCCGCCGAGTGTATCATGGCGGCCAACGGTATCGGCCGTGATCGTCAGCATCGGCCGGCAGAGGTCCGACAGCAGAACCGTTCCCGCCGTCAGATAGATGTTGCCCTGCTCACGGATCGTGTCCGACGCCGAGTAACGCTCGCCGGGATTGTCGGCATTGAAAAACAGTGTATCGGCGGCCTGGTTGCCTTCGAGATCGAGAATGCGAAACGTCTCACCCTCACGGACGACGTGCATCCAGTAATCGCCCGCCGGGACGATCCGCCGATAGATCGCGTCGGTATCGCGGAATGTGCTTTCTTTAATCATCAGTGTGCCTCCTCGCAGCAGCCGGCGAGAAAGATCCGGTTGTTCTCAAAACCGCGGCCGTTCTCGGGGCGCGAGAGGCACGCTGGATCATCCTCAGCGGCGGGCGGCCCTTCGAAAATTTCAAATCCCACGGCTTTGCGCGGATAGCTGTTGGCAGGATTGAACGGATGTGGGCAGGTGTGGAACAGCACCAGCGTTTCCATCTCGAAACGCAGCTCGACCTGCGAACCGGCCTTCGCCGCAGCGGAATCGAGCGACATCGCACCACTATCCGCGACGACGACTTTGCTGAACCAGTTGACGTTCGCCGCGAGATCGCGCCGCGTCAGGCCGTATTTCGCACCTTCGACGAGGAAACTGTCGTGGCCATTCTGCTGCCAGTCGTTGCGCGCGGCCTGATAGCTCTTCTCGCCCCACTTGCGCGTGACGGTGGCCTTCGTCGTGTTGCCCGAGACCGTGTCGTGCCAGCCAAACGTGTCGCTGACGATCGAGCAAAAGATGCGCCCCATGTCGGAGTAGAGGCAATGACCCGTCGTCAACTTGAACGTGTGCTGACATTTGAGCGTATCGGGCGCGTTGTAGCGCTCCAGAAGGTTTTGCGGATTGTAGAACAGCATGCCGATATTGGCGCCGCCTTCGACGTCTGTCAGCCGCAGCCGCATATTGCGCCGCATAAGCAGCGACCAGTGCTTACCGCCCGGTAGCGTATCGGTGTAGATCAGGTTTCCCATCGTCGACTCCCAACGCAAGAGCACTCCACTCTTTGCGTGCCGGTCCGGGCCGTCCCGGGTTGGTCATAGCCGCCAGGGTCGTCCCTGGCGGAGGCATGTCGTCTTACGAACGCGACTCCGAATGCCCGCCATCCGCCGGAATGGCGGGCGACCCCGCGATTTTCGGCGGCCAAATATCGATGTCCTTGGTGATGGTCGCGCCCTGGGGCAACGCGACGCCGTTCATGCCCGGCGCGATGTCGGCCGACAGCCGCGCGCCATAGCGCTCGGCTTCTTCCGGACGGTCACGCGTACGTTCGAAGGCAATGATGCGCGTGCCGAGCGCGAAGGCCTCGCGCAAATCGTGCGTGACCATCACGACGGTCAGCTCCGATTCATTCCAGATGCGGCGCATCAGGACGTGGATGTCGGCGCGAATGCCGGGGTCGAGCGCCCCGAACGGCTCGTCGAGCAGCAGGATCTTCGGCCGACGCATCAGCGCCTGCGCGAGCGCCAAGCGTTGCTGCATACCGCCCGATAATGCCGCCGGATATTTCTTCTCGTTTCCCGAAAGCCCGACCGCCTTGAGCAACTCGCGAGCCTCTTCTTCAGCCTGCCTGCGCTTCGAACCGAACAGTCGGCCGAGGCCGCCGCTTTTCTCAAATTCCCGCCCGATGACGACATTGCCGAGTACTGTCAGGTGCGGGAACACCGAATAGCGCTGAAACACGACACCACGATCTGCGTCAGGCTCGGGCTTCAGAGGTTGGCCAGCGACCGTAATTTTTCCGCGCGTCGGCTTCTCTTCTCCGAGCAGCATGCGCAGAAACGTGGTCTTGCCGCAGCCCGACGGACCGACGAGCGCCACGAAGGCACGCGGCGCGATTCTGAGATCGATCTGTTCCAGAACGACGTGATCGCCGTATTCCTTCCAGACCTTATCGAAGACAATTGCGCTCATTGAGCCCTCGCTTGCGCAAACCACGGGAAAGCCTTCCGTTGCAGGATGCGCAAACCAAGATCCATCAGGAAGGCGAGGAGGGTGATCCACGCGACATACGGCAGGATCACATCCATCGAGAGATAGCGGCGCACGAGGAAGATGCGATAGCCAAGGCCGGCATCCGCTGCGATCGCTTCCGCCGCGATCAGGAACAGCCACGCTGGTCCAATCTCGAAACGGACGGAATCAAGCAGACGTGGCAGCGTCTGCGGCAGGATCACACGCAGCGCGATCTGCATGCTCGACGCGCCAAGCGTCTGCGCCTTGATGAGCTGTTCGCGCGGAATGTCTTCGACGCGCAAGGCGATGTCGCGGATCAGCTTCAGCGACGTACCGACGACGATGAGCGTAATCTTCGAAGCTTCGCCAAGGCCCATGATGATAAAGAGAATAGGCAACAAGGCGAGCGGCGGCACCATCGATAAGACGGCAATGACCGGCCCGAACGTTGCGCCGGCGACCGGCAGCAAGCCGAGCACGATGCCGAGAACCAGCGCTATGATCGTTGAGATCGCAAGACCCGTAACGAGCCGCGTCAAACTTGCGGTCGTGTCTTCCCATAGAAGATAGTCGCCGGTGCGCGCATCGGGCTTCAGCGCATAGTCATCGATGGCCTGGCCCATTTTCGAGAAGCTCGGCAGCAGCTTGTCGTTCGGGTTTTCCGCCAGTCGGATGCCTGATCCGATCATGTAGGCCAGAATTAGAAGTGCAAATGGCAGGAGGGCAAGCGCAAGCCGCCACGTTCTGTCAGGACGATAGTTTATGGCGCGCATGCATCCGCCTTCCTGCGATTATTGTGGGATGAAAAGTGTGCGAGCCTAGAGCTTGCCGTCTTCCGCTTCTTTCATGAACGATGCGTCGTAGCGGAACTTCACGTTCCCCTTGTCGCCGAAGACGGTCTTGTCAGGAAATTCGACGCCGATCGCGCCGGCCGACTTCGCGTCCTTGCCGAGCAGAGCCTTCTCGAACAGGAAGTTCGAAACCAGTTCCGTCGTCTTCTTGAGTTGCTCTCCCGTCGTGAAGGCCACGGCGTCCTTCGGTTCTGAGAACAGCATCGTCGTGGCAAGCTGCTCATCGAAGCCCTTGAGATCGGTGCCTGAAGCTTTTGCCATCGCTTCTTTCGCCGTGGTTCCGTCCTTCATCGCGGCCAGCGTCTCGTACCAGATGCCGACGAGCGCCTTCGCGAATTTCGGATTGTCCTTCAGGACATTCGTGTTCACGACCATCAGGTCGATGATCTCGCCGGGGATCTGCGAGCTGTCGAACACCTTGTGCGCGTCAGGCGATTCCAGGATCGTCGAGACGATCGGCTTCCACGTCACGACCGCCGTCACGTCGGGCGTCTTGTAAGCTGCTGCCATATCGGCGTCGGACGTGTTGACGACCTTCAGATCCTTCTCGGCGAGCCCGACGGTCGGCAGTGCACGGGCCAGCAGATAATGCGAAACCGAGAACTCGACGAGATTGACGTTCTGTCCCTTGATGTCGGCGAGCTTGTCCTTGTTCTTCAGGATGATCGCGTCGTTGCCGTTCGAGAAGTCACCCACGATCACGGCCGTCGTATCGACGCCGCCTGCGGCCGGAATGGAAAGAGCGTCCATGTTCGTAACGGTCACGGCATCGAAAGAGCCGGCCGTGTATTGGTTGATCGATTCAACGTAGTCGTTGAACTGCTTCACTTCGATGTTGATGCCGTACTTGTCGGCCCACTTCTTCACGATGCCAGAATCGGCCGCGTATCCCCACGGCATCCAGCCGACATAAATCGACCAGGCGACCTTGAAGTCTTTTTTCTCGGCGGCGTTGGCCGGCGATAGGGCAAACCCCATCACGGCCGCGGCGCCAAACACAGCTTTCAGAATTTTCGTGACGGAATAGCGCATTGCTGACCCCTGTCCTTGTGCTGATCACTCAAATCAGACCGCAAGGGCACCGGTTCAGGAAGCGGGCGGGGATCCTCGAATACGCGTGGAAAATGCGCACAGAGGGAGGCCTGTCCGTTCGAGAGCCGAAGCAACTCGCGGTGTAGGTCTCCCGGGCTTTTATCCCGCCGTGGCTCCGCCGCGCTGCTCGCGAGGCGGGAGAGCCTCTCTCGGACCTGACGCTTGGGAAAGCCGGAACCCTAGAGGCGTTATGCACTGCTGAGGTGCACAAGCTGTGCCAGTTCATATTCGTCGAAAATACGTGATTTTATCGAGGTGTTGCGCGGAACTCTGCTAGTGACTTGAGCACGGCGCCTACTGCGTGGGCATCCCGTCGGCGATCGGTG
Organism: Hyphomicrobium sp. MC1; assembly: GCF_000253295.1. Classification (NCBI taxonomy): domain Bacteria; kingdom Pseudomonadati; phylum Pseudomonadota; class Alphaproteobacteria; order Hyphomicrobiales; family Hyphomicrobiaceae; genus Hyphomicrobium; species Hyphomicrobium sp. MC1. The sequence goes on along the minus strand of NC_015717.1, from coordinate 2,212,828 downwards.
ATTATCTTGTAACGTCATGCTGGCTGGCGGCGAGAAGGCTGCGCAGCATGGCAACGAGACGCGACGCCGGTCCGGCGCCGCCGCACTGCAGGCTGATGCGAGCGCCTTCGAACAGCAGGAAGACTTCGTCTGCGAGCCGTTCCGGCTCCCGATAGCGTGCAGCGCGGAAAACTTCGACGAGCCGGTCATGCTTCCGCCGCTTGTAGGCTTCGATCACCCCGCGTGCCGGATGTCCGGGATCGAGCTCCACTGCGGCGTTCGCGAGCGCACACCCACGCTCACTCTTGTTGGATAGAACGTCTTCGACGTGATCGATCCACGCGGTGAGCTTTTGTTCGGGCGTACCAAGGCCTTCGCCTAGCAGGCGGTCCAAGATTTCGACATTTTCTCCCGCCAGCTGCTCGACGTAGGCGACGATAAGCTCGTCCTTCGAACGAAAGTGCCGGTAAAGCGTCATTTTGTTCGTAAGGGCGGTCTCGGCGATGGCTTCGACGCCTACGATGTGCACGCCGAACCGATAGAAAAGCTCACGTGCCGCAAGCAAAATTCGCTCGCGCGGCGGCTTCCCGGCAAGGATCGCGCTAATTTCAGAGCGCAACTCGCTGAAATTGCGCACGTCCTTGTCCAGCGTGGTTCCCATCGCCCTCTTGACGAAAAAGTTAGCCGTCGTTAGCTGTGTTACCGATCGGTAACTGCGTCGGGGACTCGCTAACACGACTCCCTGGACCTGTCATTCGGTTGTTCAGCGCTTGCGCTCCATGGGGTGGGGTCCGAGTAAATTATATTGGTGAGCCCGCCCGTGTGCGTGACACCGTAGAATCTGACGTT